>JAQXZK010000063.1 GCA_029227175.1 Bacteroidales bacterium | reverse complement strand
TGCCGGCTGCAGGGCTCCACCAGAGGATAATCCGCATATTTGGCAAGAAGCTGAACCAGCAGTTGATAGCAGTCAACGCAGAAACGGCTATTGCCCGCATCTCGGGATATGTCGGCAAACCGGATAGTGCCAGAAAGAAAGGAGCCCAGCAGTATTTCTTTGTAAATGGCCGTTATATGCGGCATGGATATTTCCACCGGGCTGTCATGGACGCGTTTGAGAATCTTATTCCTACGGGCGAACAGGTTCCATACTTCATTTACTTTGAGGTGGACCCTTCACAGATAGATGTGAATATCCATCCCACCAAGACAGAGATTAAATTTGAGAACGAGCAGGCCATCTGGCAGATACTTTCGGCTGCCATCAAAGAGTCTCTTGGTAAGTTTAGCGCAGTGCCCTCCATTGACTTCGATACGGCCGGGAAGCCACAGATGCCGATTTTCTCGCAGAATTATACTCCTGTAACGCCTCCTAAGGTTTATTATAACCAGTCCTTTAATCCCTTTAGCCAGTCTGCTCCCTCAAAAAAGGCTTCTTCTACCGAACATTGGCAGGAGTTGTATGCGGGTCTCGTGCCGCAGAAGGAGGTAGAACTGCCGGGTGCCGAGCCTTCAGAAGTGTGTTCGGCCGGTCATTCGGCAGACTTGATAAATGTGGAATCTTCCTTTTCCGGGGAGTTTTACCAGTACAAAGGGCGTTTCATTATGACTTCGGTAAAGTCCGGTTTGATGATAATAGACCAACATCGGGCTCATATCAATGTCTTGTACGAACAGTATCTAAGCCAGATAGAAGGCCGGCAGCGTATTTCCCAGGGCTTGCTTTTCCCGGAGGTTGTGACGTTCCAGCCTTCCGAGGTTCCCATCTTAGAGAGTGTCATGAATGATTTGGAATATATAGGCTTTGACCTGACGTCGCTCGGCGGGGGCAGTTATTCCATAAATGGCATTCCGGAAGGTATAGAGGGACTCAAGCCCGCGGACTTGCTTCGTGACATGGTAAACTCGGCCAAGGAGACTGGTTCGGATATCAAGCACGAGATACAGAGTGCTTTGGCCTTATCCATGGCGAAGGCTGTTGCTATTGTCTATGGTCAAGTACTTTCTGGAGAGGAAATGGCGGATTTGGTAAATCGTCTCTTTGCCTGCAGTCAGCCAAACTTTACGCCTGACGGTCATGTTGTCGTGGCAACACTGAATGATGATGTTGTCGAACGCATGTTCTGATGGCGTATCAAGATGAAGGGCGGGAAATGTCTACTGCCCGATTTGGTTTTTTGTTTTACCGGACAGCAATATAATTTTATTCCACATCGTCAATCGGTTTTTTGGGTAGCCGGTACTCTCTTAGAGATGGCAACAATACCCTGCGGCGGGTACTCAAGTACCCCTTAAAGAGGACAGCAGTACTCCGGGGTGGGTACTATAGGAATAACAAAACCATCCTAATGACTGATTTGGGTTAAAGCAAACTTCCTCCTCAGAGATTTCTATGGCGCGAGTCCCAATGCCATTAAGACTCAAATATGGGTTTAACAGCAAATCTTTAGTCGATTACGGCTGATTTGGAACCAATCAAATTGCCGTCTGCAAAGATGTCAATGCGGAATGTACCGGCTTCCATATATTCTTCCACATCCCAATAAACGGTGATGGTCTGCTCTTCTCCGGTGTACTCGATGTACTTCTTGATGGAATATTCCAATTGCCGGTTCTCGTAGTTAAAGGTGTTTGAACTGCTTTTAGAGAGAACCTCGTTGTTGGGTTTTGTAATACGCAGGTAGATGGTCTTCTCTCCGGTCTCAGCCGTGATATTCTTGGCCAGCGTAAATGAAATCTTGATTTTCGTAATGTCTTTGACGCGTTTGGCCACTTTCCCACGCTTGTTGGTTGGGGTTACAACGATGTTTGTGGCGTCTAACTGGGCAGCCAGAGTTACCTTCTGATTCAGAGATTTCTTCTCTTCGGAAAGGGTGGAAATCTGCTGACTGGCAGCGTTGTATTTCTTTGTCACGTCTGCGATAACTTCTTTTTGATAGGCTGTCAATCGGTTCAGAGAATCTATCTGATTGATATAGCCCACCATTACTTTTCTAAGTGTTGCCAGCTCATTCTTCAGTCGGCGTATTTCTGTAGCATTCGTGCTTTTTACCGTCCTCAATTCTTCCAACAAGCGTTGTGTCTTGAGTTGTTCCTGCTCCAATAAAACGGACAGGGAGTCGTTGGTGACGGTCATTTTCAATTCGTCGTATTGTTTGGAGAAGTCTGCGTATTGGTTCTCCAGATCTTCTTTCTCAAGCTGAAATTCTTCTGTCAGTTCCTTGTTGGTCTGTTTTTCCATGTAGAACAATACACTGACGCCAATAAGCAATATGGCCAGTAAAATAGACAGAACAATAAATAAAGTATTACGTTTCATTCAAAGGGGTCTAAAAATTTACCAATTGATATTGTTGATGTACGTAGAAATCGTTTTGCGGAGTTCGACGATAGAGATGGGTTTTATCAGTACTTTATTGCAACCCATTTCAATGGCTTTTTCTCGGTCTGTGCTGAAGGCATATGCGGTCTGTACGATGATGGGGATATTCTTGTCTGTTTCCCGGATAGCTGAGGTCGCCTCAAAGCCGTCCATTCCCGGCATCTTCAGGTCCATGAGAATCAGCCGTATTTTGTCGCTATTTTCTTTGTAGAGCCTCAATGCTTCAAGGCCGTTCTTGGCCCAAAGGATTTCGCATTTCTTCCCAATGATTGCATTCAACAATCTGAAGTTGCTATCATCATCTTCTGCAATAAGGATTAGGGGGAGAGCTCCTTTTATGTTTAAATTGTCCATATTTGATGGTTTATGCGATGCAAAATTACAATCTTTATTTTGTTTCCCAATATGTTAGGGAAAAACATTCGTGAATTTAATACAATTTATGGCTCGTCGGGAGTACGGCTTTGCAGTAGGGAGGAGTATTCCTTAGCAGGCCATTGAGTGTTGGGTTCTGCGGACATGGTCAGCACGAGTTTTCCCCCTTTCATGATGTCTTCGTGAGAGATGGCCGCTACCTTGAGTGGGTGACCGTTCAGGTCGGCTTTCTGTATGTATATATTGTCTTCGCTATACCCTTGTGCCTGAATGGTGAATTTCTTGCCATTGTCAAGGTGTAGGGTTATCTCTTCAAAACTTGGACTGCCTAAGACGTAGTAGGGCTGTGATGGACATACCGGGTAGAATCCCATCATGGAGAAAACCAGCCAGGCTGACATCTGTCCGGCATCGTCGTTACCGCTTAGTCCGTCCGGAGCCGCGAAATACTCTTTTTGGAGAATTTGGTGGATGAGGTGTTGCGTCTTCCATGCCTCACCGGTCATGGCAAAGAGATAGGCAATGTGGTGTCCCGGTTCGTTGCCGTGCCAGTAGTAATTGTGCCTGAAGAAATTGTCCAGACGTTCCGAGAACCGTTCCTTGCCCATAATGCGTTGCAGGCCGGGGAGGTCGTGAGGAACGAACCAAGTATAGTGATAGGGGGTTCCTTCGCAGATGTAACTGCAGGGTTTGTCAGGCCGGAACGGTTCAACCCACCTTCCGTCAGCATGACGTCCTCTTGCATATCCGGTTTGCGAGTCAATGACGTGCCGATAGTTTTGTGAGCGTTCCAGGAGCATCTTGTAGTCTCCGGTTTTTCCCAGCACTTTGGCCGCTTGTGCCAATGCATAGTCGTCGTAGGCATATTCCAAGGTTCTGGATACCTGTTCGTTTTTGTGAAAAGCATCTTTGACTCCGTCTTCAAGCGGAATGTAGCCGTACTTCAGGTATGACTCCAAGGCTCTGCGACCCAATCCACTCTGATAGCTCTTGAGGTCTTTGTTCGGCTCAAAGGCATTCTTCCTCATGTAGGTGTAGGCTTTTTCATAGTTAAAACCTGGAATATCTTTAACCATGGCGTCACTGAGTGCTGCAATGGCGTGGTCGCCAATCATGGCTGCTGTGTAGTTGTTCCACGCCGGGAAGATGGGCAGCCAGCCTCCTTCCTCAGACATAGTTACCAGCGAGTGACAGAAGTCTCCCAGAAGTCTGGGGTTGATGATAGAGTGGAGTGGCAGGACGGCTCTGTAGATGTCCCACATGGAGAAGTCTGAGTAGTAGTCGTGGCTTGACTTTGATGTCTCAAACAGGGAGGCAAATCGTGGATAGGTGCCATCCTTATCGTTGAACTGTCTGGGAAGCAGGGAGGCGGCATAGAGTGCAGAATAGAACTGTTGCTTCTTTGTTTCATCTGTTCCTCTGACCTGAATCTTGTGCAGTAGGTGGTTCCAGGCAGTGGCAGACTCCTTCCGCGTTTTGTCAAAATTCCATGCCGGAATCTCGGACTTGAGGTTTTGTCGCGCCTCTTCGATGCTTGTAAACGAGGTGCCCACTTTAACGATGACATTCTTCCCCCCGCCTCCTAATTCTATCCAGGCTCCGACTCGTTCCTTGCGACCGGTGGCCACATCAATCTGCCGGTGCAGGTTGTCTCCTTTCCATATTCCGTAATCAATAATCTCATCCTTCAGTTGTATGACGAAGAAACCACAGAATCCGGCGCTTTTGCCTGACCCTTGGTAGATGCGGTGAGCAGGATTGTATCCGGTGATTTCCCTTTTGGCTGCGTCAATCTTGATGCGGGCGATACCTTTGTCGCTGTTGGGTTCAATGACGAGAAATTTTCTCTCGCCTTCCCGATAGGAGAATCGAAAGATTCCGCTGCGTGAGAGCCCGGTCATTTCTGCTTCAATCCCATAGTCTTGCAGGAGGACCTTGTAATAGTCAGGCTTCGACACCTCGTTCGTGTGAGAGAACAGAGAGGCTCTCTCTCTTGCTTTCGTGAGCAGTTGTCGGCTTACGGGCATGATGGTTACGCTGCCATAGTCCTGCATACACGAACCGCTGGCCCAGTGGCTGGCTCGGAATCCTTCAATCTTGTCTTGATAGTAATAATAAGGAGAATAGCATTTCTGCTCGTTGCTCATGGTCTGGGCCACCCAACTCACCATCCCGTTCGGTACACCGACTGCAGGAATGGTTTGCCCTTTTACTTCAGAGTCGGCAAGTCCTTCTGTAACATTCCGTTGCACATCGGTTCCAATAAGTGGATTGACATATCGGATGTTTTGCCCTATGGAGAAATGACAGTTGGCGAGCAGTGCCAAAGCAAGGACAAGGAGTTTCTTTTTTCTCATAGTTTTGTTTTTAACGGTTTGTGCAAAGGTATGTAATATTATCGGGCTGGGCATGAAAAAAGCCGTGAAGTTTCCTCTTCACGGCTTCTCTCCTAAAGTTTAGGATTATAGGTCTTAAGCTTTCACGCCATTGTATTCGTCAGAAACAGTGAGTTTCTTACGACCTTTTGCGCGGCGTGCTGCTAATACTCGACGTCCATTGGCTGTTGCCATTCTTTCACGGAAACCGTGCTTGTTCTTTCTTTTCCTGTTAGATGGTTGGTATGTTCTTTTCATCTTTCGTATATATTTATGTTATTATTTTCTTCGATTTGAGCCGCAAAATTATGGACTTTTTTCAAATAAACAAAATGAAACTTCTTTTTATCGCGAAAGTTTTTGTGTTTTTTTATAATTACACTACTTTTGCACTCGCAAAAATGGAAAAATATCAATTAAATATAGGAAAAACATATGATTAACGCTCAAGACATCAAGATTGGAACTTGCATCCGTATGGACGGCAAACTCTACTTCTGTATTGACTTCCTGCACGTAAAGCCAGGAAAGGGAAACACATTTATGCGTACCAAGTTGAAGGACGTTGTGAACGGTTATGTGCTGGAACGTCGTTTTAACATCGGTGAAAAGTTGGAAGATGTTCGTGTAGAACGTCGTCCTTACCAGTTCCTTTACATGGAAGGAGAGGACTATATTTTCATGAACCAGGAAACATACGATCAGATTCCTATTGCCAAGGCTTTGATTAATGGTGTTGATTTCTTGCTCGAAGGCCAGGTTGTTGACGTTGTATCTGATGCTTCTACTGAGACTGTACTTTATGCTGATATGCCGGTTAAGGTTCAGATGAAGGTTACCTATACTGAGCCGGGCTTGAAGGGTGATACGGCAACCAATACCTTGAAGCCTGCTACGGTTGAAAGCGGTGCTGAAGTTCGTGTTCCTCTCTTCATTACCGAAGGCGAGACCATTGAAATCGATACACGCGACGGTTCTTACGTAGGTCGTGTAAAGGCATAAGCCTGATACTACAAATATATAGAGTCCCTGAATGTAACATCACTACATTCGGGGATTTTTTTGTATGTTTGTAGTCCTAAGTTTATGAGACTCGGACAAGATGAAGTATTCAATTATCATACCGGTATTCAACCGCCCTGACGAGGTGGATGAGTTGCTGCAAAGTCTAACACATCAACAGTTTAAGGATTTTGAGGTGATTGTCGTAGAGGATGGTTCTCTGTTGAAGTGTGACAGAGTTGTCGAGAAGTATGCCTCTCAACTGGATATCAGTTATTATCTCAAGGAGAATAGCGGTCCGGGCAGGTCGCGTAATTACGGTGCGGAAAGAAGCCGGGGAGACTATCTCCTGATATTGGATTCTGACTGTATTGTTCCTGAACACTATCTCATGGCCATCGAGCAAGAGTTGCAGATGCAGCCATGCGACGCATTTGGAGGACCGGACAGGGCACATCCTTCTTTCACCCCGGTGCAACGGGCCATCAGCTATTCCATGACCTCGTTCTTTACGACGGGTGGAATACGTGGAGGCAAGCGGAAGTTAGATAAGTTTTATCCCCGCAGTTTCAATATGGGTGTGCGGCGAGAGGTCTATGAGCAGTTGAGTGGCTTCTCCGGCATGCGTTTCGGTGAAGACATTGATTTCAGTATCCGCATATTCAAGGGCGGTTATGCGTGCCGTCTCTTTCCCGATGCCTGGGTTTACCATAAACGTCGCACAGACTTCCGGAAATTCTTCAAACAGGTTCACAACTCCGGCATTGCACGCATAAACCTCTATAAGAAACATCCCGAGAGCCTCAAGCTGGTTCATCTCCTGCCTGCATTGTTTGTGGTGGGAGTGACCTCACTCTTGCTTGCATCTGTTTACTTCCCGATTTGTGCTTTGCTGATATTGCTTTACGCGCTATTGGTGTTTGTTGATGCTTCCGTTTCGTTTGCCGATGTGCGGGTCGGAGCCTTGTCGGTTGTTGCTGCGTTTGTGCAACTCTTTGGGTATGGCACGGGATTCTTACGTGCCTGGTGGCATCGTTGTGTGCGAGGGAATGGCGAGATGGAGGCATTCCGGAAGAACTTTTATCAATAAAAAATGAGTGATGTCATGACTCAGCTAAGCAATATCAAGCAATGGTCGACCGAGGACCGGCCGCGTGAGAAGATGATGCAAAAAGGCACAGAAGCCTTGAGCAAGGCCGAGCTACTTGCCATCCTGCTGCGTTCAGGCTCTCGCGGCGAGAGTGCAGTCGATTTGGCTAAAAAGATGCTGGCAAGGGCCGGTGATAATCTCTGTCAGATGGGAAAATGGAGGCTGGACGACTTTATGCAGTATAAGGGCATGGGTGAGGCGAAAGCACTCACAATCATGGCTGCACTCGAATTAGGCAAGCGACGCAGTGCAGAGAATGTCGGGGAACGTGTGACAGTGACAAGTCCGGAAACCATCAATAGCATCTTCCAACCTCTCCTTTGCGATCTTGGTCACGAAGAATTCTGGGTGCTGATGCTCAATCAGGGCGGACGTGTCATTGACAAAGAGCGTATTAGCAGTGGCGGTATTACCCAAACGGCCGTCGATGTGCGCTTGATTTTACGTGCTGCCATCCTTCGCCAGGCAACTCAGATAGCCATCGTACACAATCACCCCAGCGGGAACTTGAGACCGAGTGTGGAAGATTTGCATCTGACACAACGTGTAAAACAGGCCTGTGAAGCCGTAAATATCCGCCTCATCGACCATTTAATAATTGTCGATGGTGGTTTTTATAGCTTTAACGACCATGATGAGTTGTGAATTTCATACCTTTGTATCACGAAACAGTAAAAGATTGCTATGACAACATACGAAATAGAAGAGAAGGTCGTTGCCATGCTTCGCACGGTGTATGACCCGGAAATACCGGTAAATGTGTACGAACTAGGCCTGATTTATAAAATTGAGGTTAATGAGAAAAATGTCGTCGACATTGATATGACATTGACTGCCCCGAACTGTCCGGCTGCTGATTTTATCATGGAAGATATCCGTCAGAAGGTCGAGTCTATCGAGGGGGTTACCATGGCAAATGTTAACCTGGTCTTTGAACCAGAGTGGAATAAGGATATGATGAGCGAAGAGGCCAAACTTGAGTTGGGCTTCCTATAATGAAACAAGCATGAAACCTGTTTATTTTCTCTCTGATGCACATCTCGGCTCGCTGGCGATCAGCCATCGACGCCTGCAGGAACGCCGTCTCGTGAACTTCCTGGACGGTATCAAGCACAAGGCGACAGCCGTTTATCTCTTGGGTGATATGTTTGATTTCTGGTATGAATACCGGATGGTAGTACCAAAGGGTTTTACCCGGTTCTTGGGGAAACTCTCCGAGTTGACAGACTTGGGTGTCGAGGTCCATTTCTTCACCGGCAATCACGACATCTGGTGTGGTGACTATCTGACAAGGGAGTGTGGCGTCATATTGCATCGGGAGCCTTTGACAACAGAAATCTACGGCAAGGAGTTTTTCCTGGCTCATGGAGACGGATTGGGCGAGACAGACAAAACCTTTCAGATCCTCCGCCGGCTTTTCCATAACAAACTTGCCCAGCGACTGTTCTCGATGGTTCATCCGCGATGGGGCGTATCTTGTGGCTTGCAGTGGGCTAAGCGTAGCCGACTGAAGCGACCGGATGGCCGTGAGCCTGATTATCAGGGAGAAGACAAGGAACCGCTTATAATATTTGCGAAGGAGTACCTGCAGACGCATCCAAACATTAACTTTTTCCTGTTTGGCCATCGCCATATTGAACTCGACTTAATGTTAAGTCGTGATTCGAGAGCCGTCATCCTTGGTGACTGGATAAATTATTTTACCTATGCTGTCTATGATGGCGAGACCTTCTTCTTAGAGAACTTTATAGAGGGCGAGACAATCCTGTAAGCCCGGCTTTCTTTCATCTCTCTAATTTGGGTTAAGATATACGTGAGTTCGGGATAAGAAAGATGCTATGACACTGCCCTAGATAATATTTTAGGGATTGTCGTTTAATGTTTTCTAATTGAGTGAAGCAGTGACAGGTCTCCTCCGTTTTCTGCATCCGGCTCATCAAATTAACGTTTTTATACTCATCCCGATCGTTTCGGCCGGATATTTTGTCTATTTGCGATGACAGAGGCGTAATACCCCTGTGAAAGCACTTTTCTATGTGCATGTTTTCGTTTCAGTCAACCACCAGCAATGCTCTCTGCTCTATCCTGTCTACCAGCTGCACCACGTTTGCCGCATGTATGCCGAAGAAGATGTACGGGATTTCCGTCAGTTTCGTTCGGGCCTTGACTCGCCTCAGGCCGTAGTGCTCTATCTGTGTACCGAACGAGCCCTCCATCGCTATCGCCCTCACTCTGGCAAGTTCCTTTCTGACGAGGTCTTTTGAGCCAAGACAGGACCGAATCTATTGACCGATTCAAGTAAAATGAAAGAGTCCGCTAGTAGCGGACTCTTTCACTAATTGGATATGGTTTAACCTGTCCATTTTGAGGTGCGTATCATAACGATAAGCCACCTTGTTCCTTCAAGGAGAGAAGGTCTGTCTTGATTACTTGAGTAAGCGATAGATGATGCTTGAGTTGCCGTCGAAGTGGATGAATGGAATCGGTGCGATGCCCTTTTCGCCTTGCTTCATGGCAGATGCAATTTCAGCAGCTTTGGCTTTGTCGCCTTGATAAATGGCCTTGCACCATGCGACAACAGGGGATGAACCCTTCCAAGAATCGCATAGTTTGTCTGCTTCTGCTGCTTTTCCTTCAGCCTTGAGAGCCAGAGCAACAAGTAATTCGGCTGTGTTGAAACTCTTGTTTTCGCGGTAGGGCTTTGAGGTAGTGACCTTTGCGAGGTATGACTTGGACTTGGCTGCATCGTTAGCATAGACAAGACTTAGGAGATAATTTTCAACACGGGCGTCGATAACTTCGTCAAATGGTTTGCCAACGCCTAAGTTTTCCGGATATTTCAACGCTTCCTGGATGTATTTCTCTGCACGCTTGAGGCTCTTGGCTTGTATCTGATTAACGGCTTCCTGCAGGTTTGCCAGTCGATAAGCCACGTAGCCGTCGCGAGCTCCTTCATAAGGCAGAATGTGCGTCTTGGCAAGCAGTTTGAGGCTTGCTGTGTTGTTGCCGATTTCCATGTATCCTTTAGCCAATGAGAGCGCAATCATATAGTTTTGCGGATAGCGCCTGAGGTATTTCTCTCCAATCTTGACTACCTGCATATAATCAGCTTGAGACTCATAGTATTTGATGAGTTCACGGCCTACACGCCATGACGGCTCAATCTGTTCAGCTTTCTGAATAGTAGCCAGACGGTCTGCACCTTCTGCCAGTGATGCTGCCAGGAGATAATAGGGGGCATAGTCGGAAGTGCGGCTGTCGGCCATAAGGGTCAGAGCTTCTTTCTTCTGATGCTTAGCTAAAAGCAGTTCTGCCAGATAGTAGCGTGGTTTCCATGAATTGGTGTTATTGACAGCATAACGAAGTGCTGGGATGTCTTCGACACGGAATGGGAATACATAGTCAGGCTTCATGGCAATTGCTTCTGCCAATGTGCTTGAAGCAGAGGCGTTGTTGCCTTGTTTGTGTTGGATATATGATTTGCGAATCAAGGCAATCGGTGAAGACTTTGCCAGATCAAAGAGTTTTATGGCATCGTCGTAGCAGTTTATTGACTCGTACCAAGAGGCTTCCTCCATGAATGTCTCCTGAGGCATTTCGCAGGATTCCTCGGCAACGAATTTCTCAAAGGTAGATAGTCCGAGGCAAGTAGCTTCGTAGCGTGCTCCCGGGAAGAGAGGAACCATATCAAGAATCGTCTTTACCTTGGCCTTTGCCTCGTCTGTGCGGCCAGTCTGACGATAGAGGACAGAGAGCAACTGAAGGGTTCTGATATTTTTGACATTATAATCCAGACTCATCAGGGCATAGTGCTCTGCCTTCTCCTTGTTGTCTTCGCAAAAGTAGATTTCTGCCAGTTTCTGGTAAGAAGAGCTTCGGAATGCCGGTGAGATGGATGCGATGGAAAAACCGTCTTTGGCGTCGGTGATGCGACCCATAGCATTGTTGCATAATCCGTAGAGATAGTTTCCTTCGTCATCATAAGCGTTGAGGCTCAATACGCGTTGGAGTAATTCAAGGGCCTGATTGTATTTGGCCTGATGCACATAAAGCGAAGCCAGGCGAACCAATGCCGGAGCGAAGTATTTGTCCTTCTCGATAGATTGGCACAGGAATTTCTCGGCATCGGCATACATCAAACTGTTCATGTGTTGCTCGCCCTTGACATAAAGGCCGTAGGCGCTATTCCAGTCAAAGTCTGCAGGCAGGACTTTCGGACGACGGAGTTCGAAGTCGTCTTTAGACTCAGAGTATACCAGTTGTTGGTCACCGATTATAACCTTGAGCTGTCCTTGAGGAATGACTTGGTTCAGGTCGCCAGTCCAGGTCTGCAAAACATCAGCTTTGAGTGGCATTTCCTTCACCAGTTTGTCGGCTTGATAAACCTTGACTGTGGTATTGATTTTCTGAATCGGACTGAAAAGCAGTTGCATACCGGTAGCGTTGCGCAGGACGTTCAGGGTCCCTAAGCGACATGTTTTCACTACACCCTTGGTGCCGCTCACAGGATACCAGTATTCTGTCCATGTATCGGTAGCCTGCGCATTGATAGCATTGTTCTTGTAAGGAGTATAGCCACTTTCGACAACGGGCTGATTGAACATACGGCCTGACTGCATCTCGATATACTGTCCGTGATTGTCTGTCAGAAGGTCTTCCCAGATGGCACCGTTACGAGCAAGACTCCAGAGGAAAATCTTCATACCAAGTTTCTCGTCATAGTTGGAGTGGTGTATAGATCCATAGTCGATTCCGTGCCAGTAGATACCAAAGTGGTCGCTGTAATAGCCGTTGATGTGGTAGGACTTGGAGCCGATGAAGTTGTTCTTCTCATACCAGGAGATTTCATGGCCATCTTCAACCGGGAAAGGGTGGATGTCGCCGGCATGACCCATGTAAGAGTTTCCCGGGTAAACAAATTCAGCATTATTCTGTGCACTGAACGCACCGTTCATCCACTGATAGTAAGGCTGGTCGATAGCTGTTGTGTTGTAAATGGTTGAATGAGTGGTGAAGTATGCCTTGTCTTTAGGCAGTCGAATTTCCACTCCCCAGTAATTACGCGTCACCCAGTCATAGGATGCAATGAAGCAACTGGCACTGCCGTCTTCGTTTTGACGAGTGAGGTAGTCGACAGGAGAGCTGGTAGTCGGTTCATGACCGATGATACCGAAGTTAAACTCTATACCGCCAGAGGTCCATGGACCGCGCATGGCGATGTTGCGGAACTTGACCGCGTCATTGGTGTAGACAAATTCCTTTTGATTAATCTTGTCGTAGGCACCCCACAGCTTACCACCAATCTGTGGGAAGATGGTTACTCGGATGTATTCATTCTCAAGGGTTACCACTTTCCATTCCTGTGGGACAGATTTGTGGGAATATCCGTCGAAGAGGAAGTAAGGATAAATTGAACTCTCTGGTTCTGCAACCGGATTAGGGTCAGAATAGGGATAAGTCGGCATTGACTTCATCTCTTCGGTCACAGTGGCACGGGTTTGAGCCGCCCCACATAAGGGTAGCAGAGAGACGAAAGCAGCCAATGCAGTTTGGCAAAGGTTTTTTTTCATTGTTGTATAGATTGAAGTTAATACTATGATTCACGATTGACCATCCAGACGGCAAGCAGGATGAGGGCTGAGGCGCAGACCGTTAGTCCGTTAATGAGTGCTAAACCGAGGATGACTGTACTGATAAAGGCAACTAATGGCTGTAGATAGTTGTACATGGCGATGACAGTGGGCTGGACACGACGTTGCGCATAAGGTATCAGCAAGTAACTGAAGCATGTGCCCATGATGAGTATGTAGAGTACTTCCATGATGACAGTCAAGGATAGCGTCTGCCAGTCAATGCTCAACAACTCGGAAGCGACAAATGGAGTGATGGCGATTGCAGAGAAAAGGAACATCCACTTCATGAGTGTAAATGCCGAATACTTGGAAATAATGTCGGGAAATAAGACAAGATATAAGGCTGCACATATCTGGGCAAGCAGGCACAACCCATTACCTAACATGGGGTTTACAACATTGTATTCCACATCTGCTTTGCCGAGGAAGACAAAGGCTAACACACCGGCAAAACCGATAAAAACTCCCAACGTACGAAACCACGACATGCGGGCATGAAGTAGTAAGAAGGAGAAGAGTAGGGTGAAAACCGGAGTTGTACTGCATACGATGGCTGCGTCAATAGGGCTTGTATAGTTCATGCCGATGATGACTAACGCCTGATTGGCCATGATGACCAGCATGGATGCACAGAAGATCTTCAAGAGGTCTTTTCGATCAATGGGCTCGCTCTTTATCACCCGACCGGAAAGGACTGCAGACAAAAACCAGAAGACTAAGGTGCCACCAATGATGCGGATGCCTGTCAAAGCCCATGGAGAGATTACCTGTTGATTAAGTAGATCTTTGGAGATAGGGGACATCAATCCCCAGGATACATTGGCCAGAAGAAGAGCGATATGGCCATGCAGTCTCTTGGATGTACAACTGTTTGTTATTTTCATAATTTATAATTACAATGCTAAACGGAATCCAACTCTGTTTTTATACGGTTTGAATCAGTTGGACAAGAAACCTTTTGTGTTTTTGGAACTTCAACTGTTTTTTTCTTTGCCTTCTCGCTTTGGTCGTTTGTCGAGATTTTTGAAGGAGTGGTTTTGACTTTGATTGTCTTGACTAATCGCTGTGCAGATATGACAACCATTGACGAAGTCTTTGAATTTATTACAACATTATGAATGGATATAGAATCAGATTGGGTTATATAGGGCGTAACATTTTCCCACCTAATGTGGGCATAGACAAAAATCATACTTCCTAACAAGGATAATATCAATGTTATAAATATGCTGTTGACTATATAATCAGTACGCTTTGTCATGAGAATGATTCATCTTATTTACAAAGATATATATCTTTGTAAACAGAAAAAAGAAATGTGGTTAAAAACCGATGTTTTTAACCACATTTGATATGTTCTACTCCTTAGGAGTAGAATTTTTATTCTGCTCTCAGCGTGAAACGCTTGAAATCGAGTACGGTCAAATCTGGGTCAACTGACTTCAGGTACTGTGCGATGTTTATCTTAGCGTCCTTGGTGTATTCCTGTTCAAGTAAGCAAACTTCCTTGAAGAACTTAGCCATACGACCTTTAGCAATATTCTGAATCATCTGTTCAGGCATGTTGGCAGCCTTCTGTTCAGCAGCAGTCTTCTTGATTTCGCGAGCCTTCTCTGCTTCTTCTTCTGTCAACCAACCCTTAGCGATGTTAGAACTGATGTGGTCTTCGCTGTCAACCAGGTTTGCATTGATGCCGGCTTTCTTCAAAGCGGCTTCAACAGCCTTGTTGATCTGTTCTTCTTTTGTCTTGTCGATAGCAACAGCTAACTCGCGGTCTTTTACTTCTTGTGGTACGCTTTCTGCATTGAGGGCAATCGGAGCCATAGCAGCAACCTGCATAGCTACCTCGTGACCAGCAACTGGGTCTGCAACTTTGCTAAGTGCAACCATTGTACAAAGTACATTTTTGTTCTGGTGGTTGTAGATTGCGATGTCTGCTCCGCTGATAGTCATATAACCATCGAGCTCCATTTTCTCGCCAGTGATACCACTTCTGTCAGTAACAGCCTGCTGTACAGTTGTATCGTATAAAGGAAGTGCCTTTACTTCATCCAGAGTTGCGCACTTGTTAGCAACTGCAGCATCGAGAATATCTTGTGTCAACTTAACGAAATCAGCATTGTTGGCAACGAAGTCGGTTTCGCACTTCAATGCAATCATAGCACCGAAGCCTTCAGCCTTCTTAGCCAATACACAGCCGTTTGAAGTCTCGCGGTCAGAACGTTTAGCTGCGATAGCTTGTCCCTTTTCGCGCAGTATCTTCAACGCAGCATCCATATCACCCTCTGCTTTTGCCAGAGCATTTTTACAATCCATCATACCAGCGCCCGAAATCTTGCGGAGCTTCTGGATTTCAGCCATTGTTACAGCCATATCTTATGTATTCTTTAAAATAATCAGTGATTATGCTTCTTCGTTAGCTTCTTCCTCTTGTTTCTCGATACGAGCCTTAGATGAGCGTTTTGTGCTCTTTTTTGGAGCTTCGCCCGCAGCTTCTGCATCTACCTTTTCAGCTTTGCGTTCTTCGAGACCTTCCTGAATAGCTGTGCAGCAAGCACCCAAGATAACTTCTACAGATTTGGTAGAGTCATCGTTTGCAGGAATAACGAAGTCTACATTGTCTGGGTTAGAGTTTGTATCTACAATGGCAAATACAGGGATGCCCAAACGGTTAGCTTCACGAACTGCGATGTTTTCCTTCAATACGTCAACCACAAACAAGGCAGATGGAAGGCGTGTCAGGTCAGCGATAGAACCCAAAGTCTTGTCCAACTTTGCACGCTGACGTGAAATCTGAAGAATCTCACGCTTTGAAAGATTTGAATATGTACCGTCGTTGGTCAATTTGTCGATAGTAGCCATCTTCTTTACAGCCTTGCGGATTGTGGGGAAGTTGGTAAGCATACCACCTGGCCAACGTTCAATAACGAAAGGCATATTTACAGACTGTGCTTTTTCTGCAACAACCTGCTTTGCCTGTTTCTTAGTAGCAACAAATAAAACTTTTTTGCCTGATTTAGCAATCTGCTTCAGAGCTTCAGCTGCTTCTTCAACCTTAGCAGCAGTCTTGTTCAGGTCAATGATATGGATACCGTTACGCTCCATGAAGATATAAGGAGCCATTGCAGGATTCCATTTTCTCTTGAGGTGGCCAAAGTGGCAACCTGCCTCAAGTAAAGTATCGAAATTAATTCTTGACATTTTTTTTAATCTTTAATCGTTTACCTTCTTTTTTGTTTTCTAAACCAACTGCCGGGTAGCCAGAGTTTACATCATCGCAAACTAAGAGTCCCAGTAGTTTAGATACTAAACGCAGTTCGTAAGATTAACGCTTACTGAACTGGAATCTACGACGTGCTTTTGGACGTCCTGGCTTCTTACGCTCTACGGCGCGCGGGTCACGAGTCATGAAACCTTCTGCACGCAAAACAGCTTTGTCTTCAGCATTGATTTTAACGAGAGCACGAGCAATCGCCAAACGGAGAGCCTGAGACTGGCCGGTGTAACCACCGCCTACGAGATTTACATTGATGTCGTACTTCTCTGCTACACCAAGTTTGTTCAATGGCTGTTTAACAACGAACTGAAGAATGCTTGAAGGGAAGTATACAGCAAGGTCTTTCTTGTTGATAGTAATCTTGCCAGTACCTTCTTTAACGAAAACGCGTGCCACAGCACTTTTGCGTCGGCCTAATGCATTTATTACTTCCATTATATATTATTTAAGTGCGTTAATATCAATCATTTTGGGGTTCTGAGCCTCCTGCTTGTGTTCGCTACCTCCATAAACATAAAGGTTGGTCAGCAACTTAGCGCCAAGTTTGTTCTTTGGCAACATACCCTTTACGACTTTTCTCATCAGGCGGTCTACACCGTTTGGCTTAGCCAAAAGTTGGGCAGGTGTTGTTTCACGCTGACCACCAGGATAGCCTGTGTAAGAAATGTAAAGTTTTTCTGTCAGTTTGTTTCCACTGAACTTCATTTTGTCGGCGTTGATAACAATTACGTTATCACCACAATCTACGTGAGGGGTAAAGTTCGGTTTATACTTTCCTCTCAACAGTTTCGCAACTTTTGAACCCAAACGACCTACAACTTGATCTGTAGCGTCTACAATAACCCACTCTTTGGCTACTGTGGCAGAGTTTGCAGAAATGGTCTTGTAACTTAAAGTATCCACTCTTTTTAATTGTTTAATAATGTTACTACTAATTTTTTGTTCCTCGTCATTAAACATCCTGGACAAAGGTTTGCTAAATGACTATGAACTAATTAATTATATAAATTTCGATAATAATCGGCTTGCAAAGGTACGTTTTTCCTTATAAACCACAAGCGAAAATCTCCATTTTTTTATACTGAAGACCTAATACTACATTAGAATTCAGCATTTTTAGGAGTTCTCGGAAATGGTATTACATCACGGATGTTTGTCATACCAGTTACAAAGAGAACCAGACGCTCAAAGCCTAAGCCGAAACCGCCGTGAGGACATGTACCGAACTTACGTGTGTCCAGATACCACCACATATCCTTCATTGGGATATTCAACTCTTCGATACGAGCCAGTAGTTTTTCGTGATTTTCTTCACGCACACTACCACCAATGATTTCGCCGATTTGTGGGAAGAGTACATCTGTGCCTTGAACGGTTTTTCCGTCATCGTTCTGCTTCATGTAGAAAGCTTTGATTTCTTTCGGATAGTCAATCATGATGACCGGCTTCTTGAAGTGTTCTTCAACGAGGTAACGTTCGTGCTCTGAAGCCAAATCGGCACCCCAGTATACGGGGAACTCAAACTTATGGCCATCGGCAATTGCCTGTTCCAATATACGAATACCTTCGGTGTATGGCAGGCGGACGAACGCTGTATTGACTACCTTCTGTAGGCGTTCAATCAATCCCTTGTCGAACATCTTGTTCAGGAACTCTAAGTCGTCTTGACAGTGATTCAATGCCCATTGAACGCAATACTTGATGAACTCCTCTTCGAGGTCCATTAGGTCGGGAAGGTCAATGAATGCCACTTCAGGTTCTACCATCCAAAACTCGGCTAAGTGGCGTGGGGTGTTGGAGTTCTCAGCGCGGAATGTAGGTCCAAAGGTGTAAATAGAACCCAGAGCTGTTGCGGCTAATTCTCCTTCCAACTGACCGCTGACAGTCAGGCTTGCCTGCTTGCCGAAGAAGTCGTCGTCATAAATGATTGAGCCGGACTCGTCTTTTTTTAAATCGTACAGGTTCTTGGTTGTAACTTGGAACATCTGACCGGCTCCCTCACAGTCGCTGGCTGTGATAATTGGAGTATGGAAATAAAAGAAACCACGCTCATGGAAGAAGTTATGAATAGCCATCGCCATATTATGACGGATGCGGAATATAGCGCCGAATGTGTTGGTACGTGGACGCAAGTGAGCGATCTCTCGAAGGAACTCCATGGAGTGTCCCTTCTTTTGCAAAGGATAGGTGTTGTCGCAGGTTCCTAAAATCTCGATCTCTCGAGCTTGAATCTCTGCAGTCTGTCCGGCACCGATGGATTCTGTCAGAATACCGTTTACACTTACACAGGCACCAGTGGTAATTTCCTTTAATACTGTTTCGTTAAAGTGTTCAACATCAACAACAATCTGTACATTCTTAATGGTAGAACCGTCATTGATGGCAACAAAGTTAACTTGTTTGCTGCCGCGGCGGGTGCGCACCCATCCTTTGACATTTACCATTGTGCCATAGTCTGTCCGACTCAGTAAGTCTGCTATCTTTGTTCTTTTAACCTTTTCCATTTGTATACCTATATACATTATATATTATTCAAAAGATCCCATACGCAGGAAGTTAACTTCCGCTTCTGTCAGGAAGCGCCATTCGCCGCGACGGAGTCCCTTCTTGGTTAGACCGGCAAAGAATACACGGTCAAGTTTTACTACGCGATAACCGAGACTTTCGAAAATACGACGTACGATACGGTTCTTGCCGGAGTGGATTTCGATACCGATATCATCTTTCTTGGTTTCATCTGTGTAGCTGATAGCGTCTGCATGTATCTCACCGTCATCCAGTGTCAGACCGGTAGCAATCTTTTCCATGTCGGCGCGAGTCAGGTTCTTGTCCAAATGAACATGATAGATTTTCTTCTTCATGAATTTGGGGTGAGTTAATTTGGAAGCCAGATCTCCATCGTTGGTCAGAAGCAACACTCCGGTCGTGTTTCTGTCAAGACGTCCTACGGGGTAAATGCGCTCAGGACATGCTCCTTTGACAAGGTCAAGAACTGTGCGGCGTGACTGTGGATCATCACTTGTTGTTACTGTGTCCTTTGGCTTATTCAAAAGGATATAAATTTTACGCTCGATACTGATTGTCTGGTCGTGGAACTTTATCTCGTCACCATACTTAATTTTTGTACCGAGTTCTGTAATCACCTGTCCGTTTACGGTCACTACACCGGCAGTGATGAATTCATCAGCTTCACGACGTGAGCAAATGCCGGCATTTGCCAAATATTTGTTCAGACGTACTTCTTCTGTCGGGTCGATGACTTCCTGCTTGTAGTTTATCTGTTTCTTCTTGTTTACGGCCTTTTTGCGCGGTTGTTGACGAACGGGCTGCAGTGGTTGCGGCTGATTGCCATAACCTCCTCCATTGTTGTTGAAACGTGGGCGGCCGAAACCAGCGTTGCCTCCTCCGTTATTGTTGAAGCGTGGACGACCATAACCACCGTCGTTGCCTCCTCCGTTGTTGTTGAAGCGCGGGCGACGATAACCATCGTTGCTTCCTCCGTTGTTGTTGAAGCGTGGACGTCCATAACCACTGTCGTTGCCTCCGTTATTGTTGAAACGAGGACGATAACCACCTTCGGCACTGCCGCCATTTATGCGCGGACGATAGCCGTCATTGCCACCTCCATTATTGTTGAAACGTGGGCGATAGCCACCTTCGTCATTGCCGCCATTTGTACGTGGGCGATAGCCGTCATTGCCACCTCCATTGTTGTTGAAACGTGGTCGATAGCCACCTTCGGTATTACCGCCATTCATGCGCGGACGATAAGTGTCATTGCCACCTGCATTGTTGAAGCGCGGGCGATAACTGTCTTCATTGCCTGCGTTGTTGCTAAAACGTGGGCGATAACCACCTTCGCTACCTGTATTGCTGCTGAATCGTGGACGGTAACCACGTTCTTCCGACTCATAGCCATAGCGAGGACGATAAGTGTTGTCCTCTTCACGATTGTACTGACGTTCATTCTCCTCTGCAGAAGAATCTCGCCAATTGTCATTTTCCATACTCATTTTCTAATAATGTTAGGTAATCAATAGCCGTCGCGGCTATATGTTATAAATTAATTATGATAGATATTTGTCACATTCCGGTATAGTTACGCGGTGTGATTTTGCGTAGTTCTTCTTTTAAAGCCTCTGAGACGTCAAGTCCTTCGATAAAGTCCTTGATTGATGTTTCTGTAATGGCTTGATTCGTGCGAGTCAGGGCCTTGAGGGCTTCATAAGGGTGCGGATATGCTTCTCTTCTTAGAATAGTCTGGATGGCTTCTGCCACAACACTCCAGCAGTTATCCAAATCTCGGTTGATGGCATCCTCGTTGAGGAGCAGTTTGCGAAGTCCTTTCAATGTACTTTCAATGGCAATGACCATGTGACCCATGGGGACACCGATGTTGCGGAGCACTGTCGAATCTGTCAGGTCACGTTGCAGGCGTGAGATAGGCAATTTTCTGGAGAGATGTTCGAGAACAGCGTTTGCAACACCTAAATTACCTTCTGAATTTTCGAAATCTATCGGGTTTACTTTGTGAGGCATGGCGCTTGAACCGACCTCTCCAGCCTTGATTTTTTGCTTGAAATATTCCATGGAGACATATTGCCAAAAGTCTCGGTCCATGTCTATGATAATCGTGTTGATACGTTTCATCGCGTCAAAGATGGCTGCCAGGTTGTCGTAGTTTGAGATTTGTGTCGTATACTCCTCTCTTTCTAATCCCAACTTTTCGGCTACGAACTTATTGCCGAATTCTTTCCAGTTGTAGGCGGGATAGGCTACATGATGTGCGTTGTAGTTGCCGGTTGCACCTCCGAACTTCGCAGTAATCGGACAATCTTTCAGCAAAGTAATCTGTTTGGCCAGTCGATAGACAAATACCTGGACTTCTTTGCCCAGTCTGGTTGGAGATGCCGGTTGCCCATGTGTCTTGGCCAACATAGGCACATCTTTCCATTCTTCGGCAAATTCAGCCAGCTGGTTGACCAGCTCGTCTAACTTCTGGTATAACACGTTCTCCATTGCATCCTTTATTGATAAAGGAACGGATGTATTGTTTATGTCTTGTGATGTGAGGCCAAAGTGAATGAATTCCTTGTATGCATCTAAACCGCCAATCTTGTCAAACTCCTCTTTTAGAAAATACTCTACAGCTTTTACATCGTGGTTGGTTACCTTTTCGATGTCTTTGATGCGTTGTGCGTCTGATTCCGAGAAGTTTTTGTAAATATTTCGAAGGGTTTCAAAAATATCAGGATTAACTGTCTTCAACTGCGGTAGAGGCAACTCGCATAGAGCAATGAAATATTCTACCTCAACTCGCACACGATACTTTATCAAAGCAAATTCTGAAAAAAATGAGGCCAAAGGCTCTGTCTTTCCTCTATATCGGCCATCAATAGGGGAGATGGCTGTTAATTGATCTAATACCATATTTATTCTTTCTAAATTATTTCGCAAAGATATGAATTTATTTCTTTTTTTTTAGAGCTGTTTCTGATACTTCTGTGTTCTGCTTTCACGTTGCTAATACAAAAAATAGGCCGTGCTTCACAGCAAAACCTATTTCCATGTTTAATTAACTAAATTGTGATTTTTTTCTAAGTGGGCGTTGACGGATTCGAACCGCCGACCCTCTGCTTGTAAGGCAGATGCTCTGAACCAGCTGAGCTAAACGCCCGGGGTTTCCATTCTATTCTCACGAACCGAAGTGGAACTAAATCTTATTTATCTATTTTCGTGGGCGTTGACGGATTCGAACCGCCGACCCTCTGCTTGTAAGGCAGATGCTCTGAACCAGCTGAGCTAAACGCCCGATTATTTCCTTCTTCGTTTAAAAGTGATGCAAAGGTACAGCTATTTTTTGATTCTCCAAATATTTACTCGTTTTTTTTAGCAGAAAATGCTCCACTTTTATCTTTTGTGCCTTCTTGAAAATGTATTTTCGTCTATGAAACGAAGATAATCGATGGCATTATGAGTGGAGAAGAAGGGTTGGAAAGCATGTTCCTCGAGTCGACAAAAAAACTTATCTGAGTCTATTAACCGATTGGGGTTTAGGAAGAGGAAATGCGTCATATCAAACCCATGATTATGACGCATTTCCATGTCTTTTTTTATCTTCTGTGCTTGGAACTCCGGAAGCGGAAAGATACTACGAATTGCAAATGTGTGGTTTTATTCCTGCATCCGTTTTCCTTTTCCATTGTTTACTTCAAAATAGAAATCTTTTTAGATTTGGAACTATAGTTGAGAGTTTTTAGTTTATTTCCTTCAAGTTCCAAAGAAAAACTTTCTTTTTCACCGTTTTTGTAGACAATCTCAAACAGATTTCCCTTAGCCTTGATTGACTTGATGGGAAGTTCTTCACCTTCTTTCAATGGGTAAAGGAGATAAGGTTCTACAATCTGGCCGGCCTCTTTGCGTGTGAACACAGGGGTTGCAATTGGTGTACATCCGTAGCTTGAGGTCTTGGTCCCAGACCTCCAACCCATCAGTTCGGGAGTTTCCTGTCCGCATTTCACGTCTACCGACAAATTGCTTCGCAGAGGGATTATGGCCAGATTGGCTCCCTCGCTGTCTGCTGTCTGCACACCAGCAACGCCTGCATTGGGTTTAGCCTTGTCTGTGTTAAAGTGGAACAAGGTCTCGTATGTATGAGTAGCATTGTCTTTCGGTGTAAAGACATCTATGAGTAACCAATACTTGTTCTTCAGGAAGGTCAGTGCGCGATACTGTACCACATTTTTTTCTGCGGCGGTTGCATCCTTGCCGAATCCTTCATCGTACCATCCTTCTCCGAAGTCATAATCATCTGTTGTAATCCAGCGGTTTTTCAACTCTTCGCGTGAATATCTTACCTTATCGTCTGAGATGGCGCGGCGATTCTGTGCCTGTCCGTCAACACGGCTGTTGTTGTGAGCTGTTGCCGAAAGGATGTGTTTGCGCCATTTGGATGTATCATAAGCATAGGTCCCGGCTTCCGTCAGCAGACGTTTGCCATATGCCGCAAGTATGATGGACAGTTTGTCTTCATGCTGGTGGGCAGGTGCAAACGGACCAACTTCAAAGTGTGCATAGAAATCATCTTCCGCCCAACCAGAACGCATCATGTACCATCCGGCCCAGGGCATCCAGACTGACGTATAGTCGGGCGTGATACCTTCCTTGCCTCTTGTCGCGAGATATTGGAAATCCTTACGTTCAGGGAAGTAGGAGTAGGCCTCTTTCAGTTTGGGAATAGCAGATCCCCATCCGGAATCGTTTACGGACGGCATGCTTCCATCAGGCATCATGATTTTGGCGTAGAAGTTGTACATGTTTTCCAATCTCTCTACATAGTCTTTGGGTAATTTATAATCAGCAGCTTTAGCAACCGTATAGATGCCGAGGAAATTATTCAGACTCACACCGTGGTAACCGGGTGCCAATTCCACTTGTGCGCCATCCGGATAGACTTGAATGCCTGTTTCCTGATAGATCTTGGAACTTGCATACTCTGCCCATACCGGGGATTCCTTGAACTCAGGGAAGAGAACAGCTGTATGGAACAACCCATTCATTTCCATGGCAAACCAGTTGTTCTTGCGGTGATACTTTCGCAGGTGTACGGCGTGTTCATGGAAAGATTTCACCATCCAGAAAACGCTCTCGTCATCGAATGATGGGGACTTCAGGAAGTAAAGGAAGGCATTCGGCCAGGAACCCAATGTACGGATGCCTGCCTCGATTGTGCGCCAGCGTGAGAAGTCTTGTGGCGCAGAATTGTCCGGAAGTGGACACTGTTCAATCCAACTGCGGAGTTGGTTGACGAATGCTTTGGCATATTTTTCGTTTCCTGTTGCCTTATATGCTTTTCCCAGTTGTGTCCAGTAGGGGTGACGTCCCAACTGCCAGGTCCATTCGCAATACTGCAACTCCGTAGGATTTGCCATCCAGTCCACAGTCTCGCCAAATTGGTTGCGGATGCCACAAGCAATCAGATTGTTTGCCACTACCTTTTCCACTTCTGCTTCATTGTAGTCTTTCTTGGCATTTGCATTGTCCGCGTCTCGCCAGTCAAAATTCACTGGGCGGGCTCTCAGATAGGCGACAAAGTCTTTTTTTGCCTTTTCTAAATCACCGGCAGCCACGTCTTCCTTCACGGCCAGTAAACCAGGATAGTTGAGGTTCAGGCTTTCAAAAAACTCGGCATCACTCAATACGGTACCGTGAATAATCGGGAAGGTCAGCTGATAGATGGATGAGTTCAGGTCAAAATTCCCTCCGGTAAAGGCGATTACATTTTGAATCTGCTTTTCATACTCTGCCTTGCTATAAAGTGGACCGGCAGCCATCATCAGTGTCCTGACCATATTTCCGGCATCACGTTTTCCTGAAATTTCTGCTTTGGGCCACTCCTTCTTTCCTTCTAAATAGGGGAAATACCATTCGATCGCCTTGCGGATGCTTGCGCCTTTCTTGGTTTCGTATTTCCACAGGTTCACACCTATTTTCTCTCCAAGAGTAGCCAGTCTGACGAAGCCTGCGATATTCATGCCACAATAGCCCCAGGGTTTTGTGCGTGCCATTTCGAATGGCTGTTCGCCATCCGGAGCAAGTTGGCTTTCCAAACGAGCCTTTGTCTTGGTCTCAAGTTGTTTCTTAGCCAAAGAGGTTTGACCGGTATAAACCGCATAGGCCACTACTTGCATATCGTAATAGGTGCCGTGGTTGTTGTGTTGTTTTTCTTCGTCCTTACCGTTCTCGCTATTTCGCATCCAGTCCAGGAACGTTTTGAACCAGGTTTTCAAGGCTGCTTTATCTTCTTCAGTCCAGGCTTTAGCATTATCCATCAGAAGAAGACCTTCCAACATATCTATCATGCAGGGAGTGTCAATCAGACCGATGCCTCGGCCATCGCATACGCCTGGAATCTGCTGTGCGTAGTTGAGATTTGGGTTCATCTTCGTTTCCGGATTCAGGAACCACACCTTGACAAAGTTTACGGCTTTCTCGGCATATTTCTCCTCGCCGGTAAAATAATAGGCAAGTCCCAGTCGGTAGACGTAATTGGAGATTTTGCTAAGATACGTGTGGTCGGTAAAGTCATACCATTCCGGATTCCTTTCTCCGTCCTTTCGTATGTAGGGAAGTCCGTTAGGCTTGGATGGGTCTGGCCACCAGTACGGGCCACGGCTGACGTAGTCGTGCATATCACCGCTGGGCGGAGTCTGAGTTTTGTCCATCACTGAATACCTTTTCTGGTCTTTCATGATGTCTTCTACGTCTGCCATCAATTTGTTGAATGCCGGCATAATACTTGGGTCCTTGCGCTCTATCGCTTTCTTGTTGCGATATAATACGGAACGGTTCAAGCCTATCAGCGGAGCTTCATGTTCCGGATTTTGGGCATACGCTGGTGCTGAAAGGCAAAGGAGCGTACACAATACTGCAATCAATGAGACATGTTTCATAATGTATTAGAATTTTTAGTCCATAATGAATTATATTCAGGGCAAATATAAGGAATAAATAAATCCTCGCCAAGAAGTGATAGAAAAAAGGTCCCCGACAAAGCATTGCCGGAGACCTTTTTTATCGTTAACTTGGCAAATTTACATAGCCAATCTCTTTGCGCTGATTGTTATCTTATTTGCAGAGATACTGTTGACATACACATATCCTTTGTATTTGCCATCAGCTGTCTGATACCAGAAGCCATATTCGGCTCCGAGTTTGATACAATAGGCTTGTCCACCTTTCGTGACATCAATCTGCTGAAGGTCGAGGTCATCGACAACATTGTCATACTTCAGGTCAGCAAGTTGGCGGTCGCGGAGGTTACCAGCTTCCTTGATTCTCGTAGCAGCTACGCCTGACAGGTCAACACCCGGGCAAAGGTTGGTAGGAGCATCACCGGCAAAGAAGCCATGAGTCAGGTCTGCCTTAGCATCATAATTGTATACCAAATCAGCTTCCGCTGCTGAGTTCACTACCTTTATGGCTGCATCGGCATCGTGGAATGAGATGTAGCACTTGGTACCCTTCTCGAGGCTCACGCCTTTGGTCATGTCCATCGCAGATACCAGGTATGAACCGAGGTCTGCCGTTGCTACTGAACCATTGCTGGCTTTGGCGGTAAAGGTAAACTGCACTTTCTTGCCTTTAGCTGCAGCTGTTGGATAGTAGTTGTAGCGGAGTGCTACGGCGCAAGTGTCAACATCGATGTTCAGTGTAGTCTTGCCTCCGGCATTTACGCTCGCAGAGGTAGCAATCTTGACAGGAACATCTGCACCACCGGTATTCGTGTGGTAAGAGTTCTGGTCAATGTAAGTATTGTCTGCACCTTCAATCGAAGCCACAACCTCACCGGATGTTACACGTCCCAGTTGGGTCGGGATGGCAGCAGCGCATACAAATTCGATGGGCTGTCCCACGATATTTGGCATAGTGGGGAGAGAACGCTTGATGCAGTCTACTGACAAGTCTGTCACAGGGTCTTTAATCAAGTTGTCTTTCGGATCATCACATGCGGCAAATGCCACAGCGAGAAGCCCACACAATGATAATAATTTCACTTTCATAGTCATATACGTTTTATTATCTCAAAGGACGTTCAACAAGAATAAAGTTATATTCCTTCTTAATTTTCCGGGTACCTGAAATCACGGTGTATTTCTTCGGGTTAGCCGGCCATAAGGATGGATCTTCTACAATTCGCTTGCCCATAGAAGTGTTTGGGCCGCCTGCTGATGTCCAGTCATCCGGGAGGAAGGTAAATTCGTCCGCCTTAATCAAGGCACCAGAGAAATCTTCCCACAGCTCTACCTTCGGATTCAGTTTGGCATCTTCGCAGAGAGAAATACGTGGATGGACATAGTCTACAGCCTGACCGTATGTCACGTACCCGACAACAACTTGTTCAAGTGTGTCTATGTATGCCGAACCGGTCAGAATTTCCATTTGAGACTGGTCATACACACTGAAATTAGAAACGTAGCAGTCGGTGCGGGTAGTAATGAGCAATCCGTCTTCGTCCACCGGATATCCGCTGAAGCAGGATGTCATCATCACAGCCATCATCGCGAATGCGACAAAAATAGAGTATCTAAAGTTTTTCATATCCTATATTCTTTATTATATTATAACCAAGGATCATTCTGTGTCAACTTCGGGTTACGGTTACGTTCTGAGGTAGGAATCTGACCGATGTACAGTCTATGGTAATTCCTTTCAGAGGTATTATTGAAGTAGGTGCTGCGGTTAGAACCGGCTGCATCATACAGTTTCACACCGCCTGAAGTCTGTGGTGCACACCAGATACGCTCGATTGAACGCCAGCGACGGAGGTCAAACCAGCGATGTCCTTCGGCAAAGAGTTCCACTACGCGTTCATTCTCGATGGCATAGAAGAATGTTTCCTTGTCGGCGTATTTGGCCGGTGCGAGTGCAGGCAGGTTACCGCGATGACGAACTTTGTTCACCACTTCAAGGGCAAGGCCGCCGTCTCCTGTAGGCCCATAGGCCTCGTTGGCTGCTTCTGCATACATCAAGTAAACGTCAGCCATACGTACAGACGGCCAGTTGTAGTAACCTTCGTTACGGTTGATGCCCGCCCAGTTGATGATGAATTTACGCATGATGGTACCTTCATTGTCGGCATCGGCGTTGATGGCATCATTTGGTGCCGAATATTGTGCCACGGTTCCTGTTCTTTGCTGATAGCGGTAACGGCGATATCTGTCGAATACCAGGTTCAGCATACAGTACATCGTTTCACCTTCCCACAACATGCTTGACTTCATACGCCAGTCACGGTTGTCATAGGTAGCCGGGTTGGTTGATGAGTTCGGTTGTGTGTAGCCGGTTGCGTCGGTAGGTTTGTAGTATTTGATTGGGTCGCAGAAGTCACCGGTAATGGTTGACTGGTAGCGGTTGAACATAGAGAAACGTGGCTGGCCCCAACCTTGTGAACCCTGTGTGGCACGAGTACCGAAGTCACGCATCAACTCGTCACCCTGACTGGTTCCGGTTGTACCATGAGCGAAGGCAACCAACAGAGACGGGTCATTGTTAGCCTGTGGGGTGAACAGGTAGTAGTAGTTCGGCAGTTTATCACATTCGCCAAGCGGACTACATTCACCCGGTTCGCCATTCTTGTAGAGGGTGATACCTGATTCATTGATTACAGTCTTGAAGTCTTCTGCTGCACTCTTGTAGGCTGCCTCTGAGGCTGCATTGTCAGCTGTGAAGCCGTTCAACTCCGGCCATCCGCCCTGAGGAGCCAGAATCTGGCTGACAGTCCAAGGCCATGAGGTGCGGTTCCAGCATGCCCAGTAAAGTTGCAGTTTGCCGCGGAGTGCAAGTGCGCCCCACTTGTTCTGACGACCTACCTGCGGAGAGCGGTTTGGCAGTTTCTCGTACGCGTATGTAAAGTCTTCATATACCAGTTTGTACACATCCTTGATAGGAGTACGTTCAGCTTCCTGTACTTCATCGTTGCTTTCAATAATCTTGTCAAGTACGACTACGTCGCCCCACATCTGCATCAGGCGGAAGTATACCATACCACGCAACATGCGTGCTTCGCCTACAATAGCTTCCAGACTGGCACGAGAAGACTCTT
Organism: Bacteroidales bacterium; assembly: GCA_029227175.1. Lineage (GTDB taxonomy): Bacteria > Bacteroidota > Bacteroidia > Bacteroidales > Bacteroidaceae > Bacteroides. The sequence goes on along the minus strand of JAQXZK010000063.1, from coordinate 25,064 downwards.
TACAGGTCTCGAGCATCTCGTTCACGTGCTGGATGACATAGTTGCAACGGTTGATGCCGGCGTAAGAGTACTGGTAGTAGTTGTTGTAGGAACCCGGGTTGGATGGGTTATCATATCTTCCGCTTCTATATGCGATGGCGCGGTCTCCGGTAGACTGGGAGGAAGAGCCGTTCGCACGGTAGCGCAATGTCTCACTCATACCGTCAAACATGTAGTCGCGGTCAAACAAACGACGCACTTCAGCGTATGCACCGTTGAGTGCATAGGTGGCGTCAGCTTCAGTCTTCCAGAATTGGTTGGAGGCAACTACTGTTGTAGGGTCCTGATCCAACAAGTTCGGGTGACAGGAAGAAAGTGCCATGCTGCCCATGACAGCAACAAAGCTATATAGTAAATATTTCTTATTCATATCGACAAACTTTTTAGAATCCGAAGTTAACACCTACAGAGTATGATCTGTTGATTGGATATAGGTCACGGGCACTGTTTTTCTTATCCGGGTCAAGTCCTGGATATTTTGTAGCAGTGAAGAGGTTTTCAGCAGAGAGGTAGATACGTGCGTTCTGCATGCCGATCTTGTTAATCCAGTTCTTGGGGAAGTTGTAGCCCAACTGAATGTTCTTCAGACGGATGTAACTCATGTCGTAGAGACGATATGTACCGCCACTCTGGATATAGCTTGAACCGAGACGCTGCCAGTCGGTATCACGATTTTCGAGAGACCAGGACTTATACATATGATCCCATGTGAAGGCATAGCGCTGTGCGCTTACACTTGGTTTGTTGAAGTCTGTCTGCCAGTAGTCCTTGCGGCCGGCTGCGCCTGAGAATACCATATTGAGGTCGAATCCCTTCCAAGCTGCCATCAGGGTGATACCGAAGGTTGTTGTCGGGCGGTCACGCTGGATTGTTTTGGAAGCTACCTGGTCCTTACCGTCGATGATACCGTCACCGTTCACATCTTCAAAGAGAACCTGGCCGGGAGATGCACCCTGAGGAGTTGCGTTGTAGATGTCTTGCCATGTCTGGGCCATACCTAAATCCTGGTAAGCGTATACGAAGTGATAAGGCATGTTCAGGAATACGTAGCCACGGCCGAGGTATTCGTTCCACTTTTCAAGTCTTGTCTGGTTGTAGGCACCGTTGAAGTTTACCGAGTAGCGGAAGTCATTGATTTTGTCTGACCATGTAAGGTTCAATTCCAAACCGCGGTTGCGAAGTTCGCCGATGTTCTTCTTCGGAGCATCCAGCGCACCAGAGATGTGCATTGACAAGTCTGACGGACGGAGCATATCAACCGTGAGACGGTCGTAGTAGTCAATCTCGGCTTTCAGACGTCCTGAAAGGAATGCCAGGTCAAGACCGATGTTGAGTGTACGGGTTGTTTCCCATGAAAGACTGCGGTTAATCATCTTAGAGTTCACAAAACCCTTGATGACATCTGCACCACCGACTCCGGTGATATAGTTCATGGTCTTCAGTGATTCTGCCTGGTCGTATCGGCCTACACCGGCGTTGTTACCGGTTGCACCGTAAGATACGCGAAGTTTACCACTGTCCAGCCAGTTTTCCGTAAATTTCTTGACGAAGTCTTCTTCAGAGAATCTCCAACCGATAGCGGCAGATGGGAAGAAACCCCAACGTGCGCCTTTGGAGAACTTGGATGAGCCGTCCAGACGGAAGTTAAACTCGAACAGGTATTTGTCATATCCGGTGTAGTTCAGACGGCCGACGTATGATTGCAGACCTTCGGCGTATGAAGAACCGGAGTTGGTAACGATATTGGTCAAACAGCCGTCCAATTCAGTTACTGACGGGTGAAGACGATCGTTGCGTGATGCGCTCATGGAGCGTGAGTGCCAATATTCTTCAGAGTAGTTGAACATCAAACCTAAGTCGTGGTGTTCGGCGATGGTCGTGTTGTAGTTCAGACGCAGGTTGAGCTGTGTCTTGTAGGCTGTCGTGTTGCTGTCTGATACACCTACGTTGTCGGCAACCTGTGCACGGCCAATGTCTGTATTGGTCTGGAAGTTATAGAAGAATCCGGTAGGAGTGTTACAGGTCTTGGCAAAATAGTTGTTGTAGGTGAGCGAGTAGTCGGCATGAGCGACAAGGCCCTTCACTACTGTCCAGTCAATATACATGTTGCCGTTGAATATCTGGCGTGTCTGCTTCGGATTTGTTGACTCGAAGACACAGAACGGGTTGTATGCCTGGATATCTTCGCCATAAGCCATGGCGCCACCATAACGGCCTGTTTCCGGGTCGTAGGGGAGGATACCGGAGATGGCATACTGCATATCTCCACCACCAGAGTCGCTGGTGTCGTTGTTGGTGATACCGTCGGCTCTGCCTGAGTATGCAAAGTCTGACCAGTTACCGTCCATACGTACGCCGACCTTCAGGTTCTTGCGGATGTTTGCATCATAGTTGGCGCGGATGTTGTAGCGTGTGTAGTCGTTGTTCATCTGCACACCGCGGTTGTCCATTACACCGATAGAGATGTAGTAGTTGGAGTTGTCATTACCGCCCGATGCAGATACGTTGTAGTTCTGAAGGGCACCGGTGCGCATGAATGTGGAGAACACGTCCGTGTCAGGGAATGCTTTCGTGTTAATCATGGACATGGCTAGCCATTCGTCAATCGTACCGTTCTTGAAGTTGTAGGCAGAAGCCAAGGTGCTTGGACTCTGAGCCAGCTGGTGCATGTTCAATGCACGTGCATAGTCGTCCATGAAATCGTAGGAGCGGGTAGGAGTTGTGATAGCCACGCTTCCGTTGAAGTTTATCTGCGCCTTGCCGCCCTTACCTGTCTTGGTGGTAATCAAGATTACACCGGCAGCAGCACGGGAACCGTAGATAGATGCAGAAGCGGCATCCTTCAAGACAGAGATAGACTCGATATCGTTGAAATTGATGCGGTTCATGTCTACGTCAGGCATACCGTCAACTACAACCAACGGACTTGCTGAGTTGGTAGAGGTCATACCGCGGATAGTCAGCGTAGCTTCGTCTTTACCGGCCATTGAGGTGGTGTTTGAAACCTGCAAACCGGGAACCAAACCGGCCAAACCGGAAGAAACATTAGACAGAGAACGGCTTGAGAGATTCTCGTCGACCTTCACTGCAGCTACAGAACCCGTCAGATTGACCTTCTTCTGCGTTCCGTAACCCACGACAACAACTTCGCTCAATACCTCAGAGTCTTCTTTCATGGTCACGTTGATGGTCGTCTGATTGCCAACCTTCACTTCCTTTGGGGAATAACCGACAAAAGAAAACACTAAAGTCGCGTTGTTGGAAACTCCTGTAATGGTATAATTTCCGTCAATGTCGGTAATTACACCCTGAGCAGTACCTTTGACTTGAACACTTGCACCGGGCAGAGGTTCGTTCAGGTCGTCTACGACTTTACCTGAAACGGAATGACCTTGCGCAAAGAGCTGCATGTTCATGCCAAACAACAAAGTCACCATACAAGCTATCGCCTGTATAGACTTTAAGTGAAAACAATTTTTGTTTTTCATAGGCATTTATTAAACACTTGTATTAAAAAAAGGTATATACTCCTTTTATTAGCGTCACAAACGTAATGTTTTTTTATTTCTCTTGCAAGAATTTAAGAAATAAATTATGGACTTTCTGCTTTTATTAAAAGCTAAATTACTCCCCTCCCCGAACATTTTTTTGCTAAGACATACTAAGAGATAGGGAGTTACATCCCCGAAGTACTGTCGGAAAAAATTGCGTCAGCAGATGTCTGTCCCCGTGATTTAATCTCTTTGTCTGGTGTATAAAACGGAAAGGTATTTCGGATAGGTGGGTTAACAACGCAGAAAATAGGGGAGGAAATAGGCTCCCTCGTACAAGTTTGTTGCTTCTCCACTCTGGTTTGCACTATTTTTAGATAAGACAGGCTGCACCTCGGCATAAAAAATTAAGCAAGCTTATTTTATTCTGCCCTCGGTTTGCACTATCTTTGCCGTCACTTTTGGTTGAATCAATAATATAAGGTATATTTATATGGCAAAGGAAAAAATCATCCTGACAGGCGACCGTCCGACAGGACGTTTGCACATCGGGCATTATGTGGGCTCGTTGCGTCGCCGTGTAGAGTTGCAAAATTCCGGTCTGTACGACAAGATTTTTGTCTTCATGGCCGATGCACAGGCTTTGACGGATAATATTGAAAATCCGGAGAAGGTTCGACAGAATGTCATTGAGGTGGCGCTCGACTATCTCTCCGTTGGCCTCGACCCGGCACAAAGCACTATTTTTATCCAGTCGCAGATTCCGGAGTTGACGGAGTTGTCTTTCTACTATATGGATTTGGTCACGGTGAGCCGTCTGCAGCGTAATCCGACGGTGAAGACTGAAATCCAGATGAGGAACTTCGAGACGAGCATCCCGGTAGGTTTCTTCACGTACCCCATCAGTCAGGCGGCCGACATTACGGCTTTCAAGGCAACGACTGTTCCGGTGGGCGAAGATCAGGAGCCGATGCTGGAGCAGTGCCGCGAAATCGTCAGACGTTTTAATCACATTTATGGCGAGACATTGGTGGAGCCGGAGATTCTCCTGCCCGACAATGCTGCTTGCCTGCGTCTTCCGGGCACTGACGGAAAGGCTAAGATGAGTAAGTCGTTGGGCAACTGCATTTACCTCTCTGACAGCGCGGACGAGGTGACCAAGAAGGTCAAGAGCATGTTTACAGACCCGGACCATTTGCGCGTGCAGGACCCGGGCAAGATCGAGGGCAATACGGTCTTCACCTATCTCGACGCTTTCTGTCGGCCCGAACATTTTGAACGTTATCTGCCCGACTATCCTAATCTCGACGAACTGAAGGCTCACTACCAAAGAGGCGGACTCGGTGACATGAAGGTTAAGAAGTTCCTTACGGCCATTATGCAGGAAACACTCGAACCTATCCGTACCCGCCGTCACGAGTTCGAGCAGGACATCCCTGGTATCTATGATATGTTGAAGAAGGGATGCGAAACGGCCCGTGAGGCTGCTGCGCAGACGCTTGACGAGGTGCGCTGCGCCATGAAGCTGAACTATTTCGACGACGCTGAACTCATAGCCGAGCAGGCAAGGCATTACGCTGCCAAGCAGTAACCCGCCCACATCGGAACAGTATATAATCGGGTGCTTGACGAGACGGTTTGTCTCCGAGGGCATCCGATTCTTTTTTCAGCCCTTTTGTCGTGTGTATTATATATAATAGGTAGGACGGAGGTTGTGAGGTCCTGCTCCGCTGAAAATGTGGTGTGCCGTGGGACGGAACTATCTGACGCGGTGTCTGTGCTGTCGCGGCTCAACATGCTTTGTCTTTGACTGTTTGCAAGACCTCTACGCCCGGAAACATTACTCTCTTGCCGGCTTACAGGGCCAAATGTTAAAACGACATTTTTCTTTTGTCGGCTTGCAGACCCTTTGCGTAAAAAAACGCTGCCTCTTTGTAAGCCTGCAAATCTTTGATGTTTTTCTCCGCTCGTTAATTGATGTGAATCAATGTAAAAATGGGTTTTTCCGCAACGTCTTTGTAGGTCTGCAAGACCATGATGTTTTTTTTCCGCAGATTCCTTGACGGTTGACAAACAAAAAATGTTTTTTTCCGCAGAGCGATTGTAAGCCTGCAAAGCCTTGATGTTTTTCTCCGCGCGTTCATTGATGTGAATCAATGTAAAAATGATTTTTTACACAAAGGTCTTGCAGGCTTGCAGAACCTTCGCGAAAATTTCCGCGCGTTAATTGAACTTTTGCAATGTTAAAATGGGTTTTTACGCAGAGGCTTTGCAGGGTGGAAATGGGGCAGATGTAAGGGTTTTTGCCCCCTAATATTAAACAAATGTAAAAAAGCGTTTTACTTTCACCATCCTGATTCCGAGCAGATGCAGGGTGGGATTGTCCCGGACATCCGGGAAGGATTGCATGCAGAGAGGGGTATTCACCGACGTGTGTCTGTCGGTGTGTTTCCGGTCGTGTCGGCCCAGCTCTTGGGTTGTGGAGCCTTACTTGTCTTTTTTGCCGAACACCGAGATGTTAATGTATCGCTTCGGGTGCAGGCGGATGTCTTCCAACAGGGTTGCCGCGTTGAGGGTGGTCTGTGTCAGGTTGTTGTAGAGGGCTGTGTCATTGAGCAGGAGTCCGATGTTGCCTTCTGTGGTGGTAAGCTTGTCCGAGAGCTCCTTCACGTTGCTCAGGGTGGCGTCCAGTTTGGCAAACGATGCTGCGTAGTCTACGTCTTTGAGGTTTCCGGAGATGGCGATGAAGTTGTTTTCGATGCTGTCTAACTTTTGGACGATTGCCGGAAGGTCTTTCTGGCTGAGCCGTTCCAGTTGCCGGCTTGTGGCAGCCAGGCTGGCGGTCATCGCTTCCACGTGGTGCAGGGTGTTGATGAGTGCGGGGTCTCCCAGGAAGTTGTTGATGGAGGTGAGGATAGAATCCAGTTTGGGCATCATCTCCTGTATCTGCGGTATCATCTCAGAGGCCTGCCCCAGGGCTCCATTGTTGACGTGGCCGTAGATGGTGTCGCCGACGTTACACCGTTCGCGCGGGTTATTGGCCAGCAGGAGGTTCATGTTGATGCCTCCCAGCAGGTTGCTGGTGAGTTCGGCTGTCGAGCCTTTGGGTATGCGCAGGTCCGGTTCGACGGATATCTCAGCCACTACCTTTCCGTTCCGGCTGTAGTCATAGGCGATGTTGCTCACGATGCCCACTCGGTATCCGTCGGCAAAGACGGGGCTCGACTTGGTCAGTCCGTTGATGTCCTTAAACTGTACGTAGAAATAACTGCTGGGTTTGAAGAGCTGGATACCCTTCAGGTAATTGATTCCATAGACCAGGATGCACAGGGCAATGATGCCTGCAAGTCCTATTTTTGCTTCTTTGCCAAAATATTTCATGATTGGTTTCCTTTCTGTTGGTTGGTGGGTTATCGTCTTGCTTTAAATTCCCGGATGGCTTGGTTGACATCCATCTTTTCGCCATTCTTGAAGGCTATGATAAAGCAGTCTTTGAATTTGGATGTAATGGTGCGGCGCAACCTGTATATCTGATTATAGTCGGTGTCCGAACCGTAGGTGTACTTATAGAGTCCGCCTTCTTGGTAACAGTCTACTCCCTTCAGCCCCTTGAATCGTGGGTCTCCCTTGCGGAGCGGGCGGCTGGATGTGGTGATTTGTATCTTGAAGATAGGGACGGTGGGGACGCCTGTGGCCGAGGCATCCTGTGCAGGGGCAGGTTTCTGCTCTGCTTGCGGCTGCGACTCCCGGGCCGGTGTCTGCGGGCGTGGTTCCTGTGGCTTCGCCTGTGTGGTGGTTTCGCTTGGCTTTTCCTGTGGGGTTTCGGCTGCGGGGATGACGGTCTGGCTGCTTCCGTTCAGCCGAATCTCATGTGCGCGTTTATAATTCAGGAAGGCGCGGAAGATGCTGTTTGCCATGGATGCCGTTCCGTTTTCCGTGTTGAGGTATTTCTCTTCGGAAGGGGTGGAGATGAAGCCCAGTTCGACGAGGATGCTCGGCATGGCACTTTCTTTCAGTACGAGAAAACCTGCCTGTCTCACCCCGCGGTCGATGCGCTTGCTCTGTGACTTAAACTCTTTCTGCACCATTGATGCCAGTTGGACGCTCTGTGAGAGGTACTTGTCCTGCATGAGTTCGAAGATGATGTACGACTCGGCCGAGTTGGGGTCGAAGCCGGCATATCGGGATTTGTAGTCGTCTTCGTAGAGGATGACGGAATTCTCCCGTTTGGCCACTTCGAGGTTCTCGTCCGACTTGGCCAGACCGAGTGTCCAGGTCGACGCCCCGGTGACGGTCTTGTTCTTGGCGAGGGCATTGGTATGGATGGAGATGAAGAGATCGGCCTTGGCGTTGTTGGCAATCTGGGCTCTCTGCATCAGTGGGATGAAGACGTCGCTTTTTCGCGTGTAGACAATCTTCACGTCCGGACAGGATTTTTGGATGAGGCTGCCAAGTTTCAGGGCCACTTTCAGGTTGATGTTCTTTTCTTTGGAAATTTTTCCGATGGCGCCGGGGTCGTGTCCTCCGTGTCCGGCATCGATGACTACCACAAAATCTTTGGCAGAGGCAGATATAGGGAAAGCACATACGACCAGACAGGCGAGGAGTGTGACGGCAGCATGGAGCAGGTGACAGAATCTCTTCATGTTTTTCTATTATTGGTACGCAAATGTAGTGGATTTCGGCTAAAAAATCCGCACCGGCACCTTTAAATAAGACGAATACTCCTGAAAATTAGAAAAATTAACCAGTTGCGAGGTCGGTCGAGGCTATATTTATATCTAAATTTGCAGTTCGTTAAAGAAGGAATAAAGTGCAACTTATCAGATTTATCAAGAACTGGACATTGCCCGTCTCCATGGTGGCAGGAACCTGTGTGTATCTGTTTTTTGCCGGAGTGGAAGGGACGGCACCTGTCAAACCGCTGCTGTGGAGTCTCATCTCATTCCTTACGCCGTCATTAATCTTCGCGCAGCTCTTCCTCACGTTTTGCAAGGTCGACGTGCGCGATTTCGTGCCCAAGGTGTGGCATCTGTGGCTCCTCTTGTTCCAACTGGCGACTTTCGGAGCGGTATCCTGGCTGTTGGTGCATGTGGATATGCCCTTGAATGAAAAAATTGTGTGGGAGGGGGCAATGGTCTGCCTGATTTGTCCCACGGCGACAGCCGCTCCGGTGATAACGGGCAAGTTGGGCGGTAGTGCGGCTTCGCTCACGACGTACACCCTGTTCTCCAATTTCCTGGCAGCGGTGTGCGTGCCGTTGGTATTCCCGTTGGTCGAGGCGCAGGTGGGGCTGACATTTCTGTCGGCTTTCCTGAAGATTCTCAGCAAGGTCTTCTTCCTGCTGATTTGTCCTTTCCTGCTGGCACAATTCATCCGGTTGACCATGCCGAGGCTGCATCGTTTTTTATTGAAATATCCTGACGCTGCGTTTTATATCTGGGCGGTGGCTCTGGCTATCGTGACCGGTCAGACCGTACGCTCGTTGGCCATAGGGGAGGCGACGGTCACCGAGAAGGGCCTGATAGCGCTGGCGGCCCTTATAACCTGTGTCGCGCAGTTTGCAGTGGGCAAGTACATCGGTACCCGCTACCACGAACGTATCAGTGCAGGACAGGCTCTGGGGCAGAAAAACACGGTGCTGGCCATCTGGATGGCCCATGCCTATCTGAATCCCTTGTCGTCTGTCGCTCCGGGGGCTTATGTGCTTTGGCAAAACAGCATCAATTCATACCAGCTTTGGAAAAAACGCAAGCGGGATGAACAAGGAGGAAGGTCATGACAAAGTTTTTACATAAATACGTTTACCTCATTGCCTTGGTGGCCTTGCTGCCGGCCATGTGCTTGCGCGATGTGACGCCGGATAACGAACTGCGTTACTTGAGCATTGCCGACGAGGCGTTGCAGAACGGGCGTTTCTTTGCCTTTACGAACCACGGGATAGCCTATGCCGACAAGCCGCCGTTGTATCTGTGGATCGTGATGCTGGGCAAATGGCTCTTCGGCACTCATGTCGTGTGGTTCCTCTCCCTGTTCTCCTGGTTGCCGGCCTGCGTGATTGTATGGCTGACCGACCGCTGGATATCGGCCTATGTGCGGATGAGTGAGGCATGGCGTTCGGCCGGTCGGCTTATGTTGCTCACGTGCGGCTTGTTCCTGGGCACGGGCATCGTCCTGCGCATGGATATGCTGATGACCTTGTTCATCGTCCTGGCACTGCACACGTTCTTTGCGGCTGCCTCCGATGGCACGTCGGCTTCCGTCGGGAGGTCCCGGTGGCTGTTTGCCCTCTACACCTTCCTGGCCTTGTTTGTCAAGGGCCCCGTCGGACTTCTGATTCCGGTTCTGACGGTCGTGCTCTTCAGTCTGTTGGAGGGAAGGACGAAGTGGCTTGGCTGGATGCTCGGATGGCGCTTTTGGCTCCTCCTGGGAGGTAGTTGCGCACTGTGGTTCGGTGCCACCTATATGGAGGGTGGCAAGGACTATCTGGAAAACCTGCTCTTTCACCAGACGCTGGACCGGGCCGTCAATGCGTTTCATCATAAAGAACCGTTCTATTATTACGTCAAGGTAGTGTGGTATTGCATGGCTCCCTGGTCGTTGCTTGTCGTGGGGACGATTGTTGCCCGGGTAATCTGGCTACGGAGCTGGCATCCCGTGCAGCGGTTTTTCCTGACCGAAATCCTCGTGACGTGGGTCATGCTGTCCATCTTCAGCTCCAAACTGGCTGTCTACCTGGTTCCGACATTCTCCTTTGCCGTCTATCTGGCTGTCTCGTTGCTCGACGGGAAGCGTTGGAAGGCCTGGATGAGCCTCTCTCTGGCACTGCCCGCTGCGGTGTTTGCGGGAGTGCTGCCGGGACTGCTGCTCCTGGAATGGTTCTTCAGCAACTCGTCGGAAGACTACCTGAACCATCCGTTGGTCTACGTGGCGGCGGCTGTGCTGAGTGCTTCGGGCATCGGGGCATTGTATGTCCTGGTGCGCCAGCCTCGTAAGGAAGGGAGCATTACGGCACTCGCCTTCGGACTGTTGGCTGCCCTGTTCGTGGGCGGGTGGTCGATGCCCGACCTGAACGCCTGGATGGGCTATCGTGCCGTCTGTGAAAAAGCAATGGAGGTAGCCCGCGAAAAGGAGGCCGACGGTGGATTTTATGTGTGGAAAGAACGTCGTCCTGAAAATATGGATGTATATTTGCACGAAGACGTGCACGAGGTGGAGGCAGAAGACCTGCCGGCGATTCGTCGCGCCGTCCTGATGCTGCCGGTGAAAAAACTCAACCGTTCGGCCGAGGTGCAGGCGTTCTTGAAGGGCAAGGAGCAGCAGGTGGTCGGGAAACACATGGTGGTCTATTGTGAATGACCCCGGTGGCGTAAGGTGAACGAAAAAGGAAACGACATGAAGAATATTTTGATACTGCTTGTGATGCTGGGGTGCACGATGTCTGTGTGGGGAAACCTGCCGACCGATAGCCTGGATGTGACAACGGCGCAAGACCGCTCGACAGCGTTTCGTGCGCGCCAGCTGATTGCTCCCGGAGCCTTGATTGCCGTGGGGGCAGTAGGGCTTTCGAAGGGATGGGTCCGGAACTTCAAGGAAGACGTGCGCGATGGCATGAACGACATACGTGGCAAATATACCAAGGCCGACGAATACCTGCAATTCCTGCCGCTGGCAGCCGGCGTTGGCTTGGGGGCACTGGGCGTGAAGGCCCGTCATCCGTTGCGCGAACGGGTAGCCGTGGCAGTGACCGGTACGGCTGTGGCAGAGATATTGGCACAGGGAACGAAACGCATTGTCAGGGAGACGCGCCCGAACGGGGAAGACCGACATTCCTTCCCTTCCGGGCACACCACGTTGGCCTTCTTGGGGGCTGAGATAGTGCGGACGGAATATGGCTGGGGCTATGGCTCGGCTGCTTATGTAGTGGCAACCGGTGTAGGCTTCCTCCGCATGTATAACAACAAGCACTGGATAAACGACGTGATAGCGGGAGCGGGATATGGCATCTTGAGTGCCCGCATCGCCTATTGGCTCTTGCCTGTCGAACGGAAATGGTTCGGCTGGGACAAACCCCATCGGCCTGCATTGACGGCAGTTCCCCTCTATCTGCCCGAGCAGAAAGGATTCGGGGTGGCATTGACGTTGAATCTACCATGAAAGGAAAGACATGAATCCATTTGACATAATCGACAAATACTATCCGCAGGACAATGAACTGAGACGGATTTTGGTGGTGCATAGCCGGAAGGTGGCCGACAAGGCCTTGCAGATTGCGGCAAACCATCCGGAACTTCGGCTGGACGAGGAATTCCTCTACGAGGCATCCATGCTGCACGACATTGGCATCTTCAAGACCCACGCACCGGCCATTCAGTGCATGGGCGACGCGCCATACATCTGCCACGGCTATTTAGGGGCGGAACTGATGCGGGCGGAGGGATTCCCCAGGCACGCTGATGTATGTGAGCACCATACGGGAGCCGGCATCTCGCCGGAGGACATCGTGCGGCAGCAACTTCCTGTACCGCTTCGCGATATGCGTCCCGTAACGCCCGAGGAAATCGTAGTCTGTCTGGCCGACAAGTTCTTTTCAAAGACACGCTTGGAGCAGGAAAAAACAGTCGAACAGGCGCGTCGCAGTCTGGAAAAATTCGGAGAAGAGGGCGTGAAGAGATTCGATTGCTGGTGTGCATTATATCTTTAAAGCAATCTATTTTTCGTTAAATAGGGTTGTTTTCCACATTTATTACGTATTTTTGCAGCCCTATTCCATCTTACGCGCGTACACGAGTGAAGGCTAAATACATCATACCATTTTTGCTGTTTTTCGTTTTGCTGTGCATTTCGATAGAGGCGTCATCGCAACGCAGAAACCGCAACAATGTGCGTCCTCCCAAGGGAGGCCGTAACCGACAGACAGAAATGGCTGACAGCAGTCAGATTGCCGACTCGATGGCCGCACCGGTGAAGAAGGCTCCGTTTGACGCGCCCGTTATCTATGAAGCCAACGACTCCATCGTCTTTACCCAAAACGGGTATGCCCATCTCTATGGGGAGGGAAAGGTGAACTATCAGACGATAGAACTCACGGCCGACGTCATCACGATGAATATGGACAGCAGTACGGTCTTTGCCCACGGAACAGAGGATTCTCTGGGTACAAAAATCGGCACACCGGTGTTCAAGGATGGCGAGACACCCTATGAGACCAACACCATCCGGTATAACTTCAAAAGCCAGAAGGGATTGATTAGCGATATCGTCAGTCAGCAGGGCGAGGGATACGTAACCGGTAACAACGCCAAGAAAGGAGCTGAAGACGAACTCTACATGAAGGACGGCAAGTACACGACTTGCGACCAGCACGAACATCCGCACTTCTACCTGCAGATGACGTATGCCAAGGTGCGCCCGCAGAAAAACGTCGTGACAGGTCCGGCATACCTGGTCGTGGAGGACGTACCCCTCCCGGTGGCGGTTCCGTTCTTTTTCTTCCCCTTCTCCAGCAGTTATTCCTCGGGTTTCCTCATGCCCTCCTATATGGACGACAGTTCGCGAGGCTTCGGACTGACAAACGGCGGCTATTACTTCGCCATCAGCGACCGGATGGACCTGAAAGTGCAGGGAGATATCTTCACGAAAGGGTCTTGGTCTCTCAATGCCGAAACCAATTATGCGAAGCGTTACAAGTATTCGGGCACGCTGCAAGCCAGCTATCAGGTGACGAAAACGGGTGACAAGGGCCTGCCGGACTACTCGGAGTCCAAGGACTTCAAAATTGTGTGGAGCCACAGGCAAGACCCCAAGGCATCGCCCAACTCCTCTTTCTCGGCCAGCGTGAATTTCTCGACCAGCAGTTACGAACGCTCCAACATCGGCAACCTTTACAATGCGCCGGCCATGTCACAGAACACCAAGACCTCCAGTGTCAGCTATTCCAGAAACTTCCCCAACCAGAATCTGAACATCTCGCTGACATCCAACATCGCGCAAAACATGCGCGACTCGTCCATCGCCATTACCTTGCCGGACCTCAATATCACCCTGAACACCATCTTCCCCTTCAAGCGCAAGCGGGCAGTGGGCAACGAACGCTGGTATGAGAAAATACAGTTCCGTTATACGGGCCGCATGAAGAACAGCATCACGACCAAGGATGACCGCATCTTCAAGTCCAGCCTGGTGCGCGACTGGGAAAACGGTATGCAGCACGACATACCCATCAGTGCCACCTTCACACTCTTCAAGTATTTCAACCTCACTCCATCGGTGAGCTATACCGAGCGGTGGTACACGAAGAAAATCAAGCAGGAGTGGGACCAGACCCACCAGACGGTGGCGCGAGACACGACCTACGGCTTCCATCGGGTCTACAACTACAATGCCTCCATGGGCTTGAACACCAAAGTCTACATGATGTACAAGCCGGTGTTTGCTAAGAAAAGACAGATTCAGATACGTCACGTCATCACACCGTCAGTGAGCATCAGTGCTGCTCCCGACTTTACGTCGGATGGATTCGGCTACTATGACTATTATGTCCGCACCTCTTCCGCGGGAGTACGCGACACGGTTAATTACTCCTACTATGACGGACAACCTTTCGGAGTGCCCTCCGGAGGAAAGCAGGGAACCTTGAACTTCCAGCTGTCCAACAATATCGAGATGAAGTATCGCGACCGCAACGACTCAATCCGAAAGGTGAGCCTCATCGACGAGTTCGGACTGGGTATGAGCTACAATCTCGTGGCACCGGTTCGCCCGTGGAGCGACTTGAGCATGAACGTTCGCCTGAGGCTGAGCAAGAACTATACGTTCAGTATGGCGTCTTCATTCGCCACTTACGCCTACGAGTTTGACAAGAATGGAAATGTCGTGACAAGCAACAAGACCGAGTGGTCGCAGGGACGCTTCGGCCGTTGGTCGGGCTACGGCTCTTCGTTCAGTTACACGTTGAACAACCAGTCCTGGAAGAAACTGATGGAGAAATTCTCCCGGAACAAGAGAGATAATACCGACGGAGAGGAGGACGACGACGAGTCCTCGGAGGAGGACGGGAAAAAGAACGACCCGAAAGGGAAGAAAATGGCCAAAGCCGATTCGGACGGTTATCAGGAGTTCAAGATGCCGTGGTCTCTGAACCTCAACTACAGTTTCTCTATTACGGAAGACCGTTCGAAACCCATCAACCCCAATCGGATGCGTTATCCCTACCGATATACACATAACCTGAGTGCAAGCGGCAACATCAAGATTTCGAACAACTGGCAGATTTCCTTCAATTCGGGTTACGACTTTACCAACAAAAAGGTCGTACAGACTACATTTAATATAACGCGCGACCTGCACTGCTTCAGCATGGCAGCCAGCGTTTCGCCTTTCGGCAACTGGAGATATTATAACTTCACCATCCGGGCCAACTCCAGCATCCTGCAAGACCTGAAGTGGGAGCAACGCAGTCAGACACAAACCAATATACAGTGGTATTAACGGGACGAATCGCCCCATGGAGACCGGCATCTTTTCCCCTCCCCCTCGAATTCTGAGCGGGAATCCGGCTGGAGCTCTTTACTGATTTTCCATTACATATCAATCTTCGAATTTCCATCTGCGGACATAAAGAGAGTTGTCTCTTGTTGTCCCTATTGTCGTTTTTGTTTTCTGTTTCAGGTTACGGTTACGCCTTTCCGTGTCAATGGGAGAGGGAGGCTTCTTGCAACCATTACTCGCGATGCTATAAGGCTTTGTGTATATATGTGCCATTTTTCGGCTTCGGATAAATACAAATAGAACAATACGGTCTAAAAATAGAAGAATAATATGCACAAATATTTGTTTTGTGTGCAAATGTATTATATCTTTGCGCCCGTTTTTAAAAGCAAAAAGAAAAAAGAAACATGAAAAGACGTGTATTATTTAGCATTTTAGTACTTGCAATGACAGTGACCTCTGCATTTGCAGGTGGTTTGTTGACGAACACCAATCAGAATGTCGCATTTTTGCGTAATCCGGCTCGTGGCGGTACAATCGGCATCGACGGTGTGTATTCAAATCCTGCGGGTGTAGCATTTCTGAACAAGGGTTTCCATCTCTCTCTGAACTCTCAGAGTGCTTGGCAGACCCGTACGGCAACGACCACTAATCCGCTTTTTCAGATGGGAGTAGAGAATAACGGCGCAACCACAAAACAATACAAGGGAACCGCGACGGCTCCTGTAATTCCGTCCATCCAGGCGGCATACAACATGGGAAAGTGGTCTTTCCAGTTTGGCTTTGCCGTCTCAGGTGGTGGTGGAAAGTGCGAGTTTGCCAACGGTCTGGGTTCGTTTGAGGGAGCAGTCGCACAGATTGCGGCCGGTCTGCAACCTTTCGGTGCCCAGGGTTATGATGCCGGTTATTTCATGGAGGGAAAGCAGTACTATTTCGGTGTGACATTGGGTGCAGCCTACAAGTTGAACGAGCACCTCTCTGTCTACGGCGGCCTTCGGGCACTCATCGGTTCTGCCAGCTACAAGGCCAAGATTTCCGACATCATGGTCAAGACGGCTAATGGAACCGTACCTTTCTCTGGATTCCTGGATGCCACGAATGCCTACATCACTTCTACCTTGAACGACATCAATGCCAATCTTCCGTTGATCAATGCCGGCATCGAGCAGTTGAAACCGATTGTAGGCAATCCGAATGCTCCGGCCGATTTGCTGCAGAAGTATGAGACCCTGACCGCTCAGAAGGCACAGCTCGAGGCGGCTAAGACTCAGCTCGAGGGCGCACAGCCGCTGGTGGAGGAACTGGGTGTCTATCGCGAGGGTGTGAACCTCCAGAGCGACCAGTCCGGATTCGGCATTGCACCGGTTTTAGGTATCGACTATAAGATTGGACAGTTCAACTTCGGTGCGAAGTATGAATTCCGCACCAAGATGATGATGAAGAACAAGTCAACACTCAAGGAAGCGATGGCCATCGAGGCGGTCAATCAGTTCCGCGACGGCACGGAAGTGCCCGAGGATGCACCGGCCATGTTGACCATTGGTGCGGAGTGGAGTGCCTTGAAGAACCTTCGGCTGGATGCCGGCTTCGTTTACTATTTTGACAAGCAGGCGAAGAAATATGGCGACAAGCAGAATCTGCTCTCCAGCGGCTCTAAGGAATTCCTTGCCGGTATCGAGTATGACCCGATTAAGAAACTCACCGTCAGCGGTGGCATACAGGTGACAAGACTTGGCCTCTCCGATGAATACATGAGCGACCTTTCGTTTAACGTGAGTTCCTGGTCATTCGGCCTCGGTCTGAAATACCAGATTTCAAAGCGGGTGGCTGTCAATGCGGCTTACTTCCACACGACGTATGGCGACTACAACACAACTGCCACAGCGGAGGGAGTGAAGAACTCATTTACTCGTAGCAGCAAAGTGGCCGGCATCGGTCTTGACTTTACATTCTGAAAAGGCAATTTTTTAGAATATAGTGTATTTTCCACCGGAGGTTTCCCCAAAAAGAGACCTCCGGTGTTTTGTTTTGACCGGCAGGTGTATCATCTAATGGGTATAAGTCCCTAACGAGCCTTGGTAGTGGGAATCGTCCGGCCGGAGAGACAGGGAAACACAGTAAAAGGAGATGATTTATTCCCTCGGGAGGAAAATTTTCCTACCTCGGGAGTAAAAATTTTTCCCCTCCCGATTACCCGGATTTTCCCCTCGTGTTTAGCAGTATGTCAAAAGAACAATTCGAAAGAGAATTACATATATTTTTACTGTTCCGGGAAAAAATGTCTTTGAAAATTAGGTGATTCGCCAAAACTTCCATAATTTTGCACCAAACGATATAGTTTATGGCAGATACCTGTTACTGGTGTGCTTCGTGTGGTGACAATGATGACCGAATGAGAGACGCTGAGTGACAGGTGTTCTTTTTTTTGTAAAAGAGATGACAATCGTACTACGAGTTTGTCTTAAATTGTTGGAATACAGACGAATATATTTGTTCGGATGAACTACGGGAATGTCTTCTCCTGAAAAAACGGAAATCCTTGAAAGACTTGGACAGCAATGTCCTTAAGCAGTCTGAGCAGTTGTCTCGGCTTGTAAGGAATCTTCCTCTCTCGAGGGGAAGGCATGTTACTGATGCCGTTACTCGTCTCTCCCCTGATTGCTTCGCGATGACAAGTCCTATTTTTACCCCCCCCATTCTATGCTGAGCAAGTCTCAGTGTTCCGTCTGTTATGTCACGTGAGCAGAACCGGGAAGTGGAGCCGCAGGAGCAGTGGTATGTCATGCGCGCTTACAAGAGCGAGAAGAAGGCCGAGGAACTTCTTTCCGGTGACCATGGATTGACGTATTTCATCCCCAAGCGAAAGGCTATCTTCACCAGTGGCGGGAAAAAATATGTACGACAGGTGCCCGTCATTCACAGTCTGATATTCGTACGTGCCACCCAACAGGAGATTGTGGCATTCAAGAAAGATATCTATAACAGCCTTCAGTTTGTAACCTGGAAGTGCAATGACAAATTGCTTTATCTGACTGTCCCGGACGACCAGATGAACAGTTTCATCGAAGTGTGTGAACAGCAGGACAGAGAGGTGACCTTTCACCGACCGGACGAGATACAGTTGAAGAAAGGAGAAAAGGTGAGGGTACATGGAGGCGCGTTCAACACGATGGAAGGCTATTTCGTGAAGATGGCCCACAAGCGCAGCAAGCAGTTTGTAGTCATCATCCCCGATATCCTGGCGGCTTCCATCGAGGTAGAGCCTGAATACATTGAAATCATAAGATAAACGATTATGGAAATACAATTTTACCCCCCCCCCGAATTAGCTGAACCAGGTGTTTCTGGTGCAGAAATAGTCCGGCAAATTATGAATGAATGATATTTTGTAGAGTATGAGTTGGATTTGGATTATCAATATTTTGTCGGTATTCTTTCTGTGCGTATTCTTCGCAGGAATCGTAATACCTCAGATTCTGCTTATTGCGTTTCGTAAGAATCTGTTCGATGTACCGAACGAGAGAAAAATACATAAGTGTGTGGTTCCACGATTGGGTGGAATCGCCTTCAAGCCGGTGATGTTCCTCTCTTTTGCCCTGTTGTTAGCCATCAATCTGACGACCGGACATGACGAGATGTTCAAGGAAATGGGCGCAGAAGCGTTGCCTTTGGCATACGCCTTTTGCGCCATCATTATGTTATATCTGGTGGGTATTGCCGATGATCTCATCGGCATTCGCTATCGGGCCAAGTTCTTCGTGCAGATTATCTGTGGCTTGATGCTGGCAATGGGTGGTGTCGTGCTGTCCGACCTTCATGGGATATTCTTCTTGCACAGCCTGCCTCTGTGGGCCGGTATTCTGCTGACCATCTTCGTGACGGTGTTCATCATCAATGCCATCAACCTGATTGACGGACTGGACGGACTCGCCTCGGGACTCAGCAGCATCGCCTTGCTATCCTATGGCGTCACGTTCATCATTTTCGGGCAGTATATCTATGCCATGATTTCCTTTGCCACCCTGGGCGTACTGGTTCCCTTCTATTATTATAATGTATTTGGGAACGCCGAGAAGCAGAGAAAGATTTTCATGGGCGATACGGGCAGCCTGACCATCGGCATCATGCTCTGTTTCCTTAGCATCAAGATTTCCGGGGTGCCGTGTGAGGCCGGAGCCTTGCATGTCAACCCCTTCGTCTTAGCCTTTGCCCCCATGCTGGTGCCTTGCCTCGATGTGGTGCGGGTTTATCTCCATCGGGTGCGCAACAGGAAGAGTCCATTCGTGGCCGACAAGAACCACATCCATCACAAACTGCTCGCAATCGGGATGGAACAGCGCAAGGCCATGATTACGATTGTATTGGTGTCATTGAGCATGACCGTAATCAACATCGTGCTCTCCGGCTTCCTCAACATCACCTTGCTGTTTGTCATTGACGTCACCTTCTGGACGCTGTCCAATATGTTGCTTACTAAAAAAATCATCAACAAACCGTCGAAATAAAAATCTAAAGTTATAAGTACACAGATCATGAAATTTTCTAAGAACCTATGGCTGCTTGCCATGATTGTTTTGGCTGCGTGCTCCACACCCAAGGAAATCGTCTATTTCCAGGACATGAAGCCTGGAGGAGAGGGATTGTCTATAGGCGAACCGGTGGAGATTAAGGTCCGCCCGAAAGACAAGCTACACATCATCGTGAACACAAACGACCCGAAACTGACGAACCTTTTCAACCTGCCCATCATCTCCCAACAGATAGGCCAGGAGAACTCGGGTAGCTGGGGAACTTCCAGAGGGGTTGCCGGCTATACGGTAGACAACGAGGGAAACATTAACTTCCCCGTGTTGGGAAAGGTGAAGGTGGAAGGCATGACGCGAGAACAGATTGCCGACTTCCTGACACGCCAGTTGCAGGAAAAGGAACTGGTAAAGGAGCCCGTTGTGACAGTAGAATATATGAATCTCTGTGTCTCTGTCCTGGGTGAGGTCAACCGACCGGGGCGCATCAATATAGACCGTGATAACATGACCATTCTCCATGCCTTGAGCGAGGCGGGCGACCTCACGGTATATGGAAAGCGGGAGAACATTCTCGTCACGCGTCAGGAAGGCGACCGGCAGCAAGTATATACCGTAAACCTCTGTTCTGCTGAACAATTATATGCTTCTCCTGCGTATTATCTCCGACAGAATGATGTCGTCTACGTACAGCCCAACGATACCAAGGCACGTCAGTCTACAGTCAACGGAAACAACGTGAGGTCCACCTCTTTCTGGATTTCACTGACTTCTCTGCTCACTTCTATCCTGGTACTTATCGTAAAATAATAAAAATGGCAACAATACAAAAGAATACCAATGTACAGAACACGCAGGACTTCATCCGCGTGCAGGACCTCTTCTACCTGTGTGTGGGTAAATGGCAGTGGTTCGTGATTTCGCTCGTGCTATGTCTCACGGTGGCAACCATCTACCTCCTGCGCACGCCCCCCGTCTACACGCGCTCGGCGTCTATCCTCATTAAGGACGACTCTAAGGGAGGATCTACCTCTGCCGATATATCCTCGTTTGCCGACCTCGGTTTAGTGTCGGTGAACACCAACGTGAATAATGAGATTGGTGCCTTGCAGTCTCCCGACCTGATACGTGAGGTGGTCAAGCGCCTGCATCTGAATCTGAACTATCAGGTGGACGGCCGCTTCCACATGCAGACCATCTACGGAGAGACGCTTCCCGTGAAGGCCTCACTGCTCGACCTCTCGGAGGAGGAGCATGCCTCCTTCCTGCTCGACCTCTCGGCAGATGGCAGCTTCTCCCTCTCCGATTTTGTACGTGGAGAAGAGAAGGAGAAAGGTGAGTGGAAAGGTCGGCTCAACGATACCATCCTCAGCCCGTTGGGCCGTATGGTGATAGTCCCGACCGAGTACTTCAAGGCCGAGGATATAGAGATTGAGGTGGTGAGTTCAGCCCTCAGACCTGCTGTGAGTGCGGTTGCCGGTAGCCTGACTGTCACGCAGGATGATGAGAAATCCAGCATCATAGCCCTCTCCTACAATGATGTCTCACCCCAGCGTGCCGAGGATGTGCTCAACATGCTCATTGCGGTTTATAACGAGAACTGGGTGCGGGAAAAGAATCAGATAGCCGTCAGCACGAGTATCTTCATCAACGAGAGACTCGGAGTCATCGAGGGCGAGTTGGGCAATGTCGACAACGACATCTCCTCCTTCAAGAGCCGTCACCTGCTGCCTGACGTACAGGCGGTTGCCAGCATGTACATGGCACAGGCCAGCGAGGCGGACGCCACGGTCAAGACGCTCAACAACCAGCTCTACATGGCACGATATATCCGCAACTATGTGACCAGTGAGGCAAGCCTTTTCCAACTGCTGCCAGCCAATTCAGGACTGGAGGAAGACGCCTCCCTCTCTACGCTCATCAGCGAGTACAACAGCAAATTGCTGGAGCGCAATAACCTGGTCTCCAAGAGCAGCGTGAAGAACCCCTTGGTCGTTGAGATGGATGCCCAACTGGTAGCCCTTCGCGGAGCACTGGTTTCCTCCCTTGATAACCAGTTGGTAGCACTGGAGGCACAAATCAAGAGCTTGAAGAAATATGGCGGACAGGCTACCTCTCAGATAGCTTCCAACCCCAAGCAGGCCAAGTACCTGCTCAGCGTGGAGCGCCAGCAGAAGGTCAAGGAATCTCTCTATCTCTACCTCTTGCAGAAGCGCGAAGAGAACGAACTCTCACAGGCGTTCACCGCCTACAACACGCGGG
This sequence comes from Bacteroidales bacterium, assembly GCA_029227175.1. Taxonomy (GTDB): domain Bacteria; phylum Bacteroidota; class Bacteroidia; order Bacteroidales; family Bacteroidaceae; genus Bacteroides. The sequence goes on along the minus strand of JAQXZK010000063.1, from coordinate 3,259 downwards.
TCATCACCACTCCACAGGGCTCCATGATTCCTACAGCCCCGTTGAAGAAGAATATCCTGCTCGTGGCCTTCGCCCTCGGTCTGCTCATCCCGATGGTCATCATCGTCATTCAGGAGAACACCAACACCGTGGTGCGAGGCCGGAAAGACCTTGAGAACATCTCTGCCCCTATTGTCGGAGAGATTCCGCAGTACTTCACCAACAAACGGAAGTGGTTCTTCTACCAGCGGGTAAAACCCGATGTAAAAATCATGGTCGTGAAAGAGGGAAGCCGCAATATCATCAACGAGGCATTCCGGGTGCTTCGTTCCAACATAGACTTCATGGTGGGCAAGCAGAAGGAACAGAATGTCTTTGTATTCACCTCCTTCAATCCGGGCAGCGGAAAGTCATTCCTGACCATGAACATTGCCAAGAGCTTTGCCATCAAGAAGAAGCAGATCCTCGTGATTGATGGCGACCTCCGCCACGGCTCTTCATCCGAGTATGTCGATATGCCGGAAAAAGGACTCAGTGACTATCTGGGCGGACTCAGCGACGACTGGAGAAGCACCGTGATGACCCATGAGAGCAATGCCTACCTGCATGTGCTCCCCATCGGCAAGGTACCGCCCAATCCCACCGAACTGCTGGAAAGCGACCGACTGGCGACCTTGATAGAGCAGGCGAGGGGAGAGTACGACTTCATCTTCATCGACTGTCCGCCTATCGACATCCTGGCCGATACCCAGATTATTGAGAAAGTGGCCGACCGGACCCTGTTCGTCATTCGCGCCGGACTGCTCGATCGCTCGATGCTCCCCGAACTGGAGAAGATTTACCAGGAAAAGCGGTTCAAGAACTTCGCAGTGATACTTAACGCTACAGAGAACACCGGCAGTCGGTATGGCAGTCGGTATGGCTATCGGTATGGCTATCATTACGGAAATGCCTCATACTATGGCCCAATGGAAAACGGGGGGGGGTAAAAAATGGTTGGCTGTTAATTGATTAAAAGAAAGAGAACAAGACGTATGTGGCCGTTCAGTAAGCGGGAAAGCATTGCCGGTAGTGGAATTCTTCAGGGATACACCGACTGGCATTGCCATTTATTACCGGGGGTGGACGATGGCGCCCGGACGATGGAGGAGTCGTTGCACGTGCTCTCCTCCTACGAGCAGTTGGGCATTCGGGAGGTCTGGCTCACTCCCCACGTTATGGAAGACTACCCCAACACGACCGAAGAGCTGAAATCCCGATTCCGAGTGTTACAGGCTGCCTACAGCGGTCCGCTGACCCTTCATCTCGCCTCCGAAAACATGCTCGACCACCTCTTTGAAGAACGTCTGCAGACTGACGACCTCTTGCCTTTGGGACCCGATGGCCGATATCTCTTGGTGGAGACCTCCTACTACAATCCACCGTACGGCCTGCATGCCCTCTTGCAGAAAATCTGCAAGAAGGGATACATCCCCGTCCTGGCACATCCCGAGCGTTATCTCTATATGGAAAGGAAAGATTACGAACAACTCAGGCAACTGAATATCTCCTTCCAACTCAACCTGCCCTCGCTCGTGGGAGCCTACGGACCGGATGCCAAACGCAAGGCCGAGTGGCTGTTGAAAAATAACTACTACCGCTTCTCTGGTACCGATACCCACCGCCTGGGTACTTGGGGGCACATCGTGCAAATCAGGCAAATGCCGAAAAGCAGCATCACTGAAAAACTGTTTCAGTGATGTTTTCAGTCCTGATTTTCAGATTACAGTCTATCATCTGTGAATAAAATCAAGAACTCAAGCAGATTAAGTTCCGTTTAAGTTCCGATGATTTTTCTTATTCCGACTAAATTCCGATGAATAACAAAGAAAATTGTCCTCGTTGTCGTCTCCATTTTTGTTTAGTCAAAAACGCTTAAAAAGGTTGTACTCATACAACCATATTAGAAACTTTTCTTGTATATTCGCGTGGTTGATGATAAATATTCAGGCGTATGAAATACCTAAATATCAAGAAAGCATTGGCTGCTATTCAGAAACTGCTCGATCAACTCATACAGAAAAAATACGTTGAGCGAGGCGAGAAGGATGGTAGCTGGAGAGTTTTTGTGACGCAATAAGGCAAAGACATTTCGTTTTGTTTTTTAACATCTTCGGATAAAATAAAGAACTCAAGCAGATTAAATTCCGATTAAGTTCCGATGATATCGAATCAACATCAGGGGAAAGGGGAAATAAATCCCTCCGTCTAAATTCCGACTAAATTCCGATGATTTTTCTTATTCCGACTAAATTCCGATGAACGACAAAGAAAAGAGTGGGGACCGTTGACTCTGTTGTCGTTTTAATAAAAAAAAATAGGATACTAAAAAATAATGCATACCTTTGTGTGAGTATTTAAAGGTAGATGGCGTTTATGGAAGCAATAATAAGAGGAACAGAATCGGGCTCAGGCATCAATACAACTGATGCCTTGTGGGCAATAATCTCAGCTCAGCCTCGAAAAGTCCGTAAGGAATTGGCAATGCGTCTGCAGGACGAGTTCCCGATGACTCCTCGTTGTGAAAATGAATTAGACCATGCTTTGAAGGATGTCAAGGAAGGGCGCATGTCCGAACCTTTCAATACGCCGGAAGAACTGTTCAAGCACCTCAAAATATAGTCATTTCCTATGGCTTATACAGTAAGGACAACCAATCATTTTGACAAGAACCTTGCGAGAATGAGAAAGAGGGGCTTGCCGATGGATGCATTTAAGGAAGTTGTTAGACTGCTGATGGCCAATGGTAAGTTACCTGCAAGATATAAATCCCATAAATTGAAGGGACGATATGCAGGCAAGTGGGAATGTCACATTACTCCGGACTGGTTACTTGTATGGGAACAGTATGACGCTGAATTAGTCTTGTTACTCATTGATACAGGCTCTCATTCTGATTTGTTCTAAAATCAATATTATTATAAAGGATTTTCAGATTATAGTCTATCATCTTCGGATAAAATAAAGAACTCAAGCAGATTAAATTCCGATGATATTGAACAAACATCAGGGGAAAGGGGAAATAAATCCCTCCGTTTAAATTCCGTCTAAATTCCGATGTAAGGAGTGGACTGTGGCGGTTTGCGGAATGGCAAAAGATGTATCAGACAAGATGATAACATGTGTTAAAGGAACAGTTTCCTTCCCAATTTATTTGTGAATTGACATGAATATCCTACCTTTGCATAAGATAGGCTTCACCTCGGCATAAAAAATAAGTAAACTTATTTTATTCTGCCCT
>JAQXZK010000062.1 GCA_029227175.1 Bacteroidales bacterium | reverse complement strand
TTGACAAAGTAGGGGGTGCAGGGTTTTCGTGGGGTTTGTCAGGTTGACAAAGTGGGGGGTGAGGCTTTTCGGAGGCTTTGTCGGGTTGACAAAGTGGGGGGTGTAGCGTTTTCGGAGGCTTTGTCAGGCTGACAAAGTGGGGGGTGCAGCGTTTTCGGAGGCTTTGCCGGGTTGACAAAGTGGCCGGGAAACTCCATAAGAGACTTTGCCAACCTGACAAAGTGTGACAACAAGAAAAACGGACGGTTCTCTCCGTGGGAAAGGGGTTCTGTGCCTCCTTTCCCCCTCGAACTGCACTTGGGGAGAGAGACGTTGCAGGCAATCATCCAACGGTTGCCTCAGATAACACGTAGCAGCTCGGAGAAGGTGTCGATGGTGTAGGTGGGCGAGGAGGTGAGTAGCGTCCCCTCGTCATGATTCCCGTAAGTGACGGCACACGTGTCGCACAGGGCGTTGTTGCCCATCTGTATGTCGAATGTCGTATCTCCCACCACAAGTACTTCCCCGGGGAGTAGGTTCATGCGCTCAAGCAGGAGATTCACCAAGTCAGGAGCAGGTTTTGCCGGCAGTCCGTCGCTACCCGTCACTACTGTTTCAAAGAAATGCTGAAGCCCGCGAGGCTTTACGATAAGTTCGAGCGAAGCCTCGTCTCGCGAGGTGACGATGGCCATTCTCATGCCCAGGCTCTGCAGCTGCGACAGGGTTTCCTCCACACCGGGGAAAATATTCAGATTGCCCAGCTCATATCGAACGAATAGTTGTCTATATATCTCTACCGCCCGGTCTTCCCCCTCGTCGTCCAGATGCCCCAGTTGTCGCAGGGCTTTTCCCAACGGAATACCTATCGAAGCCCGCATGTCCTTCTCCGCAGGGATTGGCAGACCCATCAGGCGGAAGGTCTGGCGCATGGTTTCTATAATGCCGGGAGCCGTGTCGACCAATGTCCCGTCGAAATCAAAGAATATGGCCCGGTAATGGTTTTTCATGTCTGTATTGCAAGATAACGTGAGAGAGTTTTCGCAGCGGCACAGTGTATCATTCACCCAACAGGTCGGGTCGAAGCCTGCGTGTACGCTCCAATGACTGTTGCAGCTCCCACTCCTTGATTTTTGCCTCGTGGCCCGAGAGAAGTACATCCGGCACTTTCCACCCGTTGTATTCGGCCGGACGAGTGTAGACCGGCGCAGCCAACAAGTTGTCCTGGAACGAGTCGGACAGGGCAGACTGCTCGTCGGAGATGACACCCGGAATGATGCGCACAATAGCGTCGGCCATGACGGCAGCAGCCAGTTCACCTCCTGTCAGGACATAGTCGCCTATGCTCACTTCCTTCGTGATGAAATGCTCGCGGATGCGATAGTCAATACCCTTGAAGTGGCCACACAGTATGATGATGTTTTCGGCCATGGACAGAGTATTGGCCATCGGCTGGTTGAACTGTTCTCCATCGGGTGTGGTAAAGATAATCTCGTCATACTCGCGTTCGGCCTTCAGGGCATTGATGCAACGCTCGATGGGTTCTATCTTCATGACCATCCCGGCAAAGCCGCCAAACGGATAATCGTCCACGCGACGGTATTTGTCCAGCGTGTAGTCGCGGAGGTTGTGTATGTGTATTTCGGCCAATCCTTTGTCCTGCGCACGCTTCATGATAGAGCAGTTGAAGAACCCTTCAATCATTTCGGGAAGGACTGTAATGATATCTATTCGCATGATTTATTCTTAATTTTGCGGACAAAAATACGAATATTTCGTGTGTAACACCTATTTTTGTCGGTATAAATATATAATGAAAGATACGTATGACAGACGCTGAAAGAATCTTGTACCTGAGACGTGAGTTACATCGGCACAACCACAACTATTACGTGCTGAACAACCCTGAGATTTCAGACAAGGAGTTTGACGACATGATGCACGAACTGCAGGATTTGGAGTTATTTCATCCCGAACTGGACGACCCCAACTCACCCACACGCCGCGTAGGGAGTGACATCAGCAAGGAGTTCGCGCAGGTAGCACACCGATACCCGATGCTTTCCTTGGGCAATACCTATTCGGAGGCCGATGTCAGAGAGTTTTATGAGCGGGTTCGCAAATTGCTGAACGAAGACTTTGAAGTATGCTGTGAACTGAAGTTTGACGGGACCTCCATCTCCCTGGTCTACGAAGATGGCAAACTCGTACGTGCCGTAACAAGAGGCGATGGAGAGAAAGGAGACGACGTCACACAAAACGTAAAGACCATCCGCAGCATTCCGCTGATGCTTCACGGAGACTATCCCCGGAGTTTTGAAATCCGCGGTGAGATTCTGATGCCATGGGAAAGCTTCGAGACACTGAACAAAGAGCGCGAAGCGCGCGAGGAACCACTTTTCGCCAATCCGCGCAACGCAGCATCAGGGACACTCAAGTCACAAAACCCAGCCGTCGTGGCTTCCCGCAAACTGGATGCCTATCTCTACTATCTCCTGGGCGAGGACATCCCTGGAGAAAGCCACTACGAGAACATGCAGCAGGCGGCTTCCTGGGGATTCCGAATTTCCGAACACATGAAACTTGCCCGGTCTTTCAACGAAATACTCGACTACATCGCTTACTGGGACACCGAGCGCAAAAACCTGCCGGTTGCCACTGATGGCATTGTACTGAAGGTGAATAACCTGAAGCAACAGCAACGGTTGGGCTATACAGCCAAGTCGCCTCGATGGGCCATAGCCTACAAATTTCAGGCAGAACGTGCCTTGACCCGCCTGAACCGGGTCACCTATCAGGTTGGACGGACGGGAGCCGTGACACCGGTTGCCAATCTGGAACCCGTACAACTCTCGGGCACAGTCGTGAAACGTGCCTCCCTGCACAATGCGGATATCATAGAAGGCTTTGACCTTCACATTGGCGACATGGTCTATGTGGAAAAGGGGGGTGAGATTATTCCCAAAATCACGGGTGTAGACACCGGCTCGCGCAGTTTCATGTTGGGCGACAAAGTCCGCTTTATCACGCACTGCCCGGAGTGTGGAAGCAAACTGGTCAGGTATGAGGGCGAAGCCGCCTATTACTGCCCCAACGAAACCACCTGTCCGCCACAAATCAAAGGCAGGATAGAACACTTTATCAGCCGGAAAGCCATGGCAATAGATGGACTGGGGCCAGAGACCGTTGACCTCTTCTATCGCATCGGCTTAATAAAAGACTGTGCCGACTTATACACGCTCCAAGCTCGTGACATTGCCGGTTTGGAGCGCATGGGCGAGAAATCGGCCGTGAATATCATTCATGGAATAGCAGACAGCCGTCAGGTTCCTTTCGAACGGGTGTTGTTTGCCTTGGGCATCAGATTTGTAGGTGCTACCGTTGCCAAAGTGCTGGCAAGCCATTTCAAGAGCATAGACGAACTGAAGGATGCCACACTGACACAGTTGATGGAGGTGAACGAAATAGGGGAGAAGATAGCCCAAAGCATCAGAGAATACTTCTCGAACGAAACCAACCTCGACATCATCGAACGGTTGCGCAAGGCCGGCGTGCAACTGGAGCGGGAAGAAAAGGACGAGGAACAGCTCTCCGACAGCCTGAGCGGTCTTTCAATTGTCATCAGCGGCGTCTTTGCCCATCATTCACGCGACGAATACAAGCACATGATTGAACAACATGGAGGTAAAAACGTAGGCAGCGTATCGGCCAAGACATCATTCATCCTGGCGGGTGAGAACATGGGGCCGGCCAAACTGGAAAAAGCAGCCAAACTGGGCGTAAAAATCGTGTCTGAAGAAGAATTCCTGCACATGATAGGCTCGTGAGCCGACCTAACGCTGCGCTCTCCCGGGCCATTCAGTCCGGTTCATGCTTCCGCTCTCATTCCTCCTCGTACTCGCATCCGGTGAAACCATATTCGCTCTCGGCCTTTTCCTGTGAGGAACAGAAGTAGGTAACGTTGGAGGTAGAACAAATCTTCCCTCGTTGAATGAGCTCGGTTTGTATAAAGACAACATTACGGAGTTGACGGGTTACGCGGGCACGCAATTCGACGATGCCTCCGTCCATGGTGACGGGATGCAGATAGCGTGTCTCCATCTTGGATGTCACGCCTATGGTGGAGAACTTCTTGAAGACAACCCATCCGCCAATTTCATCGTGCATGAGACACTGTATGCCACCATGCAGGGTGTTTCGCCAGCTCTGATAAATGGGGTCCGGAGTCCAGAAACTCACGATGTCGTCTCCCTCTTCATAGAACTCCAATCTCAGTCCCTTCTCATTGGTCGGGCAGCAACCGCAACAGCAGTAGCCGGGAACGTGTGTCCAGGGATTCTTTATTTTTTTAAGCATGATAATAGATACATTTGGGGTGAAGTACTTTGTATAATGTTTATTGATTGCGGTATTGCAAGGGTGACATGCCCGTATTGCGACGGAACATGCGTGCAAAATGAGTAGGATAGGTGAACCCTAACCGTTGAACTGCTCAATAGAGGTTATCTTTATAGACATTATGGGTAACGCTTTTGTTATGACACGACAAAGATAAACATAAACACGCAGAGAAACGAGGATAATTGGTCATAAAAAATGGTCGATACATATTACTATCGGTAAAGATGGTCTAAACTTCCGTAATATCGTTCCATGTATCATGGTGTCATGCGGTATATTTGCTCAAAAGACCTGAAGTTCTGCGCTTCTTCTTCGGACGCATGAAAGAAATCGGCAACTGGCAGGAGAAACTGGTCGAAAAGTTCAAGGAAGACTTTGGCGACAGCCTTTGAGAATCGACACCATACGATTAATAAATGCTCGTAGCATTTCCTATATAAGAGAGGGCACACAGGTGATGTGCCCTCTCTTTATACCCGGTATCCGCTATGGGTTAATGATAAATTTTACTTACATTTTGCAGAGTCCACAAGATTTGATGAGCCGGAGCCGTTTTTTAGACCTTGCCATATCATATAAATAACGAAGTCGAATCATATAAATGACACAGCCGATTCATGAATTCGGCAAAGGCAAAGTTATGATTCTCCTCAAGTGCCACTACAGGTATCTGTAGAGGAGGTAAGGTTGATTAGCAAGACATTGAGCGTATTGGGTAAAATTTCTTTACTTTCAGCGTTTGGATGTACGACAGATGACCAAGCAGGAACCAGCGTATAGAAGCGCAGCCAAAGGAATCGAAGTCTGCCACACGACACACGCCCACGCCCTTTGTTCATCGTGTCCGTTTTTTTTCTTTGTATATAAACTTTATCTTGTTATTCAATTCATTAACTTTACGCCCGGTAAAGCTAAAAATGAAGAAATTATGATTATGAAGACCAAGCCCGTCAACCACCTATTGTTGCTCTTCTTTGCAACCATAACATTACAGTTCATTGCCTGCCGACAGGATAGGCAATCCTCTCCGGCCGATACCCGAGGTGATTCAATCTATACCAAGGAATATCTGGTTTCGATTCACATGCAAGAGCCAGATCGGGCTATGGAGATTATCGACACCATCGAGGCACGGAAATTGGAGCCGCAATACATGATTCACTACATGCGTTGCATCGTTTATCAAAATGCCTTGTCACAACCGCGTCTGGCAATATATCATGCCATTCAGGCCACCAATGATCCACGTTTTGAACAGGAAAACCCCAACAATTGTTGCACTGCCTACAATCTGCTTTCCGAACGAGATTATCGCCGGAATAACTTTACCAGTAGTCTAACTTACGCCAAGCGCGGACTGGATATTGCCAAACGCGCCAATCTTCCCCTTCAAGAACTGAATTTCACGTATGCCATGGGACGCAGCATGCTGTCAAGCGGCAATGTGGAGGAAGGCATGCGTATGATGAAATATGTGCTTCATCAGGATTCTGTGCGCTATGCTTCGCCACAAGACATGATTGAAGCAAACCATGTGGTTTACATCGCCGGCGAGATGATGGAGGTCTTCTTCCGGCGTGGTATGCTGGAGGAGGCAAAGTCGCTGATTCCCCATGCCGAACACACACTTGAGCTCCTTGATCTTTGCGCACAATTCCCTGAAGGATTGAAGAAAATCCGCCAGATGGAAATCTATTCAATCATCATGAGGATTTACGACGAAGTGGGCGATTATGCCAAATCGGAAGCATATCTGCAGAGAATGCTTGCCAGCGACTCCAGCTCACCATCCAGCCTGGTTCGGGCAGCCGGTCATTACCTGACCACAAAGCGCTATCAGGAGATGCTTTCTACCTTAGACAAAGTGGACGTGTTTTTTCACTCCCAGTTTGACAGCATCAGCAATGACTATCTCAACAACGTGCTCAACCGCCAGTTGGAAGCCTATGTATCTTTGGGACGCGACCATGATGCCCGTGTCACAGCCCAGCGCATCATAACCATCAAGGATAGTCTTTACAACCGGTCGCAGGAGGGTGATGCAGCCCAGTTGAGCAAGATTTACGAAACACAGGAGAAAGAAGAACTGCTTAGAGAACAGGACCGGAAACTCGCCACACAGCACACCTACTTGATAATCATCTTAATCATTCTGGCATTGGCTTGTGCCTTTGTGGGGGTAATGATATACTACAACCGGCGAATCAACCGACAAAGTAAAGCCACCGTACGTGCTATTCGTCAACTCATCGACCCGAATACCGACAAGGAGGTCAATGAGTCTACAACCAAGGTGATGGAAGACATGCAACTACGTCAGGCTGCCCATCTCTTCCGTTCCAATCCGCAGCTTGAAGTCAGCGAAGTGGCAACCAAGTGCGGATTCAGCGACCAACAGCAATTCCAGCACCTCTTCATCCGCCAATTTGGTTTGCAACCCGGAGAGTACCGCAAGTGGTCGCTTCGCCTGAAACGAGAGGAAGAGAATCCGCAGGAGGGACGAATCAAGCAACGTGAGGAGAGTGATAAGATGAAGAGCAGTTTCATCCAGAATATGTCGCACGAAATCCGTACTCCACTCAATCAGATTTCGGGCTTTGTGCAGTTGCTGACCGACCCTGACATGTCGATGGATGAAATCGAAAAACGTAAGGTCAACGATATCATTGCCGAGCAGACACAATACATGACGTTGATGCTGAACACCTTCCTCGAGATGTCCGATTACGAGAGCAGTGACGACATACTTCCGGCCGATGAACTGACCATTGAAGACCTGCTTGTAGAAGTCTATGATATTACCCCGGCACCTCATGAAGGAGTCGAAGTGAGCCATGTAAATCGAAGCGGACTGGATACATGCTCTGTCAACGCCAAAGGCGTGAAGCGTCTGCTGGCTTGCCTGATGAACAATGCGGTGAAGTTTACAGAACAGGGGTCTATCGAGCTGGCCTGCTACCGGGATGAGCAGGAACATATCTGCTTTAGTGTAACAGATACGGGTAGAGGTATCCCGGAAGGAGAGGACGAGAAGATATTTACCAATTTCTATAAAGTTGATGAATATGTGCCGGGTGCCGGACTTGGATTGTCATTGGCACGCCTGATTGCGCATCGCCTGGGAGCCACTCTAATGCTTGACCGTACCTACACCGCCCAAGGTGCACGGTTTGTTCTCACTTTGCCGTAAAGACAAATACAGTAATATGCACTTCGCTATCTTACCGAAGCAAATGCCCCGTTGTATCGTCTGATACGGCGGGGCATTTGGGTTTTTATGGACATCCGGAATGTCATTGGTACCCGGATGTTTGTTTCTATGTTTCCGTTTGTCTCTTACTTTTGGCGGTTCAGCAGTTCGTTCTTGTCAATGACTAAATAGATGGTGTCTACAACCACACCCTGTCGTCCGCCCGAGAACCTCTTGGCCACGTTGGCAAAGTCTTTGTCAATCACCGTCACGTCATCAATGAAGTAGTCTGTCTCGCCTCGGTTCATCCAGAAGTTGACAAACGGTCCCCATGTTTCGTGATACTTGATCTTGATTTTCCATCCTTCCGCCTGTGCCTGATACATTGTCTTGATGAGCGAATCCTGATCGGTGCGGTCATTGTCAAACGAGAAGCTGAACGGCTCACCACTGGTATTCATACCTGTCTGAGTCATGTTTAGCCGACCTTCCCAGGAATCCCAGATGACCCCTTTCTTGGTGAACTCAATCAGATTGCCCACTTTCTCTCCTTCAGAATAGCGTTCCTTGCAACCCGATAGCAGGATGCAACCTGCCATAACTATAAAAGCCAAAATCTTTTTCATCATATTTGCTATTTTAGTGAAACCTTTTTTTAATCTGCGTAGGTAGTGCAAATCAAGCACAGAGTCAATGAACTCATTAGATTTTCTTGCAGAGAAAACCGGTTGCTTACACCCGGAGGAGCAAACCATTCTTGAGGTCTTCGAGTGCCGTCTCCTTAATCTTGACATGCAGTTTCTTGCCAGTCGCATTAAACGGTATCTGTGCCACGAAGCGATAGAAGCGCGGACGCTTGAAGTTTGCTATGTGCGGACTGTCGATGCAGAAATTGTCCAGTTCCTCTGCCGTGAGTGTCGTATCTTGACAGACAACGTAAGCTGTGACCACCTGTCCGCGCATCTTGTCTGGCACCGAGGTCACGATGCAGTCCTTCACTTTAGGATGGGTATTGAGCACAGCCTCGATTTCGGTGGGGTAGATGTTCTCGCCGGAAGAGATTATCATGTCGTCCTTACGCCCCACGATGGTGATGAACAGATTCTCGTCCCAGGTGGCCAAGTCGTTGGTGTAGATGAAGTCCTTGTAGTACTTTTCTTCCGTGCTCTCGGGATTGTTGACGTAGATGTAAGGCGACTTGGCCGGAGAGCAGATGATGACTTCGCCCACTTCTTCGCCGTTGGTGGCCACCAGTTCGTCGGGCTCGGCACGATGGTCTTCATAGATTTTCACTACCCGAACGTCATCGTCCACACAGGAGGCTCCTGCCGTACCGGCATTCTCGGGCAAGTCAAACGGGCGCAGGAAAGTGTTCCAGAATGTCTCCGTAGTGCCATAGCCGTTGAAGATGTTTGGGGTGAGCACTCGCTGGTATCTGATGCAGGCAGAACGCTCCAATGGGCTGCCCATGGTCACAATGCCTTTCAGTGCACTGATGTCATATCCCTGCCGTTCCTGCTCGTCAGCCAGTTCTTCAAGCACCGTGGGCACACCGATGAGGAATGTTATCTTGTACTTATCGATATATTTCAGAGCCAGATCAGGCTCGAATTTGCCCATGATGACCATGGCACTGCCCGCGTAGAGAGCCGGACACGGACCTGCACAGTGAAGGCCACCCCGATGGAACCACGGTGTGGTGTTCATGGAGATGTCTTTGTAGCTCATGGGGAAGTGTATCATCACGTCGTGAGCCGAGAGCACCTCGTTGATGCTCGTCAGTGAGACGGCCTTCGGCTTTCCCGTAGTGCCCGACGTGTAGAGTCGTGTTGTCTCGTCGTAGATGTTGTAGTCGCACTGGGAGGGCGGTTCGTCCATTGATGCATCCTTCACGTAGTCTTCGTAGGAAACGGTGTTCTCATCCGTGTCGCTGTCAATCACGATGACCGCATCGGGCTTGTATGTTGACAGGTGCAGGGCTTCCAGTACGTCGTCTTTCTTGGCTTTGCAACAGATGATGACAGCCGGTTGAGAGTCTTCGATGTTAAAGGCCATCTCGCCCGGACTTAACCGATAGCTCACCGGACAGCAGACACCGTGCGTCTTATGGGCGGCCAAGTAGGCAAAGACGAACTCGGGGCAGTTGAGCATCTGCAGCATGATGACATTGCCTTTGCGAAGGCCTTTCTTCACCAGCGCATTGCTCAGACGGTTACACTCACGGTTCAGTTCGGCATACGACCATGTCGCATCCGTATCCGGGTCAATCAGAGCCGTCCGTCGGCCGTAACGCCTTACGTTACGCATAAACCCTTCAATCCATGTATATCTGCTTTCAAAAATGCTTTTAAAATCCTTCATTCCTTTTTGTTTCGGTTAACATAATATGATATATCCATCAAATGTAGGCAATTATTTCCATACAAGGGGTATGATTGTGCTATTGTTCTGACGAATTGTCTTTTCTGACCGATGAACGGTCGTTCCCCTACACCACAAGGCCGATGCGCCGGCCGACGGTTCCCCGATGTTTTCTTTCTGACCTTCTTGCTCGCCTGCAACTTCTCCATAAGCCCAGACCGGCCATAAGGTCTGGGTTAAAAAAAGCGAAATCTTGGGAGGGCATGAGTCAATCCCGATGACAACAGCAATATATTTGCATCAGACTTCTATATTTCTCGGGAGCCATAAAGAGTAGGTATTGTTATGAATGTGTATAAAAGTGATTCTGGTAACAAAAGATTGTCAAAAGTACTTTGGTAACTATGAAGAAATTCCATCTTGAGACACTGTTTTCATTTGGCTACAGGTTCAAGAACCCACAACGGCAACTTATGGTCGGGTATTCTGCATATTCCATCCTCGGAACTCTTCTCTTGTCTCTTCCGTTTTGTAACAGAGGTGGTATATCTGTTGTGGACAATATGTTTTCGGCCGTATCAGCCTTGTCAACTACGGGACTTTCCACTGTAGACGTATCCTCAGACTATACTTTTTGGGGACAGATGGTCATTCTGCTGCTTATCCAACTTGGGGGACTCGGCTATATGACATTCTCGTCATACGTGATGTGCCATCTGACGCGTCATCTTGGCACAAATGAGGCAAAGATGTTCCATGCACAGTTCTC
>JAQXZK010000061.1 GCA_029227175.1 Bacteroidales bacterium | reverse complement strand
GCTACGCGCGTGACAAGAACGTCTGTCTGTGTGGCAAACATCGTTTACACACGTGTAAAGAACGTCTGTCGGGGTAGCAAACTCCGTTTACACATGTGATAAAGATGTCTGTCGGGGTGGCAAACATCGTTTACACGCGTGTAAACAGAGTTTGTCAGTATGTCAAAGTCTCCTATTTTGTGTGTAAGGAGCGTTTGTCGGCTGACAAAGGGAGTTTACACGTGTGACAGGAACGTTTGGCGGGGTGGCAGAGATGGTTTACACGCGTGACAGGAACATTTGGCAGGATGACAGAGTGCATTTACACGCGTGACAGGGACGTTTGCCGGGGTGACAGAAGTCATTTACACATGTGTAAAGCGTGTTTGTCAGTTGACAAAGATGATTTACACACGCGCTAATGGTGTTTGCCCATGTGGCAGACGTCCTGGCAGGTGCGCGGAGGAGGTTTGACCATTGACAAAGGCCGGTGGCACACTGTCCGGCGGTTCCCGACACGGGGCAGAGGGAGCGAGATGGAATGGCCTTGCAAATTTTTTCTTGAAAAATGTTTTGTAATGCGAACAATGGGATGTACCCTTGCAAGGATGAAACCCATGCAGGGGCCTACTCCCCATCGTCCCCACTGTCGGAACAAGAGGAGGGAAATACTGGCAATACGGAGCATCATACGCCATTTAAGCGAGCAAGGGAGAAGTTATCCTCCGTTGTCCACATTGCCTGAAAATAAAAACGACAACGAAGACAACCCAGCAAACGGTTGTCTCCATTGTCTGAAAAATAATCTTCCGTCGTCAGAACCGAGTAACGAAAGAGGAGAAGACTGCCTCACGACTACGAGGCCAGGCAGTCTATTCCTTCAACAGCTCGTCCAGATACGTATAGAAAGCCGGGTCTTCGCCCACTACGGCCTTCACCAGACGGCCCTGAGGGTCGACTACAAACTTGGTAGGGAAGCCGCGTATGCCATACATTTTCAGTAAATCATTGCCCTTCGGACAATAAACGTGCAACCACGGAAGCTCCAACTTGCTCACCGAAGCCTTCCATTTCTCTTGCGTATCACCACAGTCAATGCCCAATATCTGCAACTTATCCTTATACTTCGCGTAGTATTTCTTCATCTCTGGCATTCCCTTGATGCACCACACGCACCATGAGCCCCAAAAGTCAAGGACAACATACTTGCCACGCAGTGACGAGAGAGACAACGGATTGCCATCTATGTCGTTCAGAGTGAAGTCAGGAGCCATGTCGCTTGACTCGCTTCGCGCTGAAGTCTGTTGTGCACTGACCTGCAAAGACATTAGGCAGAAAAAAACAATAGTCAAATACCTTACCATAAAAAACTTAATATTTTGATTAGACATGTCATTATTCACGCATGAAACGATGCTTCCTGTCCCACTCCTGCATTTTGTGGAAACGCTTCATTCTGGAAACGAGTAGCTTGGTCTGATAAGCCTCGTCGGTATAGGCACACCCCATGCAATACTTGCTGAAGCCGGTCGAACTGACGTGAAGCTGCTTCAGCATGGAGAATATCGGCGAGTCGCTCTTCTTCTCGCGCTTCAGTTCAACCACTGCGATACGTTCAAAATCTACGGTCACGTCATTCTTCAGGTTGTGAAACACAATCTCGCTGTCAATCGTAACGCGCTCGGTTCTCCCCTTATTAACCAACGTGATGCGTTGGAAATTATTCTCTAACTGAGGCGACACCTCATCGAGCGCGAACCTGGCATTCTCAAACAGAAACTCCGTTCCGCCATGCTCTTCCAACCCATGAAGTGAAGGCACCTTGATGCGTTTCTTCTCTGTCCGACCGCGGTGATTCTTGTTCTTCACTTCAAGGAAAGTCATGGCGGAAGACTCATAAGTGCGTACACGAATCTTCTCCCTGACACGACGTCCCGAAGCATGTGCATGAAACATCTTCATGTCGTCCGTATCCAGGTAAACCGTGTGATAGGGAATATCCCGCTCACCATCCACCTCCTGCACCAGATAATCGTGAACGGCCAGTTGCAAAAGCTGCAACAACTTGCACATCGGCATCACATACTTAGTGTCAATGCGATTCATCAGTTTGATACCACTCATTTCATCCAATGAAATAGGGTCAAATCCTTGCAACAACAGTTCTTTTTCGTTCATGGTACAGCTATGGACGGTTTACGTGCAACGCTTCGTTCGCAAAAATAGTTTTTTCGAACGGAAAACAGGAAATTACCCCAAAAATTTACGGTTATTTCTCATTGGCATGCCATCAAAGGCAGCCCGCAGGCCGGAAATTCAGGCCTCCATCTGCTTGAACTTGCGCAATTGGGTGACAAGCATCAGAATGGCAATGACCGAAGAAGCCAGGTCGGACACAGGCATGCTGTACCACACGCCATCCACGCCCCAATAAATCGGGAGAATGAACAGCAAGGGAATCAAAACCAGCACCTGGCGCATCAACGAAAGGAAAATAGCCTTCTTGGCCATGCCGATACTCTGAAAGAGGTTGGTCGAAATCATGTGAAGGCTGATGATAGGGAAAAACATCATTGACACCCGAAGACCATGAGTCGCCAACGATATCAAAGTCTCGTTATCAGTGAATATGCTTACGGCATAACGCGGCAAGAACATGGCAGTCAGGAACGCAATAGTCAGGATGACCGTTGCACAAAAGACTGTCTTCCAAAAGACTTCAAGCACACGACCATACTGCCGGGCACCAAAATTGTAGCCTGCAATAGGTTGCATACCCTGATTGAAACCCATGATAATCATCATAAAGATAAAAGCAATGCGATTGACAATGCCATAAGCCCCGATGGTCAAGTCACCATACTCTCCTCCATGCGTCTTAAAGCCCAGGTTAATCAGCACAACAACAAAACAGGCGGCAATATTCATCAGAAACGGAGACATACCCACCGCCAGCGAGTCGACAGTAATCTTACGCTTCAGCTTGAAAATTCCACGACGGAAATGAAGCAGTTCGTTTTGATTGCAGAAAATTCTCAATTGCCAGACCAACGAGATACACTGAGACAAAACCGTTGCGACGGCAGCCCCCTTGATGCCCATGTCAAAGACATAGATAAAGAGAGGGTCGAGCAAAATATTGATGATAACAGTGTTGAGCGTAGCAAACATGGCACGATTAGGATGACCGCTGGCCCGAAGTACAGCATTCAGGCCAAAATAAAGATGCGTGAAGACGTTGCCCAGCAAGATGTAAAACATATACTCACGAGCATAAGGAACGGTCTCTTCGCTACCCCCAAAGAAATACAGAATATCATCCAAAAAAGGCATGACACCCAGCACAAAGCCTAACCCGAAAATCACGTTCAACACCACAACATTTCCTAAAATGTGCTGTGCCGTCTCGTAATCACGCTGACCGAACTTTACAGATATCAAGGTAGAAGCACCCACACCGACCAACGTGCCGAACGCCGTAGAAAGATTCATCAAAGGGAACGTCAATGCCAACCCCGAGATGGCCATCGGCCCTACTCCCTGCCCGATGAAGATGCTGTCAACCATGTTGTATAAAGAAGATGCAGTCATGGCGATAATTCCGGGAATGGCATAATGCATCAATAAAGTACTGATTCTTTCTGTCCCAAGTGCTGTTGGGTTTTTGAATGTTGACATGAATATATTTTGTATTTTGAGTGCCGCAAAGGTACTGTTTTTTGTATGTTTTCCCCCCCGTATTAAAAAAATTATAGTAAATTTGTATAAGAAATATTCCTCTTTGAAATCAAGAGAGTTAGAAGAATTACTTCGTTTTCAGGTAATGAGTTGGCAACCGTCCTAATTGCCGTGGTCTGCATCGCTTTGCTTGTTTGGGAAACTCTTATGGTATAAAGGTATGAAAAATATTCAGACTGAAAGGATCATTCCAAAAATTATTCTAGTCAGAATATTGAGCATTCATCCTTATGCAGTCTTGGTTGGAAGCAATTAACGAACAAGGAAGCCACGGTAAAGGCAACTCCTACTCCTACCACGCCTGCCCATCCGTAATGTTGCCAAAACAAACCTGAAACGAACGTACCAGCTGAACC
>JAQXZK010000060.1 GCA_029227175.1 Bacteroidales bacterium | reverse complement strand
TACCTTCTCGTGCTCAACGCCACATTCAACAACCGTGGCTTGAACATCAAATAAAAGAACATTTTTGGGTAATAGTTAATAAATTTAAAGAGAGTGACGAAATCAAATGTTCGCCACTCTCTTTTTGTATAGTGCTGTGTTCAAGGCCTCGCTCTGCAAGGGCGCATTGTGGCGGTTAGCCTACCCAGGGCGATGCCCTGGGCTATGCGCTTATTGGGCTTTCAGCCCGCTCCTCGACCGCTTGTTAACGAGGATTTGAAGCGGTGGCTTCCACAGTTGAAAGGGAATGTGCTGCCCGAGGGGTACAAGGACTTCGGACAGTGGTACGGGTCAGAGAGACAGGACATTGACCCGCTCTGACCTGCTAACGGTACAAAGCCTCGTATTGCCTTACGATGTCTTTCCACATGTAATGTTTCTTCGCCACCTCCAGCATATTCTCGCCTTCCAGATTCTGCATTCCGAGATAGTCAATCAGTTGCAGGTCGTTGGCATAGTAATGTGCCTTGTTACAGGTGGTTTCGCGGTTATATACCACGTCGTATGCCAAGATAGGGCAACCGAAGAACATTGCCTCTACCAACGAAGGATTGGTGCCGCCGCAACTGTGTCCGTGAATATAGTTTTTGCAATTCTTTCTTAGGGTGTAAAGCACGTCGAGGTCGTAAATGCTGTCTAACATCTTGATATTGCTGAGCAGTCCGTATTTCCACCTCAGCCTTTGTCCATACACGCTATAGTCCCAGTTGCCGACGAACACTAACGGAAGTCCGAACTTTGCGAAGGCGTCAAGAGTGACGTGGCAGTTGTTCTCAGGTTCTATGCGACAAATCGACAAGGTGTAATTGTGCCTCCTCAGTCCGTATTTATATAGTATTCCCCTCTGTTGTTCCTCTGAAACGTCGCGTATGGCATGGTCGCCGCCGTAAGCAATGAGGTGGGATGGCTTATGATATATCTCAGTGACATAGTCCTGTATGCCCTTGTTGTCGGCGATGATGTCATCGGCATACTTTACCGCCAGCACCTCGTTGAGCTTCAGGAATGAGCGTGCGAAGAATCCCCATTTGGCTCGGGTATGCTCACGCCCGTCGATGTTTACGATGAGTTTCTTGCTGTAAAACAGCCTGAATATCGGAATGAAAATACCTCCCGACACTCCGAGCAGCAATACCGTGTCATATCCCCTGATGCAGCGTATGAGCGACAGTATGTCGTAGGGTATGCTTTGTATGCCGTTGGCATGCAGAAAAGGGATATATTTCAGTTTTGCCCCCATGTAAGTCTTCTGTTTTTTCTTGTAGTCCCTACCAGAACAAAATACGGTGTATTCCACTTTGTTGGACTTGAACTTGCCGATGAGGTTTTCCACGAGTGTCTCAAATCCTCCGTATTGTGCTGGTACGCCTTGTGTGCCTACTATTGCTACCTTTCTTATTCTCATAGTCCATTTTCTTGTTAATATCCGTAAAACAATCTTATTGTATTTGCAATCTTTTCAGTCATGTTATCAGAATCATAAAGTTGTGCCCGTGTTATGGCGTTGTGCGACATTTTCCTATAAATGTCAATGTCTGACAACATTTCCCTAATTCTTTTTTCTATTTTATCCATTTCGCTAACGTCAATCTTGTATCCGTTAACTCCGTCATCCACCATCTCCGCCACTCCGCCTTCTGTGGGGACAATCACTGGCAGTGCCGCGCTCATGGCCTCGAGCACTGTCATGCCGAATGTCTCGATGACCCTGTTCTTGTCGGAGAGGTTCAGCAGCAATGAGGCCTTGTTGTAGAATGGCGTAACGTCGTTTTGACGGGGAAAAATTGTGAGGTTTGCGCCAATGGTTTTCTGCAAGCTGTTTGCCGAGACATAATCGTCGATATTCTCCTGCGAGTCGTTAAGCACGAGGGTGAACCTGTATTCCGGCATTCTTGCCGAGAGTTCGATGAATTCTTTTGTGCCTTTGTATGCCTTGAGCGATGCGAGCATCAGTATGTTTTTCTGGTTGAAAGCCCTTTCAGTGTCTGGTTTCAACTTCTCAACAAACGCCTTTGGCAGTGCATTTGGAATGACCCTCACCTTGCTGCGGTCAGCAAGAGATGACGCCTGATATTCCGACACGCACATAATCTCGTGTGCCAGTCGCTGCATCACCCATGAAAGTGTCTTGTAGAACACGCCTTTGATGAATGCGTTCTCATGGTAGTGATACACAACCCTCTTGCCCATAATCCTTCCAGCCAAAGCAGGACCCACGGGCAGGAGCGTGTTGATATAGAACACCACATCCCTGTTGAATATCCATCTGAATGCCAGGAAGAATGTGTATATCTGCACGGCGGCATATCTTGCCATGGTCATGGCGGGGTTATTGGAGAAGCGGTAGAAATACGAGTGCTTTGTCAATCCGTCCATTCCGACAAGTTCGTCGAGCACGCCTCCGTTCGACGTCACCAAATCCACCTTGATCCCTTTACGCAACAAGCCCTCGAGCACCATCCTGAGAACGATGGGACTGCCACTGAAGTCGTTGTAAAGATGAAAACAAATGATGCGCTTCATATTCTTGATTTTAAAATTTTTGCCGGTACTCCACCAACAATAGAATAAGGTGGAATAACCCCTCTGACTACTGCTCCAGCTGCAACAATGCAGCCATCACCAATAATGGAGCCATCAAGGATAGTCGCTTTAGAACCAATCCAACAATCCTTGCCAATTTTTATACCCTTGCGAGTTACTCCCTGCAACCGAATAGGGATATTCCTGTCATGGTAGTTATGGTTTTCGGAATGTAAAGATACAAAATTTCCGAATATAGTGTCGTCTCCAATCTCCACGCCTCCTGCACATCCGAAAAAGCCGTGTGTGCCAAGACCGACACAGTTGCCAACCTTCAAGCCATATCCCAACGCCTTAAGAGATCCGGTACATTCAATCGTTGTATATTTCCCTATGGATACATTACATCCGAAAACGATACCGTTTGTAGATAAGGCATCAATATGGCATTTCCGGTCAATAGACAAGTTGTTCGATGTTTGAATGTAATCAGGGCACTTGATAGTGGATGAATAATGAACAAAGACTCTCTTAATTCTGCGCAGTTTTACCATACCCCAAAAACACATCCATGCTTTCCCCCAAAAGAATGCAAACAGATAGCCTAAGGGTATTTTCGCATCCAATTCAAACATCTCTCCCTTTATACTTGTGACAATATGATTAATAAATCTCCTTAACATTATTCATCAATCTTTTTATTAGTTCAGACCATATTGCAAAACAGCTTCCAAGTCTCTCGTTAAGAATTCCTTTATCTCGATTCAAGTAAAAATCCACAATAACCAACAAATAGGCTATATACAGATAATCAAGATGTCTTACCTCTGGCAAAGTATTTTTTACGTTCAAATATTCGCGATAAATCTTGTCGGAATCAGCATATCCATTGTAAAGCAAATCTTGTGTAAAGAAGTGAAAGAAGTCACACAACAGAGGATTGCTTTTCTTGAAATACTCCAAATCAAAAGCGAATAGATGCTTATCCACAATGAAACTGTTCCATGCAGTCAGGTCGCCATGAGAAGCACAAAACAGTTTAAAGCACTCCTTGTTATTCTCAATCAAATTAACACCATCCGCAAATGTCTTCTTCATTTTGTTGTCATTAATGAATATCAGATTCTTCCTTAATCGGATGAGCGAATGTGCAAAATCTGAATTGTGGAAGGGTATATCGAGTTTTGTCCTGTTATTTAAATCCTTGATGAAGTCAAGAACTTCCTGGCTTCTGTAGTTGGCATATTTTACTTTGCCATTCCTCTCTGTCGTTTGAAAAAAAGCATAAAGATTAGCAAATGGCAATTCTCCACAGAAGAGAGGAGTAGGTATATGACAAACACCCCGGAATTGAAGATATTTTAAATTATTGAACTCATTGTCAAAAAGTGTGAAAATGTCCTTTTTGTCCGTTATCTTACAATATCCCATGACCCTGTCTTTGTTAGCAGCCATAATAGTAATCTTTTGATGAAAGCCAGGGGAACCGCAGAAAATGCCAAATTGACAATATTGCATATCAAAGACCTTATTGGCATAATCCATAAATGGTTTTGAGAAAGTCAGTTTTACTATCCGGGCATTGGCAATCCCTAATAACATAGGGTAGAACTTTATCCAATTAATGGATTTTGCAAATAGTTTTCCCTTGACAGATGAAGGTTGGAAAAGAGAAAGAAACAAACCATTGTGACGATAAGGAACAAACCACCGTTGTCCTACGGTATTGTTTAGTTCTATGAAATTTTCCCCACTGCCAATGGTGAATATATCTTTGAAAACAGCGATGTCAAATGTATTCATTCTTTTTTGTTATCTATTTCATCAAACAGTGCTTGCATATATAGCCCCTTTGCATCCCAATTAAAAACCTCCTTAATACGTTTTCTTGCAGCCTGTCCCATCTTTTTGCGCAATTGTTGGTTATTAATCAGTAATGAAATAGCATGCCCAAAATCCTTTTCCATCTTTGCGGGATTGGAAATGGGGATTTGAAATGCAGTGTCAGGTGTTGTTTCCACTGCCATTCCAGCCCATTTAAGACACACGACGGGAAGGCCTATTGCCATTGCCTCCATCAAAGCCCACGTCCCTCCTTCTTTGAGACTTGGGAAAATGAATATGTCTGATTGTTCAATCATATCCAATGCCTCTTCCCTGGGAAGATAAGGAATGATGGATACCTGTTGTCCAACACCCTCGGCCATTATGGTATTTTCAATAAGTTTTTTATCCGGTCCTGAGCCAAGTAGTGTCAATTTCCAAGGTATCGAGGTTTGGATGTATTTCAGTGCCTTTATGATAAGAGGAATATTCTTGATAGAAATAAACCTGGCACTAATAACCATCTGTATAACATCAGCTTCATAATCCGTTTTCTCCCGTTTAAAAATATCGTCCTCCATAGCCGTTTCGAGTAATATCCTTGTTTTTTTTCTTGTGAAAAACGGCATAATATCCCTTGTGTTTGGAGTACGGGCAAGAATAACTTTTGATTTGCACGCAGGAAGGAGTATCAGGGGATTGATGATAGTTGTATAGTTCAATATATATCTGAAAAGCTGAACAATCCTTTGTTTCAGTGGCAGCACGCCAATGAAGGAGAACGGTACACATTCACCGCCTCCCATAGGCCCCCAAACAAACTTCGGATTAAGCAAAGGCAAGAACGTGGGCATCCATACGCTCCCGAAAGTAAGGTGAAGTATGTAATCAATTTTTTCTTTTCGGATTATACTTTTGGCTAATCCGACAATTCCTATTTGCCAGCAAAAATTGTAGAAGTACAGTCCCTTGTCCTTGTGTTTAAGGTTCTTGATGATATCTGGAGTGTCATAATAATGAAAAACGATATTGCCTTTAATGTCGTTTGGCAAATGCTGCTCTATGACCGTTTTGTTGTTGGCGCGTGTTATAACGTGAACTCTGTTACGCTTCGCTAGTTCAATTACCCAATTCCAACCGACTGCAGGTTCCGAACCTTTTAAAGGTTCACAGGAATAGGCGGATACTAATAATGTCCTCATATTATTATAGTTATCCAATCATAGCCCCATGGCTTTTGATGTTCTTTCTTTTTTTAATTGAATTATTTGACGTGTGACATCATCCACTACGTCATCGAGAGAATTGTCAACATTGACTAATATGGCATTTTTATATCTTGACTTAATATTTCGATATTCAGTTATCTGCCTTTGTATTTCATCAATAGGCAATTCTTTCTTTCGTTCATATAACACTTTTGCAGTCCCGTCAAGTATGAAAATCAAATCAGGGGTTGGTATTGTCTTGGCAAATAGTTTTGGCATCCACTTTGGCAGTGAATAGCGATAACGTTTCATATCCACGAAATAGTCATAATAATATCTGTCGAAGACTACGAGCTGTTTTTGGATACATCTTTTTCTCACTAAGATATGATATCCTAATACGAAATCAATATTGTAGTATAAGAATCTGACTAATGACTTTAGGAAGCCATTGGGTTTCTTGCCGTGTGGGTCGGGATTGTCGCTTGATTCAGGAACGGGGTTGAGCGGATTAAGCATACCTGGGTTGGTTAGCAGATGAGGTCGAAAATACATCTTTGATATGCCAAAGAATGCGCCCCAGCATGTCTCGGTAATCCTTTCGTAAATGGAACTTTTCCCGCCCCCGTCAGGCGAAAGCAGTACGATGCACATTCCAACAGGAAATTTTATCCTGAACCACAGTCGTTTGATTTCGCTTATGTTGAACTTTAACTTGTATATTCCACGCGAATTTCTTCTTGATAATTGTTGGAGCTTCTTCCATAATACAGGGCGAAACTGTTTCAGGCCGTTTATATCATTATTATTGACGTAAAGGTTGATTTTTTCTGCCGTATCATTATCAAAAAAAAGTTTTATATAAGAAAAGCAACCTTCTTTGTCACCACAGACAGCTTTGCTGATGGCGACAAAATGTTCTTTATCGAAATCATTCTTGAATATTCTTCTCATTAACAGGAACACATACTCCATCCGATAACTTGGAACAGTAAAGCGGCCGTACTTTCTCGTTTCCGATTGTAAGTCAGTATAAGATATAAGCAGAGGTGTATGCTTTACGCTGAAGTCTGTAAAGAAATCCAATTGAAGCCTGAAACGTTCCTTTGGTGTCAATGGCGACAGGATATACGCACATTTCATGTATCCGTGCCAAATCTTCTGTACTATTATTAGCCCTATACCTTTAGCTATATTTTGAACGATGGTGTCGAGTCTCTCGAAATCATCAGGTGTAATACACATATCCAAGTCAGAAGGCAGTTGATAAGGAACCTCATCATATTTGTTCATGACGACATAAGGATGTAGGAATTGATTATCCATTATGTCGAACATTTTTGTTAATAATGATTCAATGCTATTCTTTTTCATGTGTTTTGATGGATTCTGTTGCAATAATATTAGTTTTATGTTCTTCAAAGTATTTGACTATCATGAATATCATAAGCATAAGCCAGGTGTAATATACGCTACCGACACTGAACGTAGCTAAAAGCAAGAACAGCAGTGTCTCTATGGAAAAGAACTTCCTTATGCAGCATTTGTACACAAAGAACTGTGATGTCAAATACGATATTAGGCCAAAACTGGTTATATCTCCCAAATATCTGCTCTCAGAGAAGACTTTCTTCAGAAAATTCGTTTCACTCACGCTGCCTTGTCCTATCCATGTACTTGCCGAAAAGAAGTCCATCTTAAATGTATTGATGAATGGCATAATTCTGACAGCACCACTACCTTCTTTATTTTTCAAGGTTTCGGAAACGTCATCAGAGAAGAAACTGTTGAATACATTTTGTAATCGGCGTATCTGCGTGTTTTCAATCTCCATACCCATCATAAGGATAAAGCCAACAAATGCGATAAAAAATAATATAAAGTTTCGGTTGAAGAAATATAATAGAATCAAAAGGATACCTATCATTCCTGTGGCAGATCCCATAGCAATCATCGAAATAAAAAACATAATGCTACAATATGGCATATCCATAAAAGCGTGTTTGAAACTGATTCTTTTTCCGAGTTCTATTTCCGATAACTTTAATATTCCCCAATAAATAACAGTAATAATCCTTGCGGAATGAGAGGGTTCGCAAGCCAAGCCATTAGGCTTAAAGACTCCATTCATTGTGATTGACGCATAATAATTCAGAAAAAATATCTGACTCCTTACGCCAACCAAGTAGAGGGCATGCTGGATGAGAAAGATAACACCATATGCTATCATCAGAACCACTAATAGCCGTTTTATCAGAGCCAGCTTTACACATCCATCGTACATTATGCAATATACCAATATAAACATAAAGACATACATTGCACGATAGCCTATTCTGTCCCATGCCACTATCGGTGAGGCAAACGATGCACAAACTGCCATCAATATCAGATTGGCAATGCCATAAAAGGCAGCATCGGTTGCAACCATGTGATAACCAAAGCGTATGATAAATAATGGGGTCAGTAACATTGCCAATACCTTTAGAGGGCTTACAGAGAAGCCCTCGATTGCCACTAATTGCACCGACATCAATACAATGTAGATACAAATAACCACATTCTTGGCGTTGCTGAATTCCTTATCCTGAATTATTTGATTCGGCATAGTGCGAATTGCATCTTTTTGAATGAATAATGCACCTTCTTGGATACGTACATTAATGCCAATTGCATGTGGGAATATCCTGCATAGTTCTTTAGATAGTACCATCGGCTATTCCAATATATATCGTGTCGTCTTACAAATGAACCCTTTTCAGACGCTACATGTGCGTGGACAGCTGTGGCATCATTTAAATAGAACATTTTCATATTTGCTGTCTTCACTTGTTTTCCAAGGATAGGCTCCTCACAATAAAGAAAAACATTCTCATCAAAAAAACCTATTTTTTCTATGAACGACATTCTTACAAACATACAGCTACCCATTAGCATTTCGCAATATTGGTTTGCAACGTCCAGGATGAAACTCTTACGAAACAGAAGATTACATAACCCATTAATTGGCCATAGTAATTCTTCTAAGTATGCAGTGTATCTTTTAGGGTTTTGTCTGTGCCCTTCAGTTGTGACGATATTACTGCCGCATACCGCAACTTCCGGTTTGCTTTCCATCAAGTTAACTAACTTTGCAATGTAGTCCCTCTGCGGAAACTCCATGTCGGGATTGGCTATCAGGGCATATTCATATCCCTTTTCCGCAGCATGGCGCAGGCCTATGTTGTTGCCGGCGTTATATCCGCGGTTTTCCTTGGCGGCGATGAACGTGCAGTCCTGTTCTGCGGCCAGGCTCTTCACTGCCAAGGCGTCATCCTCGCGAGAACGGTTATCCACGATGATGATTTCTATTTCAACTCCCTCCTGCCGTTTCAAGTGTGAAATGCACTTACGGCAGTCGGCACTCGAATTGTAATTAAGAACTATAACTGCTACTTTCATTTTTTTATACCAAATTATGTCGGCGAGCTACATATTTCCAATACAAATAGCGTCTCACCCTGACTGTCGTGTTCCTTAGTTTCCAAACAGGTGCAAGCAGGCAATGGGGAATGGTGAGGCGCATGCTGCCCAGGTCATATCCGGTTATGGTGTCTCCAAAGAGAGCAATCCTCAGCAACTCAATTATTGTCAGACGTTTCACAAATGGGATATGGTCATCAAACTCGCCCTGTTTCGACAGTGGACGAATATCCACGTTCATTGCCGCATTGCTTATACAATTGAACGAGGTCTTCGCCAAATAACGTAATGTCCTGCTGCCGAGTTTGTCCATCGTGTTTATTTGTGCGGCAATAGTCTCGATGGCATCTTGATTTGCCTGGGTGATTGGGGTATGGCTGAATTGCCCGTTGTTGCCGAATACCGGCTCAATATTGCCCTGACCCGTCCTCTGGTAGGCAATGGTGGAGGGGTAGGGTGAGGCGGAGTAATAATGTTCGAGCAATGCCGTAGTCTCGGTTGAAATCTCCTCCGCCCGGAAGTATGTTGAATACCTGCCCGCGGATGGTGGAAACACATCACGTCTGACACCGTAATAGAAGAAATGCAAGTCCTTCGCTCCCTTCCGTCTGAGGATGTGGTTCATCATCAGTCGGGATGTTCCGAGCCACCCTACGTCAACGGCGGCACAGCTGTCTCCGTCAAGTAACCCTTCCTGACGGAAATACTCTTCCAACAGACGGTATTGTTCGCCGGCACTCTGTTGCAAGTGTGGCGTGAAGTCACTGTGAAATATCTTGCGCAGGAAATCTTCCTGTTCCTTGATGTTATTTGCCTTTGAATACGGGAACTCAATCCCGTATTTCTCACGCATCTCCTCGCGCGATGTTCCCAGATAGCTCAGCCTCTTGTCAATAGAGTCGATGCGGATGATGGTGTTGTGGTCGCTTGCCGCCAAATATGCTTTTTCATCTTCTCCGTATAGATATGGCAGGAGGAGCGACCTGCGTGAAACGAACAGATAATGCAGTTCGAGTCCTTCAGCCTCCTCTGTCAGGGCCTGTGCCGCTTTCATCAGTATGTAACTGTCGCGCGAAAGGAAGTAGAGCTTGCGTATGCCCATACCTCGTGCCTCGCGCAGCACATGGATGACGTATGGCAGATAAGCGGGCACCACGAAGTCGGCGGCAAAGGATGCAAACTCGTTGTCCTTATGCCTCAGCCGATATTGCTTAGCGAATTCCGCCATTGAAGAGGACACAGTGGAGTATGCTCTTTCCGCATTGTTGTAGGATGTGTTGATGTGAATGGCACGTATGCCCTTGCTTTTTGCCATCTTGATGTCACTCCTGATGTTGTCGCCATAATGAATCCATTCGGTGGGATGCAATTCATTTCTCACCACTTTATACAAGAGTCCAGTGTCTTTTCTTGCATTATGTTCACATGATACATATATGGCGTCTTCCTGACGGCAGCATCCGTTGCGTTGCAAGACCTTCCGTAGGAACTGGCTATTGAGATACATGTCGCTGATGAACGCAATGTTATAGCCTTCTTTCCTTCGTTGATCAATCAACTTGCAGACAGATGGATTGGCAATAAGAACATCTTCCTCGGTCTCCTCTTCCGCTTTCATCATCTCCTCTTTGTTTTTC
>JAQXZK010000059.1 GCA_029227175.1 Bacteroidales bacterium | reverse complement strand
TCTAACTTATATTGTAGTATAAATTAAAACAATGAATTATGATTGATTATTACGAGTATTCTATACCAGAATTGGTAAAACTTCTTGGTGCAAGATTCAAGGATTACCGTCTGCGTAGCAATATGACGCAGAAAGAGGTATCTGAACAATCGGGTATTACAATCACTACCATTCATAAGTTTGAGAATGGTACATCGGGCAATGTGTCGCTCGGCACCTTCCTTTTGCTGTTGAAGGCAATCGGTCAGATAGATGCACTTGACGAACTGATGCCGGATTTACCGCCATCTGCATACCTTGTGAAGGAAGAAAAGAAAGTTCAACGAATTAGACATAAGAAGTCATGATAGCAAGTTCTTTGAAAATAATGCTTTGGGACAAGGAAATCGGTCGCTTGTCCTGGGATGCAAGGAAAGGCGTTTCGTTTTTCGAGTATAATCCAGCTTTCCTTGGTGGAGGACTTGATCCGTTCCCACTTGTGGCTTCTGTCAAGTCACCTGCCAGCCGACGTCCCATCATGGGTGACAGGGAAACAAAGCTTTACCGCAAACTGCCTCCTTTTCTTGCAGACTCTTTGCCTGACGCTTGGGGTAACCAGGTGTTTGAGTGTTGGCGCATACAGAATGGTATTCGCAATCAGGAAATTACTCCGCTTGAAATTCTGTCGTTTATAGGTAAGCGAGGTATGGGAGCTTTGGAGTTTATCCCCGAATCCTCTGGCATCAGAAAGTCGGAAAAGCTGAATATGAAAGCATTGACAGATTTGGCCCAGAGAATATTCGTTGAGCGTGAGAATGTAAGACTTATGCCAGACGAATCGCTGACCATGCAGTCGTTGATAGCTGTCGGAACATCAGCTGGCGGTCGCCAACCTAAGGCAATCATAGCGATAAATCCGAAAACGGGAGAAATCAGAAGTGGGCAGATTGCCGGTCACAAGGGCTTTGATTATTGCATACTGAAGTTTGGCGATGCAGAACGTTCGTCTGCAGAATTGGAAATGGCTTACTATAAAATGGCCATAGCTGCAGGTATAAACATGATGCCTTGCAAGATTATAAAGGTGGAAGGTCAGAAGCATTTCATTACACATCGTTTTGATCGTGATGAAGAACGCAAATTGCACATGCAGACATTGGCAGCTCTATATCCTGATGCCGACAGCTATGAAAAGTTGCTGATGGTTTGTCGCAAGATGCGCTTACCGGAAAGCACCCAGGAGGAAGTCTTTCGCAGAATGGTATTCAATATTCTTGCCAACAATACGGATGATCACAACAAGAACTTCTCGTTTCTGATGGATGAAAGCGGTCAATGGCAACTTTCTCCTGCATACGATATGACTTATATCTTCAATGTCGGTGGTTTCCTTCCTGAGAAGATGCATTGTCTGATGATGCAGGGTAAACTTCAAGGTCAGACTCTTGAAGACGCTTTGGCTCTTGGCAAAGATAACGGTATCAGAAAGGCAGAAACCATCATAAATGAGGTTGCTTCTGCCATTGGCCAATTCAGGCACTTTGCAGAAGAATGCGAAGTTAGTCGGCGTTGGATAGGTGCTGTAGAAACCACCCTTAACAATCATCTGGCAGAGTGGGGATTGTTAGAACAAAGAAAGAATGTTTCGTTCAGAATTGGTGATACTTTTTTTGAGAATGTGCGTGTAGAAAAGGCGTACAAAGGTAACTATCACCTTTTATGTGAAGTGGAAGGAAAAGGACGCAAATTCGTGATTAACAACAAGAAAGAACAATATGCATTGATTGATAAGGTAGGTATTGATAATTTAACTGATAAACAGTTGTGTTCGTTGGTCGAAACCTTCTTTGTAAGGTAACATTTTTGCGAAACAAGAGAACCACAGGAATATGGTGTCCAAAAGACAAACATCAATGCGCCTCCTAACATTCTACCATTCGCTGAATAGTTACACCTACACTGAAAGTAAGCGTTTACGCAATGACACATTGACACGCATGGATTAAATTCAAAGGTTATCGATAGACTACCCATCAATGACCTTTCGCCCACCTGTCAGGGAGCAGTTCCCTGTACTTGGAGAGAGGAGCGTTCGGCGGGAGGTTGGCCGCCTTGTTGATGACATCGGATATGTACTTGAAGAAATTCACGCCGCACAGACGGCATGAGCAGACGAGAGAATAGAACATGGCGCCACGCTCGGCCCCCTTATGGGAGCCGAAGAAGAGCGAGTTCCTCCTGGATAGGGACACGTATCGGTTCAGTCGCTCGATGGTGTTGTTGTCAAGCTTGAAGTCACCTCTGTCGAGGATGCCCATGAGCGCTCCCCACTCGCCAATCATGTAATGCACGGCCTCATGCTTGTCGCTCTTCGGGAGTATGGACTTGTCAGCCGCCAACCGGTCGAGCTTCTTGCGGATCACTTCCATGACCGGCACGCATCTCTCCTTTCTCCATCGCCCGTGCTGTCGCTCCGTCCATCCGTCAACACCGATCCTGTGCTTGTTGTCAAGGTGGTAGATATGGTTGATCAACCTGACGATCACTTTCGCGTCCGGGTCGTCCCCGCAATCGAGGAACTTCCTCTTGACGTGCTGGAAGCAACCGATCCGGTCATACCAGCCCTCGGCCGTCCTGTAGGTCACATAGCCATCCGACTGGAAGGTGCCCTTGTAACCCTTGATGAAGTCGAGGAAGATCTCCGACCTTCTTGCCCCGTCATGGTAGTGGAAGTAGGCGAGTCCATGGTTCATGGCCACGGTTGACCAGATGTAGCCCCTCTTGATGCCACGGCCTCCTCCGTCCCGGAGCAACACGTTATGATAGGTCTCGTCGGCGGCGATATATCTGTCGGTCTTGACCGCCTCGCGCAGCGACTTGTAGAGACCGTCGAAAAGCGTCTCGGTCTTCGCGAGCAACCCGTGGGCGGTGGCCTTCTCCATATCGAAGCCATTCTCGTTGAAGTATTTCACGATGCGCTCTACCGGCATGGAGTACATATAGCGCAAGTGCGCCAGACCCGCGATAAAAGAGCCATCGTAGTTGGAATTGAGGAACGGAGCGTCCGGGGCCTTGCCCTCCAACACGGTGTCGCCTTGCGAGTACTTGTGCACACGGTAGATGACTCGCATGAACCGCATAGGTATGAGCTCATAGCGCACGACATCCCTATGGGCGAGCTCTCTCGCCGTTGACTTGTCGAAGGACGGATCATCAGGATAGACATCAACCACTTTTGTCTCCACCTCATAATGAGGCTTCCGCTTCGCCCCGTTGTTCGTCTTCCGCGAGGGCTCCCTTTCCTCGACGGGAGAAGCCCCCTCGTCGTCCTTCTCGGCCACGGGAGGCGCCTGCCGCTCGGACCTCGACCCAGATAGCGCCTTGATGGCCTTCCTCGCCTTGCGGAGCTGGACCTCCTGTTCCGCCTTCCCCTCAAGCAGCCTCCTCAGGCTGGAGAGCTCGCCGGTCACGGCGGCAAGCTGGCCTGTCAGGGATTCGACCTGTTTGGTCAACGACTCCTTCTCTTGCCGGAGGCTGTCCACGAGCGCCATCAATTGCTCTATCAATTCGTCCTTCTTCATGATGTAAAGGTACGAAATAGAAACGGAATAACCTAATATTCAGCGAATAAAAAGCCGAATGATTTTCTTTTGCCGATCAGTTCTTGGAGATAACACTACAGGCTGAAGCGGGGACGATGGCGTAGCGACCGAAGGCTGATTCCTCTCAATATGGCGGAGAGCGTATCGTAAGGTATGGTGACGGATCTCGCCCCCGGCTTGAAGAAAGGCAGCTCAAATGTGCCCTTCTCCAACCGCTTTTGGTGAAGCAGGTAGCCATCGGTATCCCATCTGAGTATCTTGACCGTCGCCCTGTCCTTGCTGAAGAAAACGAAGGCGTCGCCGGAGATAGGCGACATCCCCATGCGTTGGCTGACGATACGGGACAGCCCGTTTATCCCGGAAGACATGTCGGCGTAACCTTGGTACACGTGGTAACGAATGTGCTCGCTTAGCCCCATCATAGGCCAACACCCTCCCTATATAACTTGATCAAGGAATGCAGCGCCTCGGGGGTGGCACGGCTCACGCTGGCCACTGTCCCGTCGGGGAATGTCAAGGTTATGCCTTTCATGAGATTGGTGGGGTTAGTGGTCTCCTTTGCCTCTACCACGGTCATGGGCAGATAGATGACATCATTACCCGATGCCCAACTATCTTGAAATAGCGTCTCTCGGCATAATTGGATCACGCTCTTGGCTTTCTTGACGCCCAGCTTTCTGCTCTCTACCCATTGCTTCATGCTCGCTGGGTTGACATCCTGTCTCTTCAGGAAGGAGGCCAGAGTCAGGTCTGGCCTTTTGTTGAGCTCAAACAGGAATCGCAACCATAGTTGCTCGTATGTCTCGTTCTGTATCATCCCAAATCATAAAATTTGCGGCAAAAGTACGAGACTCGTTTTTCTCTCACAATGCGTCATCGCGGAGACGCTTACGATTTAGTAGCGAATTAGGAGCTCGGGTTACTGCCGTATACCTTACTTTCATTGAGACATGCAAACTGATGAAGAGAGCGTCACTTGATTTTTTCAAGGGCTTCTTTGGCATGACTTCGGGAGGAAGGACGGACTACGAACTCATAACACAAGAATTATTGTGTTAACAATCTGAAATTTTTAGTCGAATAAAAATAACTAGAGAATCCCATATCCCTGTCTTTCAGGGGTGATGGCTTATTGCCATAGGGATTGGATGCTTACGAGTATTCGATTGAAGGAAGGGCGAAAAGAATATTTGACTTCATAAACCGAGTTGTCTTATGAAAAGTTTCATCAGTGGACTATACCACTTCATCATTGAGATTATCATGTGGCTCCCTTGCCACCCGTTACGTCGGATCGCTTGCAGACTGTTGATGAAGCGGTTTGATGCTTCAAGTGCTATATACAGAAATGTTGATTTGCGGAGCCCTTATCGCATTTGCGTTGGGGCACATACAAACATCAACAAACGATGTGTTTTAGATGGTCGGGGGGGACTTACGATTGGCAGTAATGTTGATATTGCACAGGAGACAAACATCTGGACGGAACAACACGACTACAATAGTCCTACCTATGAATCAATTTGCAAAGAGGTTATTATCGAGGATTATGTGTGGTTAGCTTCAAGAGTAACTGTTCTTGGAGTTCATATCGGACGTGGAGCTGTGGTAGCATCGGGTGCAATCGTCACAAAGGATGTACCTCCTTTGGCTATCGTTGCCGGGGTTCCTGCAAAAATAATCGGATATAGAAAAGAAGAAGCCCTTCAATATCATCTTGGTGATAGGGCTAGGTTTAGATAAATTGAGGCAGAGCGACAAGCGCCTTGATCCAATCAAATAAAACCATCAT
>JAQXZK010000058.1 GCA_029227175.1 Bacteroidales bacterium | reverse complement strand
ATAGTTGCAATAAAGAAACAAATGGCTAATATTTAATGTTTTTTATACGATAAGAGTCTATCTCTTACTTTATCCCACCTTAACAATTATCCCATCTTAATTTTCTGAATTCAGAGAGCCGTAAGCAGAAGAACTGGTGATCGAAGTCAACATCATACATCTCACCCTCTTTCTGTTGACCAGATGCAAACATACAATTGAGTAGTAAAGAGATGGTTCATCAAATGAGTTGTGATATCTTCAATACATGAGCCGTCGCAGAAATAAACACTCATGAGAGAACGGTGTCGTTAAGCCAAATGGGCAATGCTGAGCTTGCTCGGGCATTGTCATGGCGAGAAACAGTCGGATGAAATCCAACGAATGATTTCGCTGTATTGATAACCATACACCTTGCATCTCAAACCAAGGGTTGAGTCTATTACAGATGAGAGTTTGGAGTCAAATTGCTCCATTATTGAAAAAAATTCCTCCAAAAGGAGTGAGTTTCTCAGATTTTATTGCTACCTTTGCCATGTCAGATCAGAGTTTTGCTTGTTTTTTATTTGCAACACTAAGATAAGTGAAATTACTGACATGGCAAAATCCTGAGCAACTTTTTGTTGCTCAGGTGCTTAAAAAGTTCAATTTATAATAGTGTTGCGGAATTAAGGATAAATCTGTAGCATGAAGATAATATTCTCGCCTGAATACTCAGGAAATGTTTACGTTAAGCCTTCAGATGGAAAGGAGGTTATGATGGACACGGTAGTGGCTAACACTATCGGTCTTGTTAACTTGTTGGAACTCCGACTTGGGCTCCACTATGAAGATGTGCCCGAACAGGAACGTGTGGCTCACTACTATGATGCTGTCTGCAAGTATATGGCGACTCATCCAAAGAATGTGATGGCTGCTTCGTTCAAAACGGCAGGTCTCAGTACCGCAAAGGCTATGCTCGCATGGCGCGAAGAATTGAGAGGCGCTGACTGGGACTTCGATGGCGAAGATATTAGCGAACGTCTTGCAGCACTCATTGGAGTAGAAGAACACTTCCGCAAGCAGGATGGTTGTGACATGGCAGGTCGTCTGCATATTGTTACCGATCAAGTTGCCATCCAGAAACTTGACTGTACGGATATGGTTATTGAAATGGCTGTGGCAAAAGATTTGTTGAAGCCAACAACTAAGACACTCATAGAGGTACTTGAATCTCAAGGTGCAAGGATTGAGCAGGTCTCTGGCATATCAGATACAGACAACAATCTGAGCAAGGTAAGAAAACTGATTGCTTCGAAACAGAAGGGAAAGATTAGACTCAATAAGTACGATGACAGCATTCAGATATGGAAATTTGCTGATGACCGTCTCGCGTGCGAGTACCTTTCATATAATAATATGGAGGATGTTGACGTATGGATTAACTCAGACAACAAGCAGATGGACAACTGGCTGATGCTGATGGATAAGGCTTTGACCGGCAGCGTTACGGTAGATTGCACTCCACAGTTGACCCAGATGTTTGTTATAGGCTTGGGGTTGTTTGCCAATCCGTTGAATGTAAACACCCTCATTGAATGGTTGAACATGCCTGTTCATCCTATTGACAAATTCTTCCGTTCGGCACTTGCAGACTGTATCGTAACAGAAGGCGGTTACAGAAATGAGGCTTGTAAAGCCAAGATTGATCAGTTCGTTGAAGGTAAGTTCGTTTATCTTGATGATGAACAGAAAGCCCTTCCCGAAGAGGAACAGGAGAAGATCCGCCTGAAGGATAAGAAGAAGCGTCAGAAGCAGGTATCTGTATTCCTCCTTTCATTGAAAAGCAACAATGCCATTAACACAGAGGATGTAAAACAGTTCGTGATTGAACTCTCTTCATGGGCTCGTCAGCGTGCTCACCTCATAGCAGGTGAAGCCGATAACGAGCAATGGGTAGAGCAGTTGATGACAGTTTCTGCCATGTGTGACGCATTCCATATCCTGTTGGGAACGGTAAATACAGAGACTATCGACTACAAGACCATCGACTCATGGATGAGTACCGTATATGAAAAGGGTGCTTATACCAATGCTGTTGCAGAACGAGGTTGCCGTACCGTTGTAGATTCACCTGCAAAGATTGCATCAGTTGCTAATAGGACGGTTTGGATGGGTGTGGATGGCGATGCCAGCCGAGGACAAGAATGTGCATTCCTTTATCCATCTGAGAAAGCAAAACTCGTTGAGCAGATGTACATACATCCATGGGGAGAAGAGTCGGAGAACAACTATCACGAACAGGTGATGATGACTCCTCTGCGTATGACCTGCGGTCAGTTGATTCTGGTGGTAAGAGAGCGCATGGGTGGAGAGCAGACTTTGAAACATCCGTTGATTGTTCGTCTGGAGCAGCAGGTTGAGAACATTGAGGACTTTGTGGTACGTCCAAGCATTGGCATTGAAGACCGCCATGAGGTAGAAATCGTTGAGAATGGTGGTGTAGCTGCAGAACTTCGCTTCAAACATGCTGACAAGATACAATGGCCTGATCATCTGAGTCCAACTAGCATCGATACTTTGGTAGAACACCCATTTGATTACATGATGGAACGTCTGCTTGTAATCACCAACGATGGCAAGGCAAAGATGGCTGATGCCAAGACTACAAAGGGTAATGTGGCTCATGCCGTTATTGAGAAGTTGTTTGCTCCAAGAGAAGAGAGACGTTATTCTACTCCAGAGGAGATTGAGGTTCGTATTCAGAATGAGTATGAAGCTGCATACCTGAAGGTGCTTGAGGCTAAGGGAGCAGTCCTTCAGCTGGCAGAGAATAAGCTTGCTGAGAAGTTGCTTCATGAACAATTGCGTAGTTGTCTTGACACGCTCCTTGAAATTCTGAAAGAGAACGAACTGAAGGTTACTGGCTGTGAACCATACGTTGAGTGCCAGATGAACCTTGGATTGCCAAAAGCAACAGATAAAGAAGGAAATATCAAGGAGCGTGACATGGTCGGTTTCATTGATATGACACTTGAAGATAAGGACGGACACCCAGTTGTGTTCGATTTCAAGTGGACAACCTGGGCAAAGGGCTATCAGGATAAGTTGTCAGAGAACCGTAGCATTCAATTGGAACTCTATCGTATGATGCTCGGTCGTGAGAAGAAGGATGAAGTGAAGCGAGTTGCATACTTCCTGATGCCAGAGGCCCGCCTTTATAGTCAGGAGGATTTTAAGGGCAGAGACTGCCATCAGTTGACTTCTGCAAACCATGACAACATCGTGGAGCAATTGAAACAATCTGCTAAGTATCGCATTGCTCAGATCAAGAGCGGAATCGTTGAGACAAACGGACTCTATGAAGAATTGCAGTATGTGAAGGACACCGAAGCCAAAGGACTCTTCCCATTGAAGAAGAATGAGAAAGACGGAACCAAGGAGGATAATTTCTTCTCACAGTATGGACTCTTTAACAACTAAATAGGCATGAGAAACGTAACATATATAAATGCAGGTGCAGGTAGTGGCAAGACCTATCGCCTGACAAAGACCTTGACGGAGTTAATCAAGGAAAAGAAGGTAAAGCCAGAACAGGTTATCCTGACAACCTTCACCACCAAGGCCGCCAATGAGTTTAAGGAGAAGGCAAAAGCTTTCCTCTTTGACGAAGGTATGTACGAAGAAGCCGTACAACTTGACCATGCAATGATTGGTACGGTACATAGCGTGTGCCAAAGAATGATTAGTAAGTATTGGTTCAACCTTGGACTTTCTCCTAACATGGGTGTAATGGCAGAGGAAGATACCAAGTACTATATTTCTCAGTCACTTGCAGAACTCCCAACAGAAGATGAGTTGAAGGAACTGCATGGTTTTGCCAAAGAGTTTGATTTGCGTGAGACGGAAGGTTTCAGAATTAAGTCAGCCATCAATTATGACTTCTGGCAGGGACATTTGAAGAGCGTTATTGACTTTGCAACCAATTATGAATTGGAGGACTTCAAGAAGAGTGAGCAGGAATCGCTTGACTATGTCCGCCAGTTTGTCCGTGCCGGAGCGACAATCAGTATCAGCAATGCTGAACTTGATGCTATGCTGGCAGAAGCTCGTACATACGTTCAGAACTCAAACCGCATCAAGAAGAAGGATGACTATTTCAAGTCATTCGATGAGATAAAACGCACCAGCTGGAAGAAGTCTGTTGCATGGTATAAGAGTGTACAGAAGACGATGAACGCAAAATATGGTGACACTTGTGCTGCTATATTGGAACGTCTTGCCAACATCTGGGTATCACAGGAGATATTCGACAAGCAGGAAAATTACATTAAGTTGCTCTTTAACCTTGCATTGCGCTGGAAAGAGAACTTTGCTCAGTTCAAGCGTGACAAGAACCTGCTTGACTACAACGACATGGAGAAATACATGCGTCTGCTGATGCAGAACGATAATATTGCCTCTGAAATCTCACAGTCATACCGATACCTCTTTGTCGATGAGTTCCAGGATTCATCACCTATTCAGGTCAAGATCTTCGAGTCTCTTTCTGACTTGATGGAACATTCATACTGGGTAG
>JAQXZK010000057.1 GCA_029227175.1 Bacteroidales bacterium | reverse complement strand
TGAGCCTCTTGTCGGATTCGAACCAACGACCCCGAGATTACAAATCACGTGCTCTGGCCAACTGAGCTAAAGAGGCAAACACCGCACCCACATGAGACATGTAAACGTTAGCGGGTGCAAATGTAGATATTTATTTGAAATCCACAAACTTTTTTGAGGAATTTCTTTTCAGAGTGTAACTTATCTTCCCAGAAAAACAGTTTTTTATGCAAAACCGCACTTTTTCAATATCTAAGACTCTACGCAGAAGATACTCAAATGTAATACAATTGCCACATCTGCCATCCTCTATGCCTCCTAAATACAACTGTTTTTTCTATACACCTCTACTTTCTTATATAGTGTTCTTAATAAATCCATCACCCTCTCGGATGAGACTGCTTATAGGCTTTTTTCAGCTCTTCAAACGTGGTATGCGTATAGACCTGCGTGGTTGCCACACTTTCATGCCCCAGCAATTCCTTAACAGCTTCCAAATCTGCTTCATGATTCAACATCTGAGTAGCAAAGGTGTGTCGCAAGACATGTGGACTATTCTTCTTCAAGGTCGAAACCAAAGAGACATGCTTCTTTACAATATTTCTAACAAGTCCGGCATACATTCTTTTTCCATTCTTTCTAACGAAAAACGCAGACTCACGATTTTCCCTTATTTGTAAGTCTCTTACTTCGAGATACAACATCATAGATTTTTCTAATTCCGCGTCAAAGGGAATAAATCTTTGCTTGTTGCGTTTTCCTGTCACCCTTATTTGATGCAAGAAAAAATCTACATGCGCATCATCCAAACCTATCAATTCAGAAAGTCTCATGCCTGTTGCATAAAACATTTCGAGAATCATTCTGTTACGCACTCCCTCGAAGTTGTCACCATACTGTACGTCGTCAAGCAAGCGGTTCATTTCCGACTCCTTCAAGAACGTCGGCAGTGGTTTTTTCTTTTTCGGGCCGGACAACAAAGCCAGAGGATTTGTCTTCACCTGTCCGTTTAAAAGAAGAAAATGAAAATAAGTCCGTAATGAACTGAGTTTCGTATTCACAGTCGAGGCACTATAACCTTGACTCATTAACGACATCATCCAATCGCGAACTTGCTCAGCCTTAACTTGCGAAACCTCAAATTCACCTAACAGCTGTTCGATGTAGCCACCTAACTGGTTTATGTCCGTCACATAATTATCCACAGTCTTCTTCGAATAGTTTCGTTCATAGAGTAGATAGTCTGTGAAAGAATCAACCGGTAGCATTTCAAATCTCCATGTGCTAAGTTCGTAAGAAGTAAATCTTTGTCCTCGCCTATAAACCGGATTTATAGCAGAACAATTATGCCAATCAATCTTCTACCTGCTGAAGCTTCTGAACATAGATCGCACGTTCCATCTTCAAACGCTTTGTGACAGATGGCTTATCAAACTGCTGTCTGCTTCTAAGTTCTTTAACAACTCCAGTTTTTTCAAATTTACGCTTGAATTTCTTCAAAGCTCTTTCAATGTTTTCGCCTTCTTTTACAGGTACTACAATCATTGTTTCTTTTTTAAAATGTTAATAATTAAATGTTATTTCCCAATAAATCGGGACGCAAAAATACAGAGTTTTTCTAAACTGACAATAAAAACACCTCTTTTTTTTCTAAACTCCCAAGATCTTCGATTTCGATAATTCAATTCATCACAACCTTTTATTGTACACCATAAAAAAATGAAGAACGTTCTACACGCACGAGCTACGTCTGTTGTTATTATTAAAAAAGGAATAGGCAATGAGACAACCAACAAGGTACACTAAAATGGCATTTCAAACGTTTTATTCGTTTATTCAAGAGATTTCTGCTATTTTTGCACATGACTTTCTAAATCCTTACATCTAATTATATTATAATAGAGCATGACAAACATATCATCCCTGCGCGTAGGTTCTCTACGCGACCTCTTTAAGCAGAAAGGCATCAACGCCTACATCGTACCAAGCACCGACCCACATTTGAGCGAATATGTCGCCGACCACTGGAAGTCACGAGAATGGATTTCTGGATTTACAGGTTCCGCGGGTACCGTGGTTATCACCTCGGATAAAGCGGGTCTATGGACCGACTCCCGCTATT
The DNA here is from genome assembly GCA_029227175.1 of Bacteroidales bacterium. GTDB lineage: Bacteria > Bacteroidota > Bacteroidia > Bacteroidales > Bacteroidaceae > Bacteroides. The sequence continues at coordinate 19,733 of JAQXZK010000057.1, read as the reverse complement.
TTCTGCAAGCAGCAGACCAGCTACAAGACAGTTGTATTACCCTTTACAAGGATATGCTACCCGAGACACCAAGCATTACGGAATTTCTATCTAACGAGCTCTCCGACGGAAGCGTTGTTGGAATTGACGGAAAAATGTTTTCGGACAGCCAGGTAACAGCATACAAATCGGAACTATCCACACACGGTATCAGCATCCTGGATACAGGAGACCTTATAACAGAAATCTGGAACAACCGCCCTGCATTACCACAGGGCCAAGCCCTACTCTTTGCAGACCGCTATGCAGGACGCAAGACGTCAGACAAAATACAAGATATTCGCACAACGCTAAAGGCAGCCCACTGCGACTGCATACTTGTGTCTGCGCTGGATGAAATTGCCTGGACACTCAATCTACGTGGTAACGACATTCATTGCAACCCTGTTATCGTCAGTTATCTCCTTATTACCCCTGACAGCGTACATTATTTCGTTCAGCCTCAGAAAATATCCGCCAAAGTTGTCCGGTACCTTCAAAACAACGGCGTCACCTTGCACGACTATGAAGAGATTGAAGCCTATCTCAAGCAACTTGAATTATGTAGCATCATGCTCGATAGAACGAGAACCAATTACACTCTCTGTCAAGCCGTTCGCCACCTTCAGGTCATTCACACGTCCTCTCCTATCAACGCGATGAAGGGTATACGCAATCAAACAGAGATACGGAACATCCGCAAAACCATGATTTACGATGGAGTCGCCCTCGTTCGCTTTCAAATATGGTTAGAACAAGCCATAAAAAACGGAGAACGTGTCACTGAGATGACTATCGGAGCTATGCTCAAGCAATTCAGGCAAGAACAACCTGGATGGTTGGACGAAAGTTTTGACACTATCGCTGGTTATGGGCCTCATGGAGCCATCGTCCACTACGAAGCCACACCCGAAACAGACACAGAACTCCAACCACATGGTTTTGTTCTCATTGACAGCGGAGCACAATACCTCACCGGCACAACAGACATAACCCGCACTATCGCGCTCGGTCCTCTCACCCATGAAGAGAAGAACGACTATACCCTCGTTCTCAAAGGACACATAGACCTTGCCATGGCTGTGTTCCCCGAAGGGACACGCGGCACACAACTAGACATCCTGGCCCGCCTCCCGCTTCTCAAGCAACGAAAAAACTATCTTCACGGCACAGGACATGGTGTCGGCCACTGTCTCAACGTACATGAAGGTCCACAGAGCATCCGTATGAACGAAAATCCAGTCACTCTAAAAGTCGGTATGGTGACAAGTAACGAACCGGGCATCTATATTGCAGGCAAACACGGAGTTCGCACAGAGAACCTCGTACTCACACGTCCTGCTGGCTCTGGACTTTATGGTAATTACCTCCGATTCGAGACCCTCACCCTTTGCCCAATCTGCACAAAGGGCATTATCCGCAGCCTACTTACAGACGAAGAAGTGAAGTGGCTCAATAATTACCATAAGACCGTTTATAATAAGCTTGCACCTCACCTGAGCAAGAAAGAGCAAACATGGCTTCGCAAAGCAACCCAATCTATCAACTAAAAAACAAGAACATAAAAATATGGCACTCATTCAAACAGTACGAGGGTTTACTCCTCAAATCGGAGACAACACTTTTTTGGCAGAAAATGCCACCATCGTAGGTGACGTTACAATAGGCAAAGACTGTAGCATTTGGTTCAATGCCGTTCTGAGAGGCGACGTCAATACCATCACCATCGGAAATGGCGTAAACATTCAAGATGGTAGCGTACTTCACACTCTCTATCAGAAATCAACCATTGAAATCGGCGACCACGTTTCTGTTGGTCACAATGTCACCATTCATGGTGCTTGTATAAAAGATTATGCCCTCATCGGTATGGGGTCAGTCGTTCTTGACAATGTCGTTGTTGGCGAAGGCTCCATCGTAGCAGCCGGCTCTGTTGTTCTCAGCAAGACAATCATAGGTCCCGGCGAACTTTGGGGAGGTGTTCCTGCCAAATTCATTAAAAAGGTAGATACCCAACAAAGCAAAGAGCTCAACCACCGTATTGCCGACAATTACTTAATGTACTCAACTTGGTATAAATAACTATTGGTATCCAATAACACTCTTAGTAACCGAAAAAAATAGGGCTGACACTTCTCGCAAGATGTCAACCCTTTTTTGGTTATCTATATTTATCTGGCCTTTTTTCTGCGTAAAATCATGTTATGTTACGAAAATGCATCATATCTCTACGAAGCCTATTTACTCATCTGGAGGCTGGTGTGGTTAGAGGGGGTACTATGAAAAAATAAGCAAAAGACCTATCAAAAAGGGTTACAGGATACATAATTATGCACTTCTAAGTTTTTAACGGGCAACAATAATAACAATCTCTTCCGGACAACAATATAAAAAGATAGCACCGCAACAGCAACTCGCTGCGATGCTATCCTTTTCATCTTACATGATTATTAGTATAGTGATTTTACTTCTCTTCACTATGATTATTAACTTCCTCTGTCAAGCTGTCAATACTTTGTTTCGTCTGAAGGATGTCCGCCTTAAGTTTCTCCACCTTGCGATTCACCTCAGAGAGAAGACTACTACCCTTCTTGCTTGCTGCCGTTAGAAACCCAATATTATTCTCATAGGTCTGTAATTCGGCTTTCATGTTTTCATACGCTCGGAGGAGTTTTTCTCGCTCTTTAATTAGTGCCTGAACGCCGGTCTCCTGCACATTGGCGATGGCCGTCCTAATTCGTTTGCCAGAGTTGCTCTTATTGATTCGGTCGTAGATTTCATCCACCAATGCACGATACTGTTTGTATATTTTATCCTTGTCTTTGAATGGTACATGACCGATCTCATTCCAAGCCTTTGTAAGTTCACGAATAGCCTTTGCAGCCTCGTCGTCAGCTGCTTCTTTTATTTGCTGAAGGCGTTCAATAACTTCACGCTTCTTACTCAGATTCTCCTTTTCTTCCATGCGTTGTGAAGAAGTAACTTTATTCTTCTCCTTAAAGAAGTAGTCACAAGCCTCAATAAAACGTTTCCACAGAATATCAGACTGCTTCCTGGCTACAGGACCAATCTCTTTCCACTCTTTCTGAAGTTTCATAAGAGTCTCTGAAGCAACCTTCCAGTCCGTGCTGTCCTTAAGTGCCTCAGCTTTCTCGCAAAGCAAACGCTTCTTTTCCAAATTTTCACTGGCCGATTCACGCTGTGCCTTAAAGAATGCAGCTTTTGCTTGAAAGAACTCATCACACGACTTGCGGAAACGCTCGAATATCTTGACATTCATTTTCTGGGGAGCAAAGCCAATAGTCTTCCACTTGGCCTGAAGTGCGATAACTTCTTTAGTCTTGTTGTCCCAATCAACGTAGGATTTCAACTGACTGAGGTCAAATGACTCCATGATTTCACAGATGACGGTTTTCTGCATGAGGTTTGTCTGCTCACTCTCTCTAAGTGCCTCAAAATGCTGTTGGTGACGACGGTTCACAACTGTCGATGCTGCCTTGAAACGCGCCCAAATGCCCTCTCTAAGTTCCTTGCTGACCGGACCTGTCTCACGGAATTCCTGATGTAGATTTTGCAACTGATGGAATGCCGAAACTACATCATTTTCTTCTGCAAGTTTTTCGGCAGCCTCACAAAGTCTTGTCTTTATCTCGTAATTCTTCTTGAAATCATATTCACGGAACTCATTGTTCAACTTTAACAGGTCATAAAATTTCTCTACGCACACCTGATAATTTTTCCATAGTTCTGTCAAGCTAGTATTTGCAGGGAGAAGCTTGGTGTCGTTCCACTGTTGTTGTAGTTTCTTAAATTCGACATAATTTTTATTGGCATCATCAGGACTCTCAATCAGTTCTTTCAACTCCTCAATGATTGATAGCTTAATCTGAAGATTCATTTCCTTTTCTTTCTCCAACTCTGCATTCGCCTCACTACGCCTTTCCTTAATCACGTTTAAAGTTCTCTTCATCACCTCCTCCAAAGAATCTGTAAGTGGTGTGAATTCTTCTTCTTTCCCTCCGCTTGCTACAAATTCACCGCGCGCAGCCTCGACTTCTGCGTTATGCAATTTATAAAACGACTGTTTTAGAGCATCTATCTCTGTACGTTGCGGAATTTCCTCGCTGCTGGCGATCTGTTCAAGACGTTCGACGATAGACTCTTTTGTTAACTTAGGAGTTGATTCTTCCAACTTCTCTGAGAGGGTTGCGTGTGTGTCGGTCATAGTAAAATAATAAAAAAGGGTACAGGCTTATGCCAAATTCTATTTCTATAATGCGCAAATTAAAGCATTAAAATTTACATTCCATTATTTTATCTAAACTTTTTTTATGATAGCATAACTGTAATGGCCATGTAAATCATCATACCAATGATGTCATTTGTAATCGAAATGAACGGTCCGGTCGCAATAGCCGGGTCTATTTTGAGCTTTTCAAGTGTCATCGGTACAAGTGTACCAAATATTGAGGCAAACATGACCACAGCAAACAGACTGATGGAAACTGAGTAAGTAACTGTTTCCGTTGCGCCATAACGAACAAAGTTATATATATATACCAATAGTGAAATAAGTGTAGCATTGACAAGGGCAACCAATGACTCCTTACCCACCTGTTTGATCGTTTCGTTAGCCTCAAGCGAACTATTGGCCAGACCCTGCACAACGATAGCCGAAGACTGGGTTCCGACATTACCACCGGTTCCACCTATCAATGGAATGTATAGGGCCATTTCCGGATGTGTAGCAAAGACATTATCAAATTGTCCCAAAATAACAGAGTTACTGATACCGCCAATCATACCTATGAGCAACCAAGGCAAGCGCGCCGATGTCTGTTTGAAAAGGTTATCGTCTGTCTCAATGTCGGTTGAAAGACCTGATGCCAACTGATAATCGCGTTCAGATTGCTCACGAACCTCATCCATAACGTCGTCGACCGTGATTTGTCCGACCAGTCTGCCGATGCTGTCCACTACAGGCACAGCCACAAGGTTATATTTTTCAATCAGCTGCACCACCTCGTCGGTTGGTGTATCCACATGGACGGAGATTGGGTCTTTTTTCATGACATGCTTCACCTTTGAGACAGAGGGAGAAGTAATCATTTTCTTCAAGGGGAAGACACCTTGTAACCGTTCATCGTCATCAACTACATAAACATAGTATATTTCGTCAAGGTCTTCTGCCTGAAGTCTCATTTCTTTCAAGCACTCGGGCATGGACCAATTCTCGTTCACAATCACCATCTCGGTGCCCATCAAACCGCCAGCCGTTCCTTCGTCGTACTTCAGCAAGTCAACAATATCACCGGCCTGTTCAATGTCCTCAATGTGAGAGAGAATCTCTTCCTGCTTCTCCTCGTTCATATCACGCATGATGTCAACGGCATCATCCGTGTTCATGTTATCGACAAAGCGCTTGGCAATTATCTCCGGCGGAAGAAGTTCAAGGAACTTAGCACGCGAGTCCTCATCCATTTCCACCAACACGTCTGCAGCAATCTCATTATCGAGCAGACGAAAGGCAAAACGAGCCTCTTCTGGCTCCAAGTCATTGCACAATTCCGCAATATCCGCAGGGTGAAACTCCGACAAAATGCTTTTGACTGCATCGCCTTCCTTACGTTCAATAAGCGCCCTGATATCCTTGAGGTAATCTTCGTCTAATTCCATAGCCTTAACCTTTCATAAAGTTACTGACAGACCGGGTAAGTTCAATAAACTGACCTACACTTAACTGCTCAGGCCGTTTGTCAAAAAGCGCCGACGAAGTGAAATCGGCCGCGTCCTTACCAATAATTTGCTTGATGCTGTTACGCAGTGTCTTGCGCCGCTGGTTAAAAGTAGCCTTTACCACACGTTTAAACAAGTGCTCGTCGCATCCAAGGTCGTTCACTGAGTTGCGCGTCATGCGAATCACCGCACTCTTCACCTTAGGTGGCGGATTGAAGACGTTCTCGTGAACAGTAAAAAGATACTCCACATCATACCAGGCACCAATAAGCACGCTCAATATACCGTACGTCTTGCTACCTGGGCCGGCTGCGAGTCTCTCTGCCACCTCCTTCTGTATCATGCCCGTGCAACATGGAATCAGGTCTTTATGTTCAAGCATTTTGAAGAAAATCTGGCTTGAGATGTTATAAGGATAATTGCCCGTAAGCACGAACTGACGGCCGTCAAAGATTCGTTCAAGATGCATCTTGAGAAAGTCATCCTCAATGATATGGTCTTCCAGTTCAGGATAATTCTCTCGCAGATAAGCGACCGATTCAAAATCAAGTTCGACCACCTTCAACTCCCGTTTCTTTGGAATCAGGAACTGGGTCAGCACACCCATACCGGGCCCCACTTCCAGAACAGGTATGTCTGGACACACGTCCACCGTGTCAGCAATCGCTTGGGCAATTTTCAAATCCTTGAGGAAATGCTGTCCGAGAAACTTTTTAGGCCTTACTAACTGCATGATGAAACTTTATCTTTACCTTTGCGGCTCACAAAGGTATAACTTTTATCCGAAGAAAAAAGAAAATGAAATGAAGAAACTCATACAGAACATTCTTAAATTTATCCTGCCATTCCTTTTGGGCGGATTTGTGTTGTATTGGGTTTATCACGACTTTGATTTCTTTGCCGTAAAAGATACGTTTCTCTACCACACAAACTGGTGGTGGATGACCGCCTCACTCTTTTTTGGCCTGCTCAGCCATGTGTTAAGGGGCGTGCGATGGCGTCAGACACTGGAGCCACTGCATGCCACACCTCGACGAACCAACTGTGTGGATGCCATTTTCCTGTCATACGCCTCCAGCCTCATCCTGCCGAGAATGGGCGAGATGAGCCGTTGTGCCGTATTGAAAAAATCAGACAATATTTCGCTGGCACAATCCTTAGGAACAGTGGTGACAGAACGGTTGATTGACACCTTCTGCATCTTATCTATCACTGCACTCACATTCCTATGCGAGATACCTGTTTTCATGACCTTCTTCCGCGAAACAGGCACAAAGGTCCCCTCACTCCTGCATTTGTTTTCCTCTCCCTGGTTTTATGTATCGCTCTTCTGCGTGATAGGAGTCGTGTGGATACTTTGCCGACTGTTGCGCATACTTTCTTTCTACGAGAAAGTCAAAGGAATTGCCCTGAATATGATTGAGGGGATGAAATCTCTGCACAGTGTTTCCAACAAGCCTCTCTTCGTACTCTATACGATTGGCATCTGGGGTTGCTACATCCTGCACTTTTACCTGACCTTTTTCTGTTTCCCTTTCTCAGAACATCTTTCCTTCGGAGCAGCGATGGTCATGTTCACGGGAGGAACCTTTGCAGTCATAGTCCCCACACCCAACGGAGCAGGTCCATGGCATTTTGCCGTCATCACCATGATGATGCTCTACGGTGTCTCTCCGACTGATGCTTCCGTTTTCGCTCTGATTGTGCACGCCATTCAAACCCTCTTAGTCATCATATTAGGCCTATACGGACTACTGCACCAGATGTACCTGCATACTGCTTCCAATAAATAATCTCTTTAAGCGAGTTAGAGATTGACACTACGGTTAACTCTTTTTGCTGTTTGCCGGACAGCAAAAAAAAGAATGGAGGCAGTGCAGCAACTCGTAATTACGACACGGCCTCCTATCTTTTTAATTACATCTATCGATTATTGTTTGAACTTATATACTCGCACGTAGTCGAACAACACTTCATCCGGGAAGGTGCTTTCAAGCGGATTACCACCCCAACCTGTCAACTCTGTAGAAAGTATGAGATATTCCGCTGTTCTTGACAAAGCTTGATTCGTCTCCCAGCATTTCTTTCCATCTACATAGAAGATATAGCCCGTATTTGACCAACGAAGACCGAACGTGTGCCAACCGTCCATAATTTCCGGATAACTATATTTAGAGCCCACGGTCTTATGATATTCTCCGTATCCGTTCCAGTGTAAATTGAAGTAGACTATACCGGGAGTCTTCCGATGATACTCAAAAATGTCTATTTCCGTACCGTTTGTCCCTGGGTCGTTCAATTCCGGATTCTTACTCATGGTCCTTGACTGCAGCCAGAATGCCACGTGTGCGCCCAACTGCTTATTCATTTTGGCGCGGCATTCAAAGTATCCGTAACACTGCTTAAAGATACCGTCTGTGCCTAACTGACCAACCAAATAATGAGTATCATCTACCTTAAGCACTTTGATGGAGCAATGACCTTGACCATCCAAAGAGATTGTACTGCGGTCAACGATAGCCGAGAACTGGCCGCTCTTGCCTCGCTCCGTACCTTCTGCACGGTAATTCCATTTCTTGAGGTCTACTTCCGTACCCTCAAACTCGTCCGACCACGTAAGTTCCAACTTATCATAGTCCACCTTATCGTACGTCTCGACTGGTTTTTCTACTTTCTCAGGAGGGTCTTCATCCTTGTCTCCACATCCTGTTAATCCCACTGTTATAAGTGTCGCAAGCATCACGCTGAATGAGCCTGTAACCCACAAAATTTGTTTTTTCATAGTCTCTCAATTTTTTATTATTCTGGCTAAAATTTCTGTTTCACGTAAGCAAAAATACAAGGTTTTGTCTAATTTACCAAAATAGGTAAGGCTTTCGACCACATTGCAGAGAAATTTCCCTCGGCTTCCAATCCGATACTCGCCCGAAAAACATTACTTTTGTCAGAGAAAAACATATCTGCCTTTTTATTATGAAATACACGATTTTTGCAATCATACTGCTTTTCTTTGGAATAGATTGTCCGGCCCAGTCACTTTGGCCTACTTCCCATCCCCAATCCAAGCCCTACACCCGATGGTGGTGGCACGGTTCGGCTGTTGATAAGAAAGGCATCAGTCACAACCTTAGCGAGTTTGCCCAAGCGGGTATTGGAGGAGTTGAAATAACCCCCATCTACGGAGTGACAGGAAACGACTCCTGCAATATACCATTTCTCTCTCCCCAATGGATGGAATTGCTTCGGCACGTAGAGACAGAGGGCGAGCGACTCGGCATCGAGACAAATCTTTCCACGGGAACAGGATGGCCTTTCGGAGGACCATTCGTAAGCAAGGAGGATGCAGCCAGAAAAGCCATCTTCGTGACAGACAAGAGAGGTAGGGTCAGTCTGACTATCGGAAACACCGGTCAGAAAGTCAAGCGGGCCTCTCCCGGAGAAGAAGGTTACGTCATCGACCATTTCAGCCGGGCAGCTGTTGCTAATTATCTCTCACGGTTTGACCAGGCCTTCACGGAAAGCGGAGTTCCTGCTCCGGCAAATTTCTTTAACGATTCATACGAAGTCTTCGGGGCAGACTGGACGCCATCACTTGTAGACGAATTCAGAGAGAGACGCGGATACGACATCACCCGCCATCTCTCCTCGTTTGTCAAGCCAGACTCATTGCGCAACAATACCGACCGACGTATCTTATCTGATTATCGGGAGACCCTCGGTGAACTTCTCTACGAAAATTTCACCATACAATGGACTGAGTGGGCACACAAACACGGTTCACTCACACGTAACCAGTCACACGGCTCCCCCGCGAACCTTCTCGATCTCTATGCTGCTGTCGACATCCCGGAATGTGAAGGGTTCGGACTCTCTGACTTCGGTATTCTCGGCTTACGCACAGACCCGGGATATACCAGATTAAACGACTCTGACCTTTCCATGCTCAAATACGCTTCCTCGGGAGCACACCTCTCCGGTCACAACCTTGTGTCATCCGAAACATTTACCTGGCTTACCGAGCACTTTCGTACTTCACTTTCACAATGCAAGCCAGAGCTCGATCTGTTCTTCGTTTCGGGTGTCAACCATGTATATTTCCACGGAAGTTGTTACAGTCCACAATGCGAAAAATGGCCCGGATGGCGCTTCTATGCTTCGGTTGACATGTCGCCCTACAACAATTGGTGGACCTCCATGCCCGCCTTCTCAAAATACATCGAGCGTTGTCAATCCTTCCTACAATGGGGACAACCCGATAATGATATACTTGTATACCTACCCTATCACGACATGTTATACGAGCAACCGGGCACAATCGCTCTCTTCGACATTCACTCCATGAAACAAAGAGCGCCTAAGTTCATTCAAGCAGTCCATAACATCATCTCGCTTGGCTATGATGTAGACTATATATCAGACCGATACATTCAGTCCATCGACCTGACATCTTCAAATTGGAAGGCTATCATTATACCCGATGTTCGATTTATGCCGATAAAAACATTACACCGCCTGAACGAGCTGGCAGAGAAAGGCTATGATGTCATCTTTGTAAAGAACCTTCCGGCATCGGCTCCAGGGTACGCAGGAAAACGTTTACAGAAGGAATTTTCTTCGGTCATAAATCGGCTGCGTACCCATGCAAAACTTGCCCACGACTACGAGACTGCCCTTACAAGCACTAACGCACGTCCAGAACCAATGAGAGCGCAAGAAGGGCTCAGTTGTATACGTCGGACTAATGAGACAGGACATCATTATTTCATCTCCAACCTACAAGGACGTGACATAGATGCGGATATAAATCTTGGCGTTCATTGCCAAGATGCTCTTTTCTACAACCCGATGAATGGCATAGTTACCAAGGCGCAAATCAAAACGAACGGTCAAGTCTCCCTCCAGCTCCGAAGCGGTGAGAGTATCCTGTTGCGCACCTTCGACAAGAAAGCTGACTACGAGAGATTGCTATCTATCCACAAAAATATCCACCCACAGAAATATTATAATAAAGACAGCGCGCGCCCATTGCCTCTACATCAATGGACACTTACATTCAAAGAGGCAGCACCCACGCCCATTGACCAGACCTTCACCTTGTATGAACCGACTGACTGGACAACACTCGGTGATAGTCTACTGTCTGCAACAATGGCTACAGGAGTTTACAAGACAACCATCCGATTGGATAGTTCAACTATTATGCAAGACCATCCGTATGCAACAGGCGCAACGGCCTTTGTACTTGACCTCGGTGATGTTCGGGAAACCGCCCACGTTTTCGTAAATAATAAAGATGTCGGAGTTCTTTTCTCCGTTCCTTACCGCATAGACATCACGCCCTATCTCGTGGCTGGCGAAAACACCCTTGTCATTGAGGTGGCAAACCTCCCGGCCAACCGAATCGCCCAGATGGATAGGAACGCCATACCCTGGCGACATTTCAATGACATCAATGTCGTTAATATAGCCTACGAGAACCGTTCATATTCCGACTGGAGTCCCGTACCATCCGGACTTTGCTCTCCGGTCAGACTCATTCGATACACGCTCAAATAAGGCTCTCCCGTATTCTTCCCTTACAAAGGCTCTACAGATACTTGGCCACAATTTCCTCCGTCCGCTGCCACAGTTCCTCCAGTTTTGGATGCTGCTGATACTTGCGGCCGAATGGATGTGCCTGCTTGAAGACCTTCAGCAAGCCCGTCTGTCCTTCATACTGAGGCTCGAGCAACAAGCGGATAGCATTGTCCGCTCCCTGACGAGGTGTGAGAATGAAGGGGCGAAAGAAAATATCGCACAATACGTCAACAAGCCATATCTTCATGGTTATAATCTTGGTCGATACGACTCCTGGGTCGGCCGCATTAACCGTAATGCCTTTTTCCTTTAAGAATCTGGATAGTTTGATAGAGAACAGAGAGAGAGCCAACTTGGAATTACTATAAACAGGGATGCGCCAAAAAGAGCCTTTGCGTCCATGCGTAAAGAACCATGGGAAATTGAGGAAGCCCAAAGCATACGTGCACGAAACCATATTGACCACACGCGTACCCTGCTCCATCAGCGGCACGAGTTTCCGGGTCAGCAGATAGGGTCCTACATAATTCACGCTGACGGTGCGTTCCAGTCCGTCGACCGTAAAACTACGCTTTGTCTCCAACGTCCCGGCATTGTTCATCAACAAAGAGATGGGTTCTCCACGTTTCAAGAGTATATCAGCAAAAGCAGCCACGCTCTCAAGGTTAGCCAAGTCCAGACAAATCACCTCTATATTCTCATTCCCTGTTTCCTTAACAATAGCCTCACGTACCTGCTCGGCATGTTTATGCTCATGACAAGCCATCACGACATGATACCCCTTACGAGCTACCTCACGCGTGATTTCCGTACCCATGCCCCCATCTGCTCCTGTGATAATTGCCAGCTTCATGATTTCAAAGGATTTTGTTCACGTTCAATTCGGGCAATTTCCTTTCTCAGTTTGAGAGGAAGTTCATCCTCCGGAAGATGCTGATGACAAGCCATGTCTATGCTGTACATTCGTCCGATGCAATAATTTGAATGTCGGCAACCGCAACGATAGTGTTCGTCCTCCTTCAGCTTGTTGACAAAGTCCGGCTCGTTAAGTACGGAACGTGCCATCTGTACGGCTTCAAATCCATGACTGAGGACCTCTTTGATTTTGTCGCCACAAACCAAGCCACCGACATAGATGAACGGCATGTCAGGCATCGCCTGTCGGAACTTGAGGGCATCCTCCAGGAAGTACGCCTCCTGATAATCGACCGTTGGAACCATCATTTTTCCACAGGCACGCACGCCATACTTTAGCCACCACTTGTCCATATAGTGTGTCATCGTCTGGATAGGCATCTCTCCACGCATGACATACATCGGGGTGGCACTGACAAGTCCGCCACTCAACACAATGGCATGCACACCCAGGCTTTGCAACCGGCGGGCAATTTCGATGCTTTCTTCGAAGGTTGTTCCCGGTTTCTTCAGTCCATCCCGCATGTTCATCTTGGCGATGACCGCCATATCCGACCCCGCAGCCTTCACAGCTTCTTCCACGCACATGGTCATGAAACGCATACGGTTCTCCAGCGAGCCTCCATATTCGTCCTTGCGGTGGTTGAAATATGGATTCAGGAACTGGTCTATCAGGTATCCATGGCCGCAATGCAACTCAACACTGTCAAAGCCTGCCTCACGAGCCAGATTGACCGCCTCACCGAACTTTCGGGCCAATGGCGGCAACTCTTCCTTGCGCAACCCGCGCACTATCGTCGGAGAATACATGTTGAATCCCGTACATGCACTCACCGGAATGCAGCCGCAGATTTCCTTGTGCGACATATTGCCACAGTGTCCCAACTGTATACCGGCAGCCGCGCCCTCCTTGTGGATGCCGTCCGTCAGGTGGCGCAGTCCCGGAATGATATCCTTGCACATTACCAACTGGCGGTCAAACGACAATCCGCTCTCCGTCACGGCTGCATACGCTACCGTCGTCATGCCTATGCCGCCGCGTGCCACACTGGTGTGATAATCGTAAAGTTGCTGACTGGGTTGATGGCCCGGACACATGCTTTCGAAAGCCGCGCTTCGGATGGTTCTATTTCTCAAGGTCAAAGGCCCGATGTGGGCCTCTTCAAATATCTTATTCATTCTGATCGTTTTTTGTTACTAATATATAAAAGGTATCACTCTCTTCCGGCGCCCCACAGCTTCCTTGCCGAACTCGGCTACATAGCGTTTGTAGATGGCATGAGAGCGAGGTACCAGATTGGCAAAAGTCCACCACACAAATACCCAAGCAGCAGGGGTTGCCACCAATATGGCGAATCCCGTCCACTCCAGCAACTCACCCAGATAGTTTGCGCTTGTCACGTATCTGTACATGCCCTTTGCCGGCAGATAATGCTTCGTGTCGCCGGGCTTGCGCAGATGGCGGATGACATTGTCCGAGTGAAGGTTGATGCCCATGCCTACGAAAAAGACGAGCATACCGGCCAAGGCATTCGGTCTCAATAAATATGCCCATCCGGCATCATACAATCCTTCGGGAGGGAAGTAGAAGATGCCTCCGCCCTGCATCACCCCATTCAGGAGGTTAAAGGTCACGCCCATCAGCACAATGGCCAATGGTATCCGACTCTTGCCCTTCATCAACAGGGGAAAGATAAACGAGCGTTGGAAATAGTGCAACTGGAACAGGAAGAAGAAGACAAACTGGGGAGCACGGAATCCCGACCGACTATGAAGCCAGAGCCAGCACATGAGCAGAAAGACCGGAGCCTCCATCAGCACCCATCCCAACTTGTTATCCAGCGAGAAGCCCCACTTTTCCGTATGGAACATGCCGTACCCCGCCTTGACGAAATAAAGAGCCACAAAAACAAACAAGGCCACTACACTCATGACGAGGAGCAACGTATGATAATGAGTCTCCAACATATATCTTATATTTGATTTATATGGGGCAAAGTTACTAATTTGTTTCAAAATAGCTTATATTTGCTCAAAATATCATCAACGTGCACTTTCTGCACATGATAGACAGGATAAATGAGCGCACCGGCACCCGATGCAGAGACAGTTACTATGTAGGGTTATTGTAATTAGTGCATGATAAACCTCACGAACATCACCGAATATTATGAGCAACTGGAGGAGATTGCCCTGTGTGACCGCGGTCACCTGCGCGATGGCTACTTCCGGCTCCGAACCCTCTTTGAATACCTCTGCCGACTTCTCACGCAGGACAACCGCTTTCTGATTACCGACCTGGCCGCACGCATCAACCTCATGGCGTCCGTCTGTCGCTTGAGTCAGGTCGAGCAACACCGACTGCATACCTTTCGACTCACGAGCAACGACATCCTGAACCACCGCAAGGAGCCCACTCGGGACACCCTCCTCCGCGACGTGCGTAGCGTGGCCTTCTTCATCCAAAAAATCAGCGACCGGAACATTCCCCCAAGCCTGAGCCGACTGCTGCCGGTTCATGACGAGTTCCTCAGGTCGTCCTACTCCTTCCGGGAACATGTCGACGAGATGAGAGCGACACTGGTCAGCATTAGCGACGGCTTGCTATACGTAAGGCCACACGGACAGACCTCGGCCGACGAAGCCCCCCTGCCGGTGGCCACCGACAGATGGGACACAGAAGACAACTCCTTTTTCCAGGACGAGACACTGGCACAATACCTCCACACCCTTAACCTGCTCGATATAGATGTCGATACCCAAGGGACACTTCACCCCGGCCTCATCGTTTTTGAGCCTGACTA
This sequence comes from Bacteroidales bacterium, assembly GCA_029227175.1. Classification (GTDB taxonomy): domain Bacteria; phylum Bacteroidota; class Bacteroidia; order Bacteroidales; family Bacteroidaceae; genus Bacteroides. The sequence continues at coordinate 4,683 of JAQXZK010000057.1, read as the reverse complement.
TCTGCTTGACATCAGCCAGCTCTCCGAGTGCTTCCAGCCATTCGGTCATCACGCCCTGAACTACCTGTTTCTCCGCCTGCAACAGTCTGAGACCACCATCCCCATACTTATCGGTAACATCGTCAACCTTTTCCTCGACGAATGGGTGTATGCCCGGGAGAAGCCCGACTACAAGACCTGCATGCAAAAGGCCTTCCGCCAGTATGCTCTGGAACTATCAGCCTGCACCGACCTGGAAGGCGGAGCAGAGAAGCAGTTCTTCGAGGACTGCCTGAAGCACTTCCGAAATCTGCAGACTGTCCTCCACGAGATCTTTCCCGCACCGGGTTACGACCTGAAGCCGGACGATGCCGTGCTCGAACCTTCTTTCATCTGCAGTGCCCTGGGATTGCAAGGCCGACTTGACTACATGCAGCGCGACATGACCTCGTTCATAGAAATGAAAAGCGGCAAGGCCGACGAATACAAGGTGCCCAACAAAATCCTGCCCAAGGAAAACCATGCCACGCAGATGCTTCTCTACGAGGCTGTCTTAGAATTCTCCATGCACATGAAGCACCAAGATGTCCGGCCCTATCTGCTCTACACCACCTATCCGCTGCTCTATCCTGCGCGCCCGGTGTGGAATCAGGTGAGACGTGCCATCAACGTACGCAACCAGATTGTTCGCACGGAATACCTCGTCCGGCATCACGACAGCCTGTCCTTCACCGACGAACTCCTGCACCGGATAACCCCCGACACACTCAACCTGAACCAGCTGGAGGGCCGGCTGTGGAAGCAGTTCCTGGCTCCGCGCATCAGCTCATTCGGCCGACAACTCGACAGCCTCTCCCCACTCGAGCGCAAGTATTTCCTGGCGCTCTACAATTTCACGACCAAAGAGCTGTATACCAGCAAGTCGGGCGACACCTCCCATCCCTCCCGGCGTGGTGCCTCCTCACTGTGGCTGTCCACCCACGAAGAGAAGTGCAAGGCCGGAGAACTGATGCAAGGCCTGCGCATTGAGAGCAATCTGGCCGATGACCCAGACGCCCCCCGACTGACGCTCAGCTTCTCCTGCCCCCAAGATGACCGTGAAGACAATCCCATCCCACTGCCCAACTTCCGACCGGGAGATACCATTATCCTCTACGAGGCGGGCGACACCACCCAAGACACGGCCACCAGCCACATGGTGTTCAAGGGAAATCTGGAAGACATTACCGACCGGCAACTCACCGTGCGACTGAAGGCCCCGCAACGCAACCTGAACGTACTGCCGACTGACAGTCTGTATGCCATCGAGCACGATATCACCGACACCTCCTTCCGCACGATGTTTCAGGGACTGGCCTCATTCCTCACGGCCACCGAACGAAGAAGACAACTACTGCTGGGTACGCGACCACCCGAATTTGACACGACATACAACGCTGCCATTCAGACAGCGACAGACGACTTCAGACGCATCACCCTCAAGGCTCAGGCCGCCAAGGACTACTTCCTGTTAGTGGGTCCGCCTGGTACCGGCAAGACATCACGGGCCTTGAAGAGCATGGTAGAAGCCTTTGCCGGTGAAGGAAAAGACATCCTGCTGCTGTCATACACCAACAGGGCCATCGACGAGATATGCAAGGCAGTGGAAAGCATCTCTCCCCAACCCCGATACATACGCATAGGCAACGAACTGGCATGCGAAGAGGCCTATCGCCCCCACCTGCTCAGGAACGTCCTGTCCCCGTGCCGGAACCGCGGGCAGGTGCGCGACCTCCTCTGCAGCTGCCATATCTTTATCGGCACTGTATCGACCCTTTCCGGCAAGAGTGACCTGTTCCGAATCAAGCATTTTGACGTGGCTATCATCGACGAGTCCAGCCAGATACTGGAGCCCCAGCTCGCAGGACTCATCTGCCAACGGGACAAGGACGGGAAAGAAGCTATCGACAAGTTCATCATGATTGGAGACCACAAGCAGTTGCCGGCCGTTGTGATGCAATCGGCCGGACAGACTGAAATCCACGACGAAGAACTGCGGGCGCTCTCGCTCACCAACCTGCGCGACTCATTGTTTGAACGCCTCTATCGGATGGCCCTGGAGCACGACGACTCGGGACGCTCCTACGACATGCTCTGCCGACAGGGACGCATGAACGAAGTCATCGCCGACTTCCCCAACAAAGCCTTCTACCGGGGAAAGCTCCTTCCCGTAGGACTGGACCACCAGCATGGCAGCATCCTGCTGCCGGAGGAGCTCCTCGACAGTCCCTATCGACAGATTATGCAAAGCCGTACGGGTTTCTTCCCCACTGCCGACAAGTCCGGAGCAAACGCCAGGGGCAACCTGCCCGAAGCAAGCACGGCGGCTCTCATCGCCCGCATGGTCTACGAACAATACAGCCGGAGCGAAGAGGGCTTCCGCCCTAACCACACCCTGGGCATCATCACCCCCTACCGCACACAAATAGCCCTCATCCGGCACGAGATATACAAGCTGGGCATCGAGGCTCTCAACAACATCATGATCGACACTGTCGAACGCTATCAGGGCAGCGAGCGCGATGTCATCGTCTACTCCTGCTGCGTGTCGGACAGCATACAACTCGACTTCCTCTGCAACATGAGTATGGAACAGGGACAGCCCATCGACCGCAAACTGAACGTGGCTCTCACAAGAGCCCGCAAACAACTGTTCGTCATCGGGAATCCCTCTGTCCTCCAAAAAAATCCCATCTATGCCCGGCTCATCAAGAGCATGCCTCACTTCTCCATAAACTGAAGCACCGGCCCCACTCGAAGAAATGCTTACAGATTCGTTATTTTTCCCCTGTTATACTTATGATTTATAAGCAAATTTCACTCCAAACTATAAAAGTGAATTAAAATTACAATATTTCTTTCTCAAATATTTTTTATATCAAAAAGAAAGATATACTTTTGCACAACGTTTTTTTCATAGAGATTTAGATTTAAGGTTAGGAAATGAGAAAATCGTGAGATTTTCCATTTTGAATACCTCCCACAAACGTGGGAGGTATTTCTTTTTTTTGTCCTTGCCCCATCCATTCGGGTCAAAGCGAACGGCACGATACAGCATAAAAACGGCTTAGTAGTGATTAGCTGAGGATACGAATACCGATAACTTACGAGCATTTATTGAGAAAAAAGGAGAGAATCCCTTGTTATCCTCTCTTGTCTGATGTATTTAAAACGACAACTCAAGACAACTCCGACAACATTTTTTTTGTTGCTTTGCTTTGATAGTATCTGATCTCCCTTGCCGAACAAATAAATACTGTTCGTGAGCCTGATTCTCATGTGGTGAAGATACTATTCCTTCTCCCAGGACTCCTTGTCGTCATGCAGAAGGTATTTTTCTATTTCCGAAATACTTTTGTCTTCGTGCAGATGGTGCTTTTCTTTTTCCGAAATACCTTTGTCATCATGCAGATAGTGTTTTTCCATTTCCGAAATACCTTTGTCATCGTGCAGATGGTGTTTTTCCATTTCCGAAATACCTTTGTCTTCGTGCAGATGGTGCTTTTCTTTTTCCGAAATACCTTTGTCATCGTGCAGAAGGTGCTTTTCCTATTTCCGAAATGCTTTTGTCATGATGCAGCCGGTGTTTTTCTTTTTTCCGAAATATCTTTGTCATGATGCAGCCGGTATTTTTCCACTTCCATAACGGTTTTGTCGCGATGTAGATAGCATTTTGGCGGTGGAAGTCATTCATTGACAGAGGTGAACGGTGAAAAAAACACCTTCTTTTGATTGTCCTTTACAGAATAATTCGTACTTTCGCCTGCGGAAGCACAACTTATCTGTTTTCATCCGGAAAGCGATGCACCTGTAACGCCTCATGGCGGGAATATCTGCAAGGAGACTATATCACAAAAGGAGATGCAGACGATGAAGAGGGTTGAATGATGAGCGTAGCCGGGGAGATATCGAGTATGTTGTGCACAGAAAGAAATTTAATATTATTGGGTTATGAACAATTCATTGAAAACAAGTTTGCGCAGATTTGCTGCCGCAATTCAGCTGGCACATTCGAGGGATGTAGTCGGCAGGGCGAAAGCCAACAGAGAGGTAATGGGTCTTGTAGGACCATTGGTCGAGGAGCTGGAGGGTAGACTGGCCGTCCAGAGCCGGTATATCATGCATCCACGCGCGAGTTCCTATACGCGCAGCATCAACCGCAAGGACCGCCTGGCCTACGGGAAGTTCCGCGCCTATGCACAGGAGGTGAAGATAAGCCTGCTGCTCGGCGAGAAAGAGGAAAAGGAGGCGGCCTACGTGCTGCTTGAGCACCTGAGGAATGCAGGCATCACCTCGAAGATGAAGTTCCTGCACCGGCTGGCCCGACTGAAGCTGTTTGTGAGGGGTCTCACGACGATGTACCGGTCTGAGGTGGAGTTGCTCGGACTGGATCGCAAGGCGAGGGAACTGCATGCACTGGTGGAGTCGTTGCATCAGGATGTGATGAGCCGCACGGAGGAACGCAGTCAGATACCCGTCGGTGCACATGCCACGGCACGCAGGAAGGCGGAGGATGCCTATGCGCGGCTGATTGCCGCCCTGAACGGTCTGAAGATGATGGACACGGAGGGGAAGCTGTCTGAACTCATGGACTTCATCCGTGCCGAGAGGGCCCGGCTGGAGCTGAGTGAGGCGGGCCGCAGCAGGCGTCCGGCCGTAGACACG
>JAQXZK010000056.1 GCA_029227175.1 Bacteroidales bacterium | reverse complement strand
GTCTTTTCCTTATTTCAACGGACTTTTTTTCTCTTCATTCACTACAAATAGTAGATAGCTAAAGAAGCCAAACAGGAGACAAACCTTTGAGAAAAAGGATTGTCTCCTGTTATAATTGGCAGTTTTTCTATTTGTCTTGTCCCGCCTTTCTACTGACCCTCTACTGAGCCGGATTGACCCCGATTTTACCATGTCCGCTGTAAATAAAAAAAGTCCCAAAGTATTATACTTCAGGACTTCACTTGATTTTGCATCTTGAGATTGCGGTGCGTACGGGACTCGAACCCGTGACCCCATGCGTGACAGGCATGTATTCTAACCAACTGAACTAACGCACCAAAAGGCTATCATTTCGTGATTGCGGTTGCAAAGGTAGACATATTTTTTATTTCTGCAATAGTTAAAGCATTTTTTTTGCTATTCTTTCCAAGAAATCGTACTTTTGTAGCCATAAATACAACAGAAAAATGGAAGTAGCCATCATAAAATACAACGCCGGAAACATACGCTCAGTTGATTATGCTCTACGCAGATTAGGTATAGAAGCGACCATCACAGCAGACAAAGACCTGCTACTTCGAGCCGATAAAATCATTTTCCCGGGTGTAGGCGAAGCCGAGACAACCATGAACTTCTTACAGAAAGACGGATTGGACAACCTAATCCGCAGTTTGCGCCAACCGGTTTTGGGCATATGCTTGGGTATGCAACTGATGTGCAAACATTCAGAAGAAGGAGATGTGGACTGCCTGGGCATTTTTGATGCTGAGGTGAAAAGATTCATCAGTCACAGGCACGAAGACAAGGTTCCTCACATGGGGTGGAACACCATCACCCGGACCAACAGCCGCTTGTTTGAGGATTTCACCCATGAAGAATACGTTTACTTCGTCCATAGTTATTACGTACCCTTATGCGAATATACCGCAGCAACAACCGACTACATCCATCCGTTTAGTGCAGCATTGCACAAGGACAATTTTTATGCTACCCAATTCCACCCCGAGAAAAGTGGAAGCACAGGCGAGCGCATCCTGAAAAATTTCCTCAACCTATAATAATATAAACCATCATGATTGAGTTAATACCGGCCATTGACATTATTGATGGCAAGTGTGTACGACTATCAAAGGGCGACTATGACAGCAAGAAGATATATAACGAGAGTCCGGAGGAAGTAGCCGCCGAACTGGAAGCACACGGCATACAGCGGTTGCATGTCGTAGACCTGGACGGAGCAGCCTCACACCACATCGTGAACTATCGCACGCTGGAGCGAATCGCCTCCCGCACCGGACTGAGAATCGACTTTGGAGGTGGGGTGAAATCAGACGAGGACCTGCGCATAGCCTTTGAATGCGGAGCCCAGATGGTGACAGGCGGAAGCATTGCCGTCAAGAATCCCGAAACCTTCAAACGATGGCTGAACACATACGGTCCGGAGAAGATCATATTGGGAGCAGACGTCAAGGACAATATGATTGCCGTCAGCGGGTGGAAAGAAGACAGCCGCCTTGAACTCACAACATTCCTTACGGACTACACACAGCAAGGAGTGAGCAAAGTCATCTGTACAGACATCAACCGAGACGGCATGTTACACGGACCGTCGACCCGGTTATATTGCGATATCAGACAACAATTCAATGACCTGTATATCATTGCAAGCGGTGGTGTCAGTTCCATGGACGACATTCTGGAACTGGAAGAAAACGACATTCCGGCCGTTATCTTTGGCAAAGCCCTGTACGAAGGCCGAATCACCCTACAGCAATTAGAGAACCATATCATCAACCACCACTAAAGAGAGAGAATACCGAACTATGTTAGCAAAGCGCATCATCCCTTGTCTGGACATCAAGGACGGTCAGACGGTAAAAGGAACCAACTTCGTCAATCTGCGTCAAGCTGGCGACCCGGTGGAACTGGCTCGTGCCTATAGCGAACAAGGGGCAGACGAATTGGTATTCCTCGATATAACAGCCAGTTTCGAAGGCCGGAAAACGTTTGCCGAACTCGTGCAACGCATTGCAGCCAACATCAACATCCCATTTACAGTAGGTGGAGGCATACATGATATAGAAGACGTCTCCAGACTGCTCGCAGCAGGAGCCGACAAAATTTCAATCAATTCGGCAGCCATCAAAAACCCGAATCTGATAGACGAAATAGCGAAACACTTTGGCTCACAAGTGTGCGTGCTGGCGGTTGACGCCAAACTGACACCGGAAAACGGATGGAAATGCTACCTGAACGGAGGACGCGTAGAAACCGACAGGGAACTCTACACCTGGTGTAAGGAAGCAGAAGAAAGAGGCGCAGGCGAGATACTCTTTACCAGTATGAACCATGACGGAGTAAAGACGGGATACGCCAACGAAGCACTGGCACAACTCTCTGACGAACGCTCCATCCCCATCATTGCATCGGGAGGAGCCGGCTCCATGGAGCACTTCAAAGATGTCTTCACCCAGGGCAAAGCTGACGCAGCCCTGGCTGCAAGCGTTTTTCACTTCGGAGAAATAAAGATTCCGGAATTAAAATCGTATCTTTGCAATCTCGGTATTGACATACGTCACTAACTGCACATATACACAAGACATAAACACAAGCGTATCATGAACTTAGATTTTGACAAAATGAACGGCCTTGTTCCTGCCATCATACAGGATGCCCACACAGCCAAAGTACTGATGTTAGGCTTCATGAACAAGGAAGCATACGATAAAACCATAGAGACAGGAAAGGTAACCTTCTTCAGCCGAACCAAGAACCGACTCTGGACAAAAGGCGAAGAAAGCGGCAACTTCCTCAATCTGGTGTCCATGAAAGCCGATTGCGACAACGACACCCTGCTGATTCAGGTAGAACCGTCGGGCCCCGTCTGCCACACTGGCACAGACACCTGCTGGGGTGAAAAGAACGAAGAGCCGGTCATGTTCTTCAAAGAACTGCAAGACTTCATCGACAAGCGCTACAAGGAAATGCCTGAAGGCTCCTACACCACCAGCCTGTTCAAGTCGGGCGTAAACAAGATGGCACAGAAGGTTGGCGAGGAAGCCGTGGAAACCGTCATTGAGGCATGCAACGGAACAGACGACCGACTCATCTACGAAGGCTCGGACCTACTCTATCACCTCATTGTGCTCCTTACCTCAAAAGGATATCGCATCGAGGACCTGGCGCGCGAACTCATCGAACGCCATAGCGCCACCTGGCACAAACATTGATTCTCACCAAACTATAAACAACAAACATGGAAAAGGAAGTTCTTGTTGACTACCGGCAAGTAGAAATTCACCAGAAAGACCAGACTATCCTCAGCAATGTCGACATCCAATTACAACAAGGAGAGTTCGTGTACCTCATCGGCAGAGTCGGAACGGGAAAGACCTCGCTGTTGAAAACAATGTATGCCGAATTGGACATTGCTGGCGGAAAGGCCACCGTATTGGGGAACGACATGAAGAACATTCGCCGGAAAAACGTTCCTGCCTTGCGTCGCAAATTGGGCATTGTCTTTCAAGACTTCCAGCTCCTTACCGACCGAAGCGTCAAAGACAACCTCTCGTTTGTACTTCATGCAACCGGTTGGAAAAACAAAAAAGAAATCAAAAACAGGATTGATGAAGTACTGCAGTTGGTGGGTATGAGCGAGAAAAAAGACAAATACCCGAACGAACTCTCCGGTGGAGAACAGCAACGCATCGTGATTGCCCGTGCCGTACTGAATAGTCCGCAAATTATCCTTGCCGATGAACCGACAGGCAATTTAGATGAAGAGACCGGACGCAACATCATCTCCCTACTCTACAATCTCAGCAAAGCAGGTACGTTAGTCATTGTGACGACACACAACATGAAACTGCTGCAAGAGTTTCCGGGCAAAGTATTCTGTTGCAACAATCACACCATCGAATTGCAGGCACAAGGTAAAGCATGTTATGATGCCTGCGATGCAGTATCAGATAAAGAGCCGGAGACAACAACTGAGGATGCATAATCCGGGAAAGTTCTCCCCGAGCATTCCCTCTATCACAACGCGATTGTCTTTCCCTCTTTCTTATTGACTCCCGTGACTATGACAAATAATAAAGGTATATTCCCTATTGAAAAGTTTCAAGATATTGAAACCCCTTTCTACTACTACGATAGCAAAATCTTAGACAGCACCCTTTCGACCATCATCAAGGAAGCAGGAAAGTACTCCAACTTCCACGTCCACTATGCTGTCAAGGCCAATGCCAACCCCCGAATCCTGAAACTTATCTCCTCTACGGGATTAGGTGCCGACTGTGTGAGCGGTGGTGAGATTACCGCTGCGATTGAGGCCGGATTCCCCGCCGATAAAATTGTTTTCGCCGGTGTCGGCAAAGCCGATTGGGAAATCAACACAGCTCTGGACAACGACATTTTCTGCTTCAACGTAGAAAGCATCCCCGAACTGGAAACGATAAACGAATGGGCCACAAAAAAAGACAAGACGGCCAATGTAGCATTCCGCATCAATCCCGACGTAGGAGCACATACCCATGCACATATCACGACCGGTCTTGCTGAAAACAAGTTTGGAATTAGCATGAACGACATGGAGAAGGTGATTGACATGGCTCAGAAGATGAGCAATGTCAAGTTCATCGGACTTCACTTCCACATAGGTTCGCAGATACTCCTGATGGATGACTTCACTGCTCTTTGCCATCGTATCAACGAGTTGCAGGACAGACTGGAGCATGCCGGAATCGCTGTTAAGCATATCAATGTCGGGGGCGGGCTCGGGGTAGACTACGAGAATCCGAACGAACATCCTATTCCTGCCTTCCGCACATATTTTGAGACATACGCCCAACATCTCAAGTTGCGCCCGGGGCAAGAAGTCCACTTTGAATTGGGACGCTCGGTAGTTGCCCAATGCGGCTCACTTATTTCCAAAGTGTTATATGTCAAGGAAGGGACCAACAAGAAGTTTGTCATTCTCGATGCCGGCATGACGGATTTGATTCGTCCTGCCCTGTATCAGGCGTGCCATAAAATCGAGAACATCACTTCCCAAGCCGGTTGTCAGACCTACGATGTAGTAGGTCCAATCTGCGAGTCAAGTGACGTTTTTGCATCTGACATCCAACTCAACCAATGCCGCCGAGGTGATTTAATTGCAATCCGATCTGCTGGAGCATACGGTGAAATAATGGCTTCCGGATACAATTGCCGTCGTTTGCCCAAGGGTCATTTATTCTAACTTCCAACAAAAATAGAAAAGAAACGTAGTGGTCATGCGTCAGGTATTCATCATATTGTCGTGCATTCTTGTCCTTGTATCATGCCAACAGAAGGCCAAGGAAACAAACCTGTCCGAACAGGACTTGTTGACAGACACTATCGATGCAGGCTGTGACTCGTTAGAGATTGAGCAGCAACTCACCGAAGAGATGCAGCAGCCTAACAATGCAGACGAACTCTTCGACGACTTTCTCTTCAGTTATGCCGACAACTCCAGGTTTCAAGTGAGCAGGACCATCTTCCCCCTGCCTTATTACGACCACGACACGTCCACCTATATCAGCCGCAACGACTGGCATCACAACAATGTTTTCAGCCAAGACAACACCTACAGCATTCTCTTTGACCAAGAGGCAGACATGGATTGCGTACTCGACACGACCTTGACCTCGGTACAGGTGGAATTTGTTATGTTGGCATCTAAAACAGTCAAGAAATACTACTTCGAGAAAAAGAACAGAGCATGGATGCTGGAGGCCATCAACATTTTCACAATGGCCGACGAGGATTTCGAGTTTCTGAATTTCTACCACCAATTTGCAGCGGACAGCACATTCCAGTACCAGCATATCGCATCTCACATCCAACTTGTTACGATTGACCCCGAAGACGAATTCTCCATACTTGAGACCACCATCAAAGACGAACAATGGCCAGCGTTCAAACCCATACTCTCGGCCGAGTCTCAATCCTTTATCAACTACGGTCAGCCGAACACAGCCGACTCAAACCGTAAGATTATGAAAATAAACAGCATTGGTTCGGGAGAAACGAACGTGCTCTATTTCCGTAGGAAAGGACCTCAATGGGAACTCTACAAATTTGAAGATGTAAGCATTTAAATCAAACACATCAACATGAAAGTCACTCTATTAGGAACTGGAACCTCCACAGGCGTGCCACAAATAGGCTGCACATGTCCCGTGTGCACGTCTGTTGACCCTCGTGACAACCGCTTGCGCTGTTCGGTCTGGATAGAGACTGACGAACGAAAGACCATACTATTGGACTGTGGACCGGACTTCCGCCAACAGGTCTTGCGCGAGCATCTGTATCAGCAAATTGATGCTGTACTCATCACCCACGAACACTACGACCACGTGGGGGGACTGGACGACCTCCGTCCGTTCTCTGTCTTCGGAGATATTCCGGTTTATGCCAATGACATCACAGCCAAGCATCTCTGCGAGCACATGCCCTATTGCTTTGTCGAGAAGAGTTATCCGGGTATTCCACGCATCTACCTGAATGTAGCCAATCCGATGAAACCCTTCAAGATTGGAGACACCACTGTCACACCGCTTAGCATCATGCATGGGAAATTACCCATCTTGGGATACCTCATCGGAGAAAAGTTTGCATACATCACCGATGCCAAGACTATTCCGGAAGAAACCCTCTCTGCATTGCGCCACATCGATACACTTATCATCAACGCCTTGAGACCCTTGCCCCACCCCACGCATCTCTCTATAGGCGAGACCCTGGACATCATCTCGGCCATCAAACCTCGAAGGGCATACCTCACACACATGTGTCATCACGCCGGACGACATGCCGAGATGGATTCCCAACTGCCCGACTCGGTCCACTTTGCCTACGATGGTCTGAAACTTGAAATATAAATACTATCACATATAAACAATGAGTGCACCGGTCTTTTTATACCTGGTCCTGCCACTTCCGATTTTATTCGTCATACACGATGTAGAAGAGGTAATCAAGCAACACTGCTGGGTATTGTCGCATCGCGAAACCTTAACTAAACGGTTTCCTCGTATCAAGCATGTACTCAACCACTTATCCCAACTGGATACGAAGGCATTTGCCTTTGCGACATTTGAAGAACTGATTGTCATACTTCTGGTGACCTCCTACGTATTGGTACAAGGACCGTTTGCCACCGAGATATGGACTTGCATTTTCATGGCATTTTCCATTCATTTGTTTATACACCTCACACAGGCTATCCTGGTCAAAGGGTATGTACCCGGAGTCATAACCTCTATATTCCTCTTGCCTTATGCCATATATGGACAACACAGCATCGGCCTCGTCATGAGTACGAAAGAGATGATTGCCTGCGGGATAGCCGGCATCATGTTCATGATTTTGAATCTGATGTTTGCACACAAGTTTGGCATCCAGATAAGCCGGATTATAGATAATAGATTTTAAAATGTAAATTTTTACACAGACTATGAAAATTACAATTATCGGAGCAGGCAACATGGGTGGAGCCCTGATTAAAGGCTGGGCCAAGAAGGGTGATCATGAACTCACGGTAACGGCACGTACCGAAGACACCCTATCTCGTTTCCGAAACGAATATCCGCAGATAAAGACTACTACCGACAACAAAGAGGCAGTCAGAAGGGCTGATATCATTGTGCTTGCCGTCAAACCATGGCTCATCGAAGAAGTCTGCCATCAGATAAAGGGCGAGATTGACTTCACCCGTCAAGTCATCCTATCTGTGGCTGCCAATGTCTTTACAGAGAGTCTCCGTAGTTTCCTGGGATGCCCGACGGCAATCGTCTTCTATGTCATGCCCAATATCGCAGCCGAGTTCCACGAAAGCATGACTTATCTGGCTCCGGCCGCTCATGTATCGGATGAAACGACAGCAGTAGTCCGCCGTTTGATGCTTCAAGTCGGCAAGGTCAACCTGTGTACGGAGCAGCACGTGGCAGCCGGCAACATGCTGTCGGGATGCGGCATTGCCTATGTCATGAGATTTATCCATGCCATGATGGAAGGTGGTGTCGAGATGGGGCTCTACCCGGCAGAGGCGCAACAGATTGCGATGCAAGCCATGAAAGGAGCAGTGGCTGTGTTGGAAGGTTCGGGACTGCATCCGGCTGTTGCCATAGACAAGGTGACCACCCCCGGCGGACTGACCATTCGCGGACTGAACCAACTCGACCATGCCGGATTCAATTCGGCTGTCATCCGGTGTCTAAAAGCCGGACTGGAGAAATAAAATCTGAACAACGCAAGAAACAACAACAACTACATCTTCGTACCTTTGAAAACAAACAATACACCGTATGAAAACGACGAAATTACTACTTGCCCTCTTTGTGGCACTCGCTTCCACGTGTAACACCTATGCCCAACGCACAGAAGTGATAGCACATCGTGGATATTGGAAGACTGCCGGTTCGGCACAGAACTCTCTCGCATCCATCCGGGAAGCAGACCGGATAGCTTGCTACGGTTCGGAACTCGATGTGTGGATGACTAGCGACAAAGTGTTGGTAGTCAATCATGACCGCACCTTCAAGGGAGTAACCATACAGGACGCTTCCCTCAAGACCTGCTCAACCATTACACTCGACAACGGCGAGCAACTCCCCACCCTCAGACAATACCTGAAGAAAGCCCGCAAACTACAGGTGAAAATCATCCTGGAACTGAAGTCACACCGCACCCCGGAGCAAGAGACCGAGGCATGCAGGCAAATCACCGAAATGGTGAGCCAACTCCATCTCGAAGACCGTATGGAGTACATCGCCTTCTCACTTCACGCCACCAAGGAACTGATTAGGCTGGCACCCCAGGGAACGCCCGTGTACTACCTCAACGGAGACCTCAACCCGAGCCAGCTCAAGGCCATCGGTTGTGCCGGACCCGACTATCATATCAAGGTGTTTAAGGAACATCCCGAGTGGATTGACGAATGTCACCGGCTGGGGATGAAGGTCAACGTGTGGACCGTAGACAACCCCGACGACATGGATTTCTTCATCGAGAAAGGTGTTGACTTCATCACGACCAACGAGCCTGTTCTGCTGCAGACCAAGTTGGAAAAACTGTAAAACTAAAGATAGAAATAGCCCCTGACATATGAGCCAGAAAATCAAATTCACCAAGATGCACGGAACGGGCAATGACTACATCTACGTCAACACGATGCAGTTCCCCCTCGAAAACCCCGAAGAACTCTCCATCCGCTGGAGCAAATACCACACTGGCATTGGCAGCGATGGACTCATCCTGATAGGCTCTTCCGAGATAGCCGACTTCAGCATGCACATCTATAATAACGACGGTTCAGAAGCCATGATGTGCGGGAACGGGACCAGATGTGTAGCCAAATACGTCTACGAGAAAGACCTCACCCGGAATACGGTGGTCACCCTTGAAACCCTTTCGGGCATAAAGATTCTCCATTTGCATGTCAGGAACGGCATCGTAGAGAGCGTCACGGTCGACATGGGAGTAGCCTGCGACGAACTCATAGACCGGGGCCGGGGTCCACAACCCATGCGCGAAGAAGTCCTCACCACCGAGGCCGGCCGTTACACCGGTTCGGCCATCTCCATGGGAAACCCGCACTTCGTAATCTATGTCGACGACATCACGCAAGTAAACCTGGAGCGGGAAGGCCGGTTCATCGAGTGCCACCCCTACTTCAAGGATCGTACTAACGTCGAGTTTGCACAGGTGCTGGCCGACGGTAGCGTGCGCATGCGGGTATGGGAACGAGGCTCGGGCGTCACGATGGCTTGCGGCACGGGAGCATGTGCCACCGCCGTATCGGCCATCACCAACCACCGCACTAGAAAACCCGTACTGGTGAGAATGGACGGAGGCGATGTCGAGATAGACCTCAACGAAGAGGGACATGTGATGATGACCGGTCCGGCAGCCATCGTCTTCGAGGGCGAAATCGAGATATAGTCCTCACACCGGAAAAGGAACACAGGAAAGGAACAGAACTAAAACAACACACCCATTTTTATGTCACAACTAAGATTTAGAGTCGTAGAAACTGCTTTCACGAAAAAACCGCTCGACGTAGAGGTCCCATCAGAACGTCCGTCCGAGTATTTTGCAAAGTATGTATTCAACAAGGAGAAGATGTACAAATACCTGCCCACGCAGGTCTACAATATGATGTGCAATGTCATTGACCACGGAGCACCCTTTGACCGCTCCATGGCCGACCAAGTAGCCAAAGGCATGAAGAAATGGGCCATGGAACTGGGCGTCACCCACTGCACCCACTGGTTCCAGCCGCTTACCGACACCACTGCAGAGAAGCACGATGCCTTTGTCGAGCACGACGGCAAGGGAGGCATGATAGAAGAATTTACCGGCAAGATGCTCGTACAACAAGAGCCCGACGCCTCCTCCTTCCCCAACGGTGGCATCCGTAGCACCTTCGAGGCACGCGGCTACTCGGCGTGGGACCCCACGTCGCCCGTGTTCATCATCGACGACACACTGATGATTCCTACGGTATTCATCGCCTACACCGGCGAGGCACTCGACTACAAGACACCCCTGCTCAAGTCGCTGCACGCCATTAGCAAGGCTGCTACCGACGTATGCCGCTACTTCTATCCGGATGTCAAGAAAGTAGTCACCAACCTTGGGTGGGAACAGGAATATTTCCTCATAGACGAAGGACTCTACGGAGCACGCCCCGACCTGCTGCTGACCGGCCGCACCCTCATGGGACACAGTGCTGCCAAAGACCAGCAGATGGAAGACCACTACTTTGGAGCCATCCCCGGCCGTGTGGCTGCCTTCATGAAAGAACTCGAGATCTGTGCACTCCAATTAGGCATCCCCTGCAAGACCAGACACAACGAAGTCGCCCCGAACCAGTTCGAACTGGCACCCATCTACGAAGAGTGCAACCTCGCCGTCGACCACAACATGCTCATCATGGACCTCATGAAGAAAATTGCCCGCAAACACGGCTTTCGCTGCCTGCTCCACGAGAAGCCCTTTGCCGGCATCAATGGCAGCGGCAAGCACAACAACTGGTCGCTCAGCACCGATACCGGCTGTCTGCTCCACGCCCCGGGCAAGACACCGGAAGAGAACCTCCGCTTCCTCACCTTCATCATTGAGACCCTCATGGGCGTATACAAGCACAACGCACTGCTCAAAGCCTCCATCATGAGCGCCACCAATGCCCACCGCCTTGGAGGACACGAAGCCCCACCGGCCATCATCTCCTCCTTCTTAGGCAAACACCTCTCCGACCTCATCGACCACCTCGAGAACGCTGCCGAAGATAAGATAGTCATCGCTGGTAAGCACGGCCTCGACCTCGACATCCCCTCACTTCCCGAACTGATGATAGACAACACAGACCGCAACCGCACCTCGCCATTTGCCTTCACCGGCAACCGATTTGAGTTCAGAGCCGTCGGCTCCGAAGCCAACTGCGCAAGCGCTCTCATCAGTCTGAACAGTGCTGTAGCCGAGGCCTTGGTCAACTTCAAGACACGTGTCGACAGCCTAATGGCCGGTGGCATAGAGAAAGACGCTGCCATCCTGAGAATCCTGCGCGAAGACATCAAGACCTGCAAGCCCGTCCGCTTCGAAGGCAACGGCTACTCTGAAGAATGGCGTGCAGAGGCAGGCCGCCGCGGACTCGACATCGAGACCAGCTGCCCGCTAATCTTCGACGCATACCTCAAGCCCGAGACCATCCACATGTTTGAGTCGCTTAACGTCATGCACGCCAAGGAACTCGAGGCACGCAACGAAATCAAGTGGGAGACCTACATCAAGAAAATACAGATTGAAGCACGCGTCTTTGGCGACATCGCTATCAACCATATCATACCCGTAGCAACCCGATACCAAAGCACGCTCATCGACAACGTCCACAAGGTGCTCGACATCTTCCAGGGCGAAGCGCCGGCCCTCTCCGAGAACAACATGAAGCAAATCAAAGAAATCTCGACACGCACACAGCGTATCACAGCTGACGTAGAAAAAATGATAAACGCACGCAAGGTAGCCAACCGGATAGAAAACCTACGCCAGCGAGCCATCGTCTATCACGACACCATTGCCCCCATGCTCGAATCCATCCGCCACGAGATAGACATGCTCGAGATGATTGTCGACGACGAACTCTGGCCACTGCCCAAGTATCGCGAACTGCTATTTATCAGATAAAAAACACAAGGGGTTTCGGGTTCACCGTTAACCCCTTATTTTCTAAATGTTCTTTAGATAAGAATCTACAGTCAAGATTTTTTAGGGAAAGACAGCACCTTTTTGGCGTGACAAGTACTACCCCATCCTGTTACCGCAGTTACTCGGGTTACTCCATGTATTTTGTATTTACACCCCCCCAAAAAAAAATGGTTATTTTGATTTGAACGAATAAGAAGACCCCAAGGAAGTGACGCATCACCCTTGGTCGTATCATTTCCTGGCAGGCCTCCTTGGGGTGACCAGCCAGCACACATTCAGTAGTGTTTACTTCTTCAAGAATACCTCAATGACAGGTATCTCGACATGAGGCTTCAGGATAGGCAGCGTAAAACCCTTTTGGTCAAACTTAATCTCTGACGCATCATGGAGGAATTGTGCATATTCTATCTTGTCCAAGAACTCACAAGGCAACTTACCCATCGGATAGTTCAGCAAGTGGATATACAATACATTTGTTTTAGGATTGTAAGTCAGGATGGTGTTGGCCGGAGCCTTCAGGTCTTCAGGAGCTTCCGTACAGCCATAGATAGACCTGCTGTTGGCATGCATCCACTCACCCATGGCCTTCAAACGCTCTGTAGCACGATAATCAAATTCACCACGGGCTGTTGGACCGACGTTAAGCAAGAGGTTTCCACCCTTGCTGACTGTCTCAGAGAGCAGTTCGATGAGTTGTGCAGGACTCTTCCAAGTCGTTTCATCGCGATAATATCCCCAAGAGCCAGAGAATGTCTGGCAGGTCTCCCAATGGACCTTCTTCCCGTTCCATGTAGGATGTGAAGCAACCTTCACCTGCTCGGGAGTCTGAATGTCCCATCCTCCCCATACATCATTCAAGTCAAGGCGGTTATCCACAATGATACCCGGCTGCAAGGTGCGAGCCAGTTTCAGAAGACCTTCCGAATCCCAGTCTTCATGACCCTTACCGTTCTCTCCGGGATAAGAGTAATCAAACCAAATGATGTCAATCTTGCCATAATTAGTCAGCAACTCCGTAATCTGGTCTTTCATATACTGACGATACTTAGCCATATCCTTGCCTTCATTCAGCTTGGCGTATTGTTCCTTCGTACCATTGTCTATGCGGAGAGGATGAATCCTGTCGATAGTAAAGTCAGGATGATGCCAGTCAATCAGTGAATAATAAAAACCGATACGAATGCCCTCGGCACGGAATGCATCGACATATTCTTTCAACAAATCCCGCCCTATCGGCGTGTTGGTTGCCTTATAGTCTGTATACTTTGTATCCCACAGACAGAAACCCTCGTGATGTTTGGACGTGAGCACCACATACTTCATCCCGGCTTCTTTTGCCTGACGAGCCCATTCCTTTGGATTATACAAATCGGGATTGAAATGCTTGAAATACTTCTCATATTGCTCGTTCGTAATACGTTCGCGGTTTCTCACCCATTCATGACGAGCTGGTAGAGCGTACAGTCCCCAATGGATAAACATGCCAAAACGTGCATCAGTCCACCACTGCATGCGTGCAGCCTTCTCGGCATCCGTTTCATCAGAAGGTAACTTAAACTCAACCTTAGGTTCTACTGCAGCTTTCTTTTTCTTCTGTGCCGCCGAAAGGCTCTCCGGGCACACCCCTATAACCATCAACACAGTCATCAGGGTTACAAATAGTTTTTTCATTGTTTAAATTTTCGGTTAGTAAATTATGTGTAAAAAGTATTCGTTATTTTCCACCTCGTTTGGTCTTTACTACAATGGCACCATTGGCTCCGCGGGAGCCATACATACCACCGTCTTTCAACACCTGTACAGATTCAACATCGTAGACAGAGAGATAATCCAGCGAAGTAACAACAGAACCGTCAACCACATACAATGGTGTACAGTCAAGATTGACACTGCTTGTACCACGTATAGTTACCTGTCCATCATGAACCTGAAGACCGGCAACGCGTCCTTTCAGTGCGTTGATGATATTAGTCTGTCCAGATTTAATCAGGTCATCTCCTGTGATATATCCTGTCGGAGTAGTCACCTCGCGACGCTTTACATAACCATAGCCGAAATCTATCAAGACCTGATCTTCTTGGGCATCGGCCAATTCGAGTTGATCACCCAGACGTATCTTCATACTTTTACGACCCTCGACAGGAATATGATAATAGTTCTTGCGGTATTTGATATGAATCGTATCATTCTCCTTTACGTTGGTAAGTCCGAACTTACCGTTCTTGTCACTGATAGAATAACGACTCTTAGACTCTACATATATCATGGCACGCTTAATAGGATTGCCGGCCAGGTCTACAATCAGGCCATTGAACGGAACTTTATCATCGTCACCCTTATCGTTTTTCTGGGCAAATGCCGCAGCCGAAAGAAACAGAGACGCAAAAAGGAGCAAAATAAATCTTGTATTTTTCATAACATTGTGTTTTTAGGTTCGTGGATTCCACATGTATTTCTCTAAGAGACAAGACACTGTAACAACGCCTTATCTCTGGGCAAAGATAGTGCAAACCGAACACTGAATCAACAAACTTGTTTGATTGTTATGTCGACATGCAACCTATCTTATGCAAAGATAATGCAAATCTTTTCAAAAAATACAAGCTTACTCATTTTTAACCCAATTCATTTAGATTTCAATCATAAGTAGTAAAAATTACTATAATTGAATATCGTCAAGGGCGAGTGGACATCATCCAAAGCCAACATCCGTTTCGGAATCTCACTCAGAGGGATTCCTTCATCAAGCAATGTTCTCAGCCGACGAGCCAATCTCACAGTCTCACGGTCAAGTTCCTCTTGCGTGGTCTCTAACTGATACATTTGAGCCTCACACAATTCGGAAATGATCATCCCCGTGAACAAACCATGCAAGCCTTCTGCACGTGCAAATTGGTCGGCATTGCACCATACAGCCACCATGTTGCCTCCATGCTTGCGCAGATGATAAGCATGAGGATGTCCCACAATTATTTTGTCAAAACCATCCTCTCTGTCGTTTGCTCGGAAGAATAGTCCTTTGTCTGAGCCATGCCCCAGCAACATAATGCGCTCCTGTGTAGAGACATGATGCAACAGGTGCCCCATCTCTTTGGTCGAACGATAGTCGTCAATAACTTGTGCTTCCAGCCCATCATATAGGGCTGAAAGCATCGTCGTGGTCTTGTCTTTTGGATGTATCACTAACATGGCCTCTTCTTTTTCTTTACTTTACTATAGTTCTTATCAGCGGTACAAGAACGTCCTCTATTACCTTGTCATCCATACGGTGTTCGCCGCTGAAATGGATTACTTGATTAAAGTATTGCAGGTACAGCGATTCGCCATTCACCTGCTGGTCGTTGTCAGCAAACATTCCCCATACCTGCTTGCGGTCTTCTTCGGTAATTCC
>JAQXZK010000055.1 GCA_029227175.1 Bacteroidales bacterium | reverse complement strand
TACCTTTGCCCATGGGTTTGAAAATTTGTAGTTTGGTCACACAAAGTTACAAACCTTCTGGGAAAGGACAAAGTTTCTTTCCCATTTTTTGTGCTTACACGTGTACGAGCGAGGTATCAAGTTTTATCGGACAGCAATAATCATTAACAATCGGAGGAAAATCCATCATCGAATTACCACCCAACTCTATGGCTTCATCTTCTTTGGACTTAACACGAATACTATTATTTTGTTTTTTTTCAACCTTAACAGCTACTCCAGGAGCTGGCTGTGACTCTTCTTCAGAGTCATTTGATGTCAAATAAACTAGCTCTTTTTGTTCATCTGTATATCCAGACTCCTCTGTATTTACAGGTTTATTATCAACTGGTTGCAATGTTACAGGTTCATCAAGCACATCAGCATTTAGTGATTCATCAAGGACTAGCTCATTATTCGGCTTTTCTATGGATTCTTTTGGAACGTTCTCTTTCAGATTTCGAGAGATAGATTCTTTTAATCTTTGTATTTCTTGCTCTCGATTCTGGATGATCGAATTTGCTTCGGCTAATTGTTCTTGGAATTCATTGATGCGTTCATTCACCTCTATGAGAGTATTGCCAATTACTTTTATCTCATTATCTTTCTGCTCCAGCTGACTTTTAAGAATGTCCGTTTCACGTCTGCTATCAGATTGTTGTTCTTGAAGGACCTGGATTTGGTTCTCCAATTCACGTATCTCATCTGTACTTGACTGGCTCTGATTAGATTCTTCTTGTAGTTTTGTTAGCGCAGCATTAATATGTTCAATCTCTGCTTCCTTCTGAGTTATAATATCTTGTTTCTCTTTAACCTCTTTTCTTATCGCATTCTTTTCTTCTTGTATGGATAGTAGCGCTTGCTCTTTTTGTGCAATGTCTTCTGCAAGCTCGCCATTTTTCTGGGTTAGCCTTGCGATAGTTTCATTATTATGTTCAATTTCATCAGTCTTTTGAGTAATCGTTGCATTCAAAACATTCACTTGGTTCGTCAGTTCTTCTTTTTCAGATTGAACAGACTCAACCTTAGCTTGCAACTCCTCCTTTGCTTTCTTTTCTTTAGCATAATTGGTCTTATAGGCATTTAGCTGACTTGTTACCAAAGATGCTCTCTGCTTCTGCTCCTCAGCAATTGAATTTGAGACATTTAGCTTATCGGACAGTGTGTTGTTCTTTTCTTTATACTCGGTTACTTGTGCTCCAAGTTCATTTACGCGATTTGCTAAATCCGATTTTTCTCTTTCTAAAGCTGCGATTGATTGTTCCAGTTTCTCACGTGTGAAACTGACATCATAGCCTGCAAGCATGTTAATGATAAATTGAACCCAATTCATAAGACAAACTATTAATGATTAAATATCTTGAATTTATTTAATTGTACTAAATTCTTTTGAAAGGTGGTGAGCCGACGGGCATATACTACAGATTTCCGCGTGAATGAGCTGACACATAGCGTCCTATTCCGAAGTATAGCGACAATTGTTCTCCTGTCACCAATATGGCTGCGCGGTATTGGCTCTGCAGAATAGCCTGCTTGATAGTGCTAACTGCATTTCTATATTTGCTTATGCTTTCTTCCATTGCTTACTCTTTATTATCACTTTATCTTTTGCAATACATCCCCGAACTTGGCATAGTTGACCACCACGCCATCATCGAGGTCGAAGGTGATAGCCTGTTCGGCCACTACTTGCAGACGTTCGTGGTAGTCCTGGCACTCTTCGAGAATCTTGGCAATCTGCTGGAGCTGCTTGCTCTCGGCAGTGGTAAGTGCAGCTACACGCGATGCCAGATCCAGCAACTTTGCTTTCTGATGCTCCATGTAGGGGAGGAGGTACTTCGCACGGATGCGCTCGGCGGTGTAGGCATTCATGCGGTGCATGTAGGCGATGCACTGGAAGGCTCCTTTCTTCGAGGCGAAGAGCCAGTAGATGGGACGGTTCTGGTACATCTTCTTGTGGTCTTTCCAAAACTCCTTCACGAAATATTGCTCCACGCTCTTGCCAAGACATTTCTCCACGAAGTTGAGGTTCTCCACATGCTTCTCGTCTCCCAGGGCAATGCGCACGAAGTCGGCAAAGCGGTTGGAGGCATTGTCGGAGAAGCCGCAGTCGTTGGGCATCAAGGGGATGATGCCATCCTCGTCTATCTCAAACTCCACCTTATTATATATATAGGGAGCGGTCTCCTCGGCTGTGGGGTTAGGGTGAGCGATGTGCAAGCCCTTCTTGTCGAGGCGGTAGCGCCCCATCATGCAACCTACGGCATAGCTGATGAACTGCTTCATCACCACGTCGTCGTGCCATACGATATGTTGTTCTTTCTGTTCCATGTTATATCACAATATATATATATTGAATTCATTCCATACAATCAGTATTTCTCAGATATGCCAACATAGTCTTACCCAGTTCGGTCAGATAATATTTCTGCTTCGGATGGCGTGGAGTCTCTGGATGTGTTTGTGCCACAAGCCCCAACTTGATTAATGGATATATCACCTTGTCTTTTAACAGCGTATTCGACTTCTTCTCATACAGGGGTTTAAGTAGGGATTTAAGCTTTATCTCTGATATGGAAGCAATCGCATCAGACAGGCTGATTATCAGCAGTTTCTCATCTGAGTTTAAGTTCGCTTTAAGTTGTTCGCAAGTAGCGTTTAAGCTGACCGAATGAACGGATTCCTCCTGTATTCATTACAGGCAGTGGCAAGATATTTCCATCAGAACGAATACCGCTGATTTTCTTCATAAGCACATCGTCCACTTTCAGTCCGCTGATGCTTCCGTCATCGTGTACTCCTATCAGCAGGTAGCCTTTCTTCCTGCTTCCAGGAATATCGTTGGCAAAAGCACAGATTGCCTCCTGAAACTTGTCCATATTACCAGTTGATACAGTTCGCTCTATGCGATAACTCTCATCTGATTCAATCAGTTCATATAATTCTTCTATTGTCATAATCAATGTATTCTATGCGCACTGCTATTTTGGGTGGTATGCGTACCACCTTTGAAAGTGGTACGGCGTTATTTACACCTTATTGTATATGTTCATCTTGCGAATCAGAGGTACTATGTCCCTCCAACAAGTCCTTTGTTTTCCTTTTTCAGGAACTCTGTCATGCGTTCCTTAGAAGGCAAGCTTAACTCGTACTTCGAGATAAAAAGATTCTCGTCAGTATCAAGAAGAGTGTATTCTGCCATTTCTTGGCCTATCTCCGAACACATCAGTATTCCAATGGGTGTATTGTCATCTGGCTGCATGATGTTTTTTCTGAAATAGGCAAGATACATTTTTAGTTGTGCTGTATCAGCATAGTCAAGACGGTTTGCCTTGAGTTCAATAATGACATGACGTTTCAAAATACGATGGTAGAATACGAGATCTGCCTTGAAATATCGGTCATCTATTAGTAGTTTCTTCTGTCGTTCCTCAAAACAAAAGCCCATGCCAAGTTCCAGAATGAAATCTTGCAGATGGTCAAGCAATGCTGTTTCAAGGTCTGACTCTTTCACCACATCTTTTGCCGATAAACCAAGAAATTCGAAAGTGAATGGTGATTTGATGTCAAGCATAAGTGATGCCTTCTCTGCCTTGTCATCGACGAGTTCTGCCAACTTATCAGGTTTTTTACTCCATCCGCT
>JAQXZK010000054.1 GCA_029227175.1 Bacteroidales bacterium | reverse complement strand
TTTCATATCACGAGCAAAGTTTCTGGTCCGATACTCTGGATTATTGATTACAGCAACATCAGAGGGATTGATCTCCTCAATGCCGCCGATAATCTTTCCATACTCCGGCTTCAAAATATCTTCTGCTCTTTCCTCTGCCTTGCCAGATTTCACGATTACATCCTCTCCGATTTTCCCAATATTGGGCGCAGCAATATCTACACTGTTGGCAGCGTCATTCCATCCAACAGCAGCATCCAACAACTCACAAATTTGTCGGACAGAGAAATAATTTGTCTTACCTCCCATCGTATCAGTAAATGTGATACTGGACGGAACCTCTTGCCCATTAGGAGCAGTATAGCACTCACCGACTACAACCACTTGTTCGCCAAATAAGCGTACCCCCACTTGATTATAGGAAATCTCATTCCAAGAGGCAGAAGCAGGGATTACTACAGCAATTAATAGGGCCATTGTTGCCATACCAGTAACAAATGAGATACTATGTTTAAGGCCGCGCCGCATTACATCTTTCTTCATGTTGGTATCCCTCATCAGAACTGCTCAATCAAATAAGAGTAACGAACAGAACTTGCATCAACTGCCGCAATATTGGTCACAGTCTTACCAACAAGATCATTACCGTTTTTGTCTTCAACGGAGAAATTGGTATTCTTACCAGCAGCAACTACCTCCGTCGGAAGAGTGGAGGTACTGCCATTAACCGTCACAGAGAATCTTACCTGCATCTTTGTGCCATCGGTAGAATCATTCCAGATGTGCGCTGAGCACTTAGATCCCTCACCGCTCTCGAGAGGAAAAGTATGCCTTGCGGTCGGAGAGGCAAGCGCATCAAGAACACGATCATAGGCTAGGGGCATAGGAGTGATTTCGTTGGGAGCCGTCGTAACGGTAACGACGATTCCATCGCCTAATTCATAGGTCTTTGTAGTAATCTGAGAACTCAGATCTGCCTCTGTTGCAAACGCAGAGACACTCATTGCCATGCACATGGCCACAGTCAAAAGCAGTGCAAATACTCTACGGGTCTTTTTCATAATAGCTCCTTTCTTTCCGCAGTGTGCGAATCATTTTGGGTATGTACGCTGTACCGTTTATTGGTGAGCATCGCCTCCTGACTTGGATGGTTCTTGAACAACACTCTTTACCCAAGGGGAGGAATTCCCTTGGGTTTGCATATATGCAAACCCAACTTCTTAATTTCCTACGAGCAAGTCTTTGTGGTAGAGACGGGCGGCATCTCTATACCATTAACGAAACAGGGCAGATAGTCAGCTTTGGAGGAAGACAACCTCAATATCTACTGTTAAGAGACAACGCCTGTTGTTCCACAATAGAAATCAGCAGAGGCAAGTTTGTTTGCAAAGGTAGCAGAGGCAATTCTGAATGTACCAGACACTGTAATGGAGTAAGTTCTTCGCTGGTCAAGAAGAGAAGATGTATAACCAGTTTGAGTCCACGTCCCGTCGCCAGATGTACTTGAGGTGATAGAGTCAATGCCGTCGAAAACTTGACGAGATCCGACAAGCATAGTTGTAAAACGACCTGTGATAGAAATAGTGTACGTTTTGCCGCTAACGCTAATGGTGTCAGTTTTTGTTTTACTAGATGTAGATCTCTCGTTGGGCCCGCTTTCATCACAAACAACATTCCATGTCTCGATAGCAATTATAAACTCACGGAATTCCTCAGGAGTCATCCAGTCATCATCAGAGATTTCTTCAATGGGATTGACAGAAATCTGAGAACCCAATGTTTGATTGACTTCTTGAGCAATTTTTATGTATTCGGCGTAGTAATCCGCCTTTGTCTCATCATCCAAGCCATTAGCAGTTGCAAACGCTGGAACAGCAAGGCTGAAACACAGAGCTACGGAGAGCAATAGTGTTATAATTTTTTTCATGACAAACCCCTTTCTAATCCGTGACGCCCCCTAATACTTTTTCTAGTTTCCCAAACTTTTATAAGTGCGGCATCATCTCCTGACTTGGATGGTTCTTGAACAACGCTCTTTACCCAAGGGGAGTACTCCCCTTGGGTCTGCATATATGCAGACCCCGTCATACACTTTGTCATACACTTTTCCTCGGTTACGGGCAGGTTGCTGTGGTAGAGACAGCCGGTTTCGATACTCCGTTGACGGAATACGTCAGTTTGAGAGTATAGCTCTTGCCACTCTTTACCTTGCTCTCACCGTATACGGAAACACTGTCGATGCCAGAGTTGCTCCAAGAGTCCACATATGTGCTCCCCTGATAAAGGGTCAGCGTTGCCTTTACCTCATCGTCTGAATGATCGCCATAACA
The DNA here is from genome assembly GCA_029227175.1 of Bacteroidales bacterium. Classification (GTDB taxonomy): domain Bacteria; phylum Bacteroidota; class Bacteroidia; order Bacteroidales; family Bacteroidaceae; genus Bacteroides. Next base: position 3,772 of record JAQXZK010000054.1, on the reverse strand, counting down.
AACCGCAGTACAAATTGCTGTTGCATTACTGAAAGAAATACGAGGTTTTGCAGCAATTCCACGCAGTTCTGCCGCTTGGGAACCTATGGTCAGTACCAGGGCTGTTAATGTGACCAATGTGAGTATACGTCTTTTCAAATAATCCACCCCCTTCTACATTTTTTACCAGGCCTCGCCTGTTTCTACTGAATAAGTGCAGAAGGGGGTACTATTCTCACAAGATATTTAAAAATAATTCTAGTTTGTCATTTTGGTCAAAGATACACTCTCAGCAATATGCAATATGTCAGTTTCGTTGAGAGCAGCCATTAACGTAAATTGAAGGTTTCTTTCAGCATCAATCCAAGTCAGGGTGCTCCTCGTGTTTTCCCAATCTTTCTCTAAAAATAGTTGGCCCTCCAAATCATTCACTGTCACCGAAATAATCTCGGTGTCCTCTGTCACAAAATCAGCTGCTCCGCCTTGTGACATATAGGCATAATCGAAAATAATTCTTTGATCATTTTCCTTATTGGGATTGTAAAAAGTAAACGAGATATATTCCGGCCACTCTATCCGTTTGCTCTCGTCCTCAATATATCCCTCCGGAAGTCCCGTAATCTCATACCAAGGCATTTCTCCAGATATCTGTTCACCAGAATATCTGAAAGTAACATGCATCTCATACCACTCCGTGACCCAACGAATCACCGCAGCACGCACTGTCGGACTAACCGCCATAAGGCTTCCCAAACTCAAAGAGAACACGAGAAGGATCACGGCGACCTTTTGAATTACTTTTTTCCATATCGGTCGTGCCCGTTTGCGTGCCCACTTCAGTGGGTCCGCCAGCATCGCCGTCATTTGCCGCTGATACCTGGGCGTCGGTTCAAAAGACAGTTCATTCCCAGTGGCACCTTCTAAATTAAGTTTCAGAGAATCCAGCAAGACTCTCCGCATCAATGTGTCCAGTTCCTGATCTGTCATACGTGGAACCCCTCCTTTTCCGCAATCTCCCGAAGCAACGCACGGCCACGGGAAAACCGTGTGTTGACCGCTGATTCTGAAATATCAAAGGGAAATAATAACAGCCAACATCAATACAAAACTAAATACCCGTTTCCTCACTGTGTGCCTCCTGTCATCATTCACATTTATCTATCTGCATAGTCAATTATGATTTTTTTACATACTGGGCAATTATACGCAATGACACATGGCGCTGCAAATCCTTCACTCTCAGATAGCACAACCGCTCCGGCATTGGTAAAGTTATAGTGTGTAAATAACTTTAATTTTTTTGGTGTCCAACTGATTGGTTTTGAATTCTGCATAAACCCAGACAACATTTCTTGATTACAATACGGACACTTCATTTTTGCCCTCCGTATAATGGTTTCTTATTGCGTTCTCCAAATTTATATGAGCCACAGGTATAAATGCCCACAAATTAGCAGCCATCTCCAGCATTGCCATCATAGGAGACGAAGGTTGGTTCTGGCCCTGTTGCTCCAGCGTTCATATAGAGGCAATATACTACAACTGCCGTAGCCATAACCTTTCGTAAGGCCTTACACGTATTAGTCCCAGACCTCTCACTGGCTCTTACCATTCTATTGGAATTTCATCTGTTCTTACGTCGTTCCAATCTTCGCTTTCTACCTCATTAAAATCCACTTTATCTGGTCTTTTACGAACTGTAATTACACCGATTATGATGGCTACAGCAGCGTATGCTGATCCTTTTTCAGTTACTTCTTAATATTTTTAACAATATAAACTATAGCAAAACTGTAAAACAACAACTCTACAACTTCCTTAACTACGCGCACTATATTCAAAAGCGGAATATATTCTAATATTTCCATACTCTCATCACCTCTGATTAACGAAAAATCTACCAGAGAGGGTATGATCCGTAGTATATGTGATAGCCACACCTGTTGTAGGTTCAGTGTATTTAACAATTAGTGTTCCGTAAACATCATATTCAATAGCGGTATCTTGTTCCCCGTTATAGTCTGCAATCTTCACATCGTAATCCGTCTGAGTCCATGACTCAAAGTTAATACCCAGTTGATATTGCCTGCTCGTACAATTGTTGACACTCATAAATCTATCATACTGAGCATCAATCGTCGTATTAATGCTTACCTGAATCTCTGCAGCACCATAAAGAAGTCCATTATTGACGCTTCTATTTTCAATTCGATGGATACTTTTAAACGTCTTGTCATATGGCATAACTGATGCCGGGTTCGCTTCATTAAGAGTTCCTGTAATAGATTCCGTCTCAGTATTATATGAAACAAACCGACCTGTCATTTCATCGAAATTCTCAATTGAGGCTAATTCAGCTCTAACTCTTACCACCTCTTCTTCAAGCATCTTCTCTGTATATACAAACGTAGGATCAATGTTTTCAACCTCAATCCGAATATTGTATTTTTCATATTCCTTGGCAATTTCAGCGTAAAATTTTTCTGCTGAAATTGTGTTTTCCTGCATGTCCGCTGCATATGCAGGCAGGGATATTGTCAAACATACCGTAAAGGCCATGAACAACGTAATAAGTTTCTTTTTCATTAAGCTACACTCCTATTCATTGTTAGCTATTTCCGCTTTTTAATATCGCACAAATCCGGAGACTTTTACAGTCTTACAAGTCCCGTCATTGCAGTTCAAGAACTACGTCAGAGATGTTCTTTCCGACGCCCGCCACCTCCACAGTATAGCGAAAGATCCGATTTAGAGGAGATTCACGGTTCTTCATGATTCCCAACTATTACCTCCTAGTTTATACGCAGTTAACTATCAGAAATGGGCCCATAAGATTGGAACTTTTTAGACAGCACCTCCTAATAAACCCCGAGGGGATATCCCCTCGGGGTCTGCATATATGCAGACCCCGTCATAACTTTGTCAAACACTTTTCCTCGGTTACGGGCAGGTTGCTGTGGTAGAGACAGCCGGTTTCGATACTCCGTTGACGGAATATGTCAGTTTGAGAGTATAGCTCTTGCCACTCTTTACCTTGCTCTCGCCGTATACGGAAACGCTGTCAATGCCAGAGTTGCTCCAAGAGTCCACATATGTGCTCCCCTGATAAAGGGTCAGCGTTGCCTTTACCTCATCGTCTGAATGATCACCATAACAAACCGCAGTACAGATTGCTGTTGTATTACTGAAAGAAATGCGAGGTTTTGCAGCAATTCCACGCAGTTCTGCCGCTTGGGAACCTATGGACAGTACCAAGGCTGTTAATGCGACCAATGTGAGTATACGTCTTTTCAAATAATTCACCCCCTTCTGCATTTTTTGCCAGGCATCGCCTGTTTCTACTGAGTAAATGCAGAAGGGGGTACTATTCTCACAAGATCTTTAAAAATAATTCTATTTTGTCATTTTAACCAAAGATACGCTCTCGGCAATATTCAATATGTCGGTTTCGTTGAGAGCAGCCATTAACGTAAATTGAAGGTTTCTTTCAGCATCAATCCAAGTCAGGGTGCTTCTCGTGTTTTCCCAATCTTTCTCTAAAAATAGTTGGCCCTCCAAATCATTCACTGTCACCGAAATGACCTCGGTGTCCTCTGTCACAAAATCAGATGCTCCGCCTTGTGACATATAGGCATAATCGAAAATAATTCTTTGATCATTTTCCTTATTAGGATTGTAAAAAGTAAACGAGATATATTCCGGCCACTCTATCCGTTTGCTCTCGTCTTCAATATATCCCTCCGGTAAATCCGTAATCTCATACTGCGGCATCTCATCAGTAATCTGTTCTCCC
>JAQXZK010000053.1 GCA_029227175.1 Bacteroidales bacterium | reverse complement strand
ACGAGCACTTCGTTTTGTCATTATACCAACAAAAGACAAGAGCGTCGTCTTATCTCGTTTGATGTCCTCAGGGCTGGCATACTATGGGGTATGAAAGAAAACCTAACAATTCAGTTTGTCTATCCTGACTATGATATTCCTCAGGAATACAAAGATGTAATCGAAACTATCGATCATAGTAAAATAGAGCCTACTAATGCAGGAGATGCAGATGTTATCGTAATTAATGATTGGCGAGAAGTGCCAAACATGACTTTTGATGCAACCAAAGTATATGTGCTTCGCATTTGTAAAAAAGACCTATTTGAACAACGCAATATGGTAAAGGACATTTTCAGGAAGGTTGCACGTCTGAATGTGGTCATTACTGATATAGAAACAATCACCGAAAGTGATTTTAATATCTATAAAGAATGTTTGGAAGAATGGTCTTTGGAACTTACACGTCTTTATGCATGTGGAAGTTTTCCTCAGTTCAATCTCCTTACTGACCGTATGATGCTTGACAAAATGAATAATTGCGGCGCTGGAGTTACAAATATCACCCTTGCGCCTAATGGGAAATTCTATATTTGTCCTGCATTCTATTACGATGGAGAGTGCAGTGGAAAAGAAGTGTCGCTTGGTGAAGTGTGTGATAAAGGATATAGAGTCGGGAATCTTGAAGAAGGACTTGACATAAAAAATCCTCAGTTGTACAAACTTGATTACGCTCCGCTCTGCCGTATTTGTGATGCTTATCAATGCAAACGTTGTGTATGGTTGAATAGAAAGATGACTTATGAAGTCAATATGCCAAGTCATGAACAATGTGTATTATCTCATATTGAAAGGAATGCTTCGCGCGAACTTCTTAAAGCTGTACGGCAATACAATGCATATTTATCTGAAAAGGATATAAATGAGATTAATTATCTTGACCCGTTTGACGTAAAAAAAGAATGATAATGAAAAAGAAAGATTTAATAACCAGAAGAGAGTTGTTTAGACGAGTAGCGAAAGCACTTCCTGTCTTATTGATATCAGGCAGTCCTATTGTCCAAATAGTAGCAAGTCAATCAAGTGGTTGTAACGGAGATTGTACTGCAAAATGTGCCAGTAGTTGTATAATATCATGTTCTCAGTATTGTACGGAAAATTGTAGAGGTACATGTAGAGGGGGTTGCATGGTAACCTGTACTGGAACTTGTTGCTGTGATTGTTTTGGTAGTTGTGCTCATTCTGCATCTGCAAAAAACAAAAAGGATTCAATAATTATTAAAGATACAATAAAATGAAAAAGAAACTTGTAGGACAGGTAACTGTCGAAGAAAAGAATGAAATTCAAACTTTGTTTGAACGTCGTAATGGACTGAATGAGCTGGCAAAGATAGTTACAGCCGACAATACAAAACTGTATGAGAAGTTAGTGAAAGACATGGGCGAGACTGGCACCAAGTTTCAGGACTGGTGGGACAGGATGTCACAGAAGTATCAGTGGGAATCAGCCGAGAACGGGAACTGGGAAATCAATTTTGAGACTTGTGAGATAACTCTTGTGACAAAGGACTAATTCCATGAGCCACATGTAATTTGTCAGCACAACGCCTTGACGGTAGATGAGGATTCGCTATGGACTGATGCTTCTGTTCCAAGGGATAGGACTCCCCCAAAATGCGATAGTACATTATCCGTAAAAAGGTAACATTCCCCGACATCTGTATAATGCAGGTTTCGGGGATTGTTTGTGCCTTTGCACCCGAATTCAGAATGGCATAGTATATATTGGTATTTACCCACAAACCACGGAATTTTATTCCACAAACCACGGAATTTTATTCCGCAAACCACGGAATTTTATTCCGCAAATCACGGAATTTTCAAGGAATCCTTTGTCGTTCAACAGATTATTAGTATCTTTGCGCCACGTAATCAAAGCGTATATAGATATGACGGACTTTAAATATAAACCTCGCATTGCGGACTCCATTCTTCAGAAAAAGCTGAAATCTTCAGGAGCCGTATTGGTGGTAGGCCCCAAGTGGTGTGGCAAGACCACCACGTCAGAGCAACATGCCAACAGCGTCAATTACATTTCCGACCCCGTAAATTTCAACAAGAATCAGATACTGGCAGAAATGAACATTAATGCGCTGTTGGAAGGCGACAAACCGAAATTGCTTGATGAATGGCAGGTTATACCTCAACTATGGGATGCCGTCAGATTTACCGTTGACCATAGCAAGGGCATCGGTCAGTTTATCATGACCGGCTCAGCAGTGCCTCCCGATGACGACAAACAGCAAAGGATTCACCATACTGGCACTGGACGCATTACAAGGCTGAGGATGCGCCCGATGTCGCTATTGGAATCAGGAGACAGTAGCGGAGAAGTAAGTTTGAAATATCTCTTCGACAATACTGGAGCGGCGATATTCAGTGAACCGAAAAAGACCCTTGACGATATCGCATTTCTTATCTGTAGAGGAGGCTGGCCAATTGCCACTACCTTGGACAAGGATTATGCCTTGGAAACTGCGTTTGATTATTACAAGGCTGTAACCGACATAGACATGTCCCGTGTGGACGGGATAAAACGCAGCCCTGCACGCACCAAGAGATTGATGCGTTCCCTGGCACGCCACCAAGGTTCGCAGGTCACCATTGCCGGAATCAAGTCGGACATGGTGGCAAACGACACTGACTCACTGGACGTTGACACTGTATCATCATACATTGATGTGCTGAAGAAAATATTTGTGATTGAAGACATGGAAGCGTGGAATCCCAACTTGCGCTCAAAGGCCGCCATAAGAACAAGCGACACGAGATATTTTGTTGACCCATCAATTGCCACGGCAGCATTGGGAGTAGGGCCTGCCGACCTAACCAACGACCTCAAC
>JAQXZK010000052.1 GCA_029227175.1 Bacteroidales bacterium | reverse complement strand
TTTCGGGAGTTCCTAACTCACCATTTTGTATTTGTATAATTCGCATATATGAGCAAGCTCGTCACTCCAGATGTTTGCCGCCTGCTTCCTTCAGATTCCACCTCGCGATGGACACCCTTGCCTTGGGCTATGTGATTCCCGCTATTAGGGCTCGTTAGGGACTTGCACCCGTTAGATGATACACATGCTGGTCAAACTGAAAAAGGGGAACGAGATTTTCGTCCCGTTCCCCCTCGATAATTATTCAATAGTCCAATTAAATAGCTGCTTGAACTTGAGCATCTGTATAGTTCCAGTTCAGAACTACATCTTTTGCAATTGCTTTCAGCGGTTCCAATGCACTGGTCAACTTAATGTCATCAGCTGTATCAATCTTGTTCACCTCATTGAAGAAGTCTTTCATTCTTTCCATTGTGTTGGCCGTTGATGTTACGGTAGCATATCTATATTTTTTAGCACCGTTCCACATAGTATCTGTAGTTGAAGCTAAGTTATAGTCAACCGTAATATTCTTCCACAAGGTAACTGCATCAAACAATTGTCCACCTGCGTACTTGTCAATGTAAGAGTAAGCAGGTACGATAGAAGAATTCTTCTTCACGTACTCGGCATCAACAGCCTGCATTGACAGCCAATTTGCATTGCCTACAGCAGTTACGGCCAAAGTCTGAACGTATGCAGCAAAGTCAGCAACCAACAGATTTGCACCGGCTTTGATATCTTCAAATTTGGTTTCAGCAGTAAGTTTTACGTAAACGTTAGTTCCTACCCATGCATTGTCCTTGACATGCTTCTTGATAGTGTTTACAAGATCAGCATCCGCAGCAGCCTTGGCTGCTTTGATAGCAGCAGCAACATATCTACCAGCATCAGCAGAGATGACACCTGCAACATCGGCTGCAGTAATTGCAGTTTCAACCGTCTCGTTGTAAGCGGGAATGAATGCATCAAGAGCGTCTTGTACCCACGTAGCAGAAGGAGATGCCCAGTTAACAGATGCGATAAAGGTAGGAGTTACGTCAGCCCATGTAGCAGCCTTACCAGTGCCTGAACCAATCTTCTGGGTATTTTTAAACCATGCATTTACCAGATCAGTAAAGGCCTTTTGCTGCTTTTCTGCTATTACTTGAGCATCAGTCTTTTTCCAAGTGATAGTACCGTTACCGTTGTCTTCTACGAGGCCGGTTCCTGTGGCTCCCTTAGCAATGTTGGCTGCACTAAATGTACCACCTACAAGGATTGTACCTGCATTCTTCATGATTTCGCCGCTTACAGTAAGAGTCTTACCTTCAGGCACTACAACCATGGCACCCTTAGCAATCTGCAAGTAGCTTATAGACAAATCAGTACCCAGCGTAGTTGTACCTGCAGCAACAATCAGTTGATTTACTGTAGCTGTACCCTTAGTTACTTTGAGAGTCGCTTTTCCATTGAGAGTCAGCGAAGCAACGGTTCCATTAGTAATGGCATAATCCTTAGCTGCAATCACGTAATTAACCAAAGAATTTGCAAAGCTTTCAGAAGCAGCGGAAGTAGTATATTCTACGATACCACCGTTTCCGTTACCAATTGTCAGGCCTGTAGCGGCAGCATCGTAAACGATAACCTTACCTGTATTGTTGGTAATATAGCTCAAGGCATCTTTCTTGGAATCCAAAACAGCCGCATTTGCTGCACCATCCACTTCATTTTTAATCACACCCGATTCATTCTTGCAAGTGAAAACACCGCTATTCTCAATCTTAGAACGGTTCGTAAGAGTTCCAGCTTTTGCCAAAATCTTCGCACCGGCTTCATTGACGATGGTAGGTTCATTCACCACTACAGGACCATTGGATGTATTCTTGTATTCACGAGTAATATTAGTAAAGGTACCGATGGTATTCAATACGCTCTTGTTCGTGATGGTACCAGCATTAGAACCTAAGATGGCCAATGTTCCTTCGTTCGTTACAGTGGCACCCTTCTCATTTACCAAGTAGAATTGAGCGTTAGCACCTTCAGGAATTGTCACGGTTGCATAGTTGAAGATGTAGGAAACACCACTGTAAACATTGTCACCAGCACGAGTAGTGGCAGGTTCCGGAGCAACAATCACTTCACCTTTGTTCACAATGCTTCTAGCTGTAAATGTATAGCTGGTAGTCAGGACAGCACCTTCCTTCACGGTTACTGTATTGGCAATCAAATTGCTCAAAGTCACAGCACCTTCTACGTCAACCGGAGTCGTGATTTTAAAGATAGCCTTGCTCGGCATCTTGGCAGAAGCATCCAGCTTGAATTCGTCACCAACGATAGCTACCTCGAAAGGATTCGATGAAGTATAGGCAGTAGAAGCACCGTACTTAGCCACCAAATCGTTCCAATCCTGTACATTGGTTACAATGCTCAATGTAGTAGAAGACTTGCGTGCATTGTTCAGCTGCAACGTGTACGAAGTATTACGTGCCAAAGCCATCTCCTTGATAGCATCAGGTGTCGTAGACTTGAAAGCGATGTTGCTTGCCACGTTGTTAACCTCATAAATACCGTTATTGGTATAGATGTACATGGTCAGGTCGCCATTGTATGCAGGTACACCAGCAGCGCCCTTTGCACCGGGAATCATGAAGCGGACTTCGATATACTTGTTGTTCGTGATGCTGTTTTGGCTAACCTTGGCGCCCTTCGGCAACTTGGCGATGATGTATTCTTCAGTTACGGCCTCACCATAACTCTGTGAAGTAGCATAATCTGCATCAGTGCTGGCAATCAAGAAATCAGCAGTCTGCTTGCTTGCCCAATAGGCTGCAACGTCTTCAGCATTTTCAGCATTAGCAAAGAGCTCGGCAACTTTCTTGTGATTCAAGCCGCTACCGATTTGCCATTCTGCGTTGTTTTTCAGAACTACCTGAGTAACTTCGGTGATAGGCTCACCGTTGTCGAAGTTGATGACAAACTTAGGATAAGCATACAGATTCTTGAACTGAGCCTCCAGCTGAGTCTCACCTTCCGTCAGCAGAGCTGCGTAAACAGCCTTGTTATTGGCCTTGATGCATGCATCCAAGTCAACAGCACCCGTCTCGGAAGTGAACAGATTCTGCACTGTTGGCAGTGAGAATGAGAGGGCGGCACGGTTGTTATCCTTGGCATTGTAAGGATACACGTAGATGTAGTGACCTACGCCCAGTTCAGAACTTGCCTGCCATACATCGTTACCCTTATACTCGAACGGAGTATTTCCGGCCAACGAGTAGATGATATCCCAATATGCAGGATCTACACTTGGTACGTACTCGTCAACAATCGCAGCTCCCACCTTATCACCTTCAGTAAAGTTGAACTTCAGAGAGCCATCTTGTTCGCTAATAGTGTAGCGAGTAGAAGCGTCGCTGGTGATGAGCTTGAAGTCCTTGCTCAACTTAGCGCGCTCTTGAAGGCCCGCATTGGCACCTTCATTCACGAAATCATCGGCTGTACAAGCAGCAAACAGTGCAGGTAAAGCCAATGCTGTCAAAATGTGTTTTGTTCTCATTGTGAAATTTAAATTTAGTAATTACTTGATTTAAAATATCTCTTTTTCTTTTTTGTTTTTTAGATTTCTCCACCTTCCGTCGATTCATTGCTCACCTCGAATCCGGCTTCAACACGAACCTCCAGAACTTCCACTTCCGGAGCCACATACTTCATTTCCTTTTCCATTTTCATAATCTTTAAGTAAATTAGTTGTTAATAATATAAAAATTGTTTTTATTCCTCTCGTTTGCGGGATGCCTCCCGAATTCCACTCCGATGGAGCTTCTATATATGTATTATATATATGTATATGTATCGAAGTATCCTTCCAGTCATCTCCCTGCGGCATCTGAAAACCGCGTCTGAAGGCCCGCTACACCACACGACACCCCACATTTCATCCTGCAAAGTAAAGTACTAATTTCCCGAATTCAAAATAATTCGTCATTTTTTTACACGTTTTTATGAAAAAAACTTGATTTTATACTTTACTCCGCCCCTTTTAAGGGGGTGAACTGCGCGGAATCTCCGCTTTTAATCGTTTTCTTTCTACCATAGCCCATACGTTTTAAGTTACCAGACAACCCTTTGGGAGACCTTTCCGGATAGGTTACGTCAAGAGGGTATGCCTTTTGCGTGTCAAAGGTAGCGATTCTATTGACATCTACAAACAAAATTAATGGTTTTTTTATCCGGAACCGTGAAATTCTTCTCAAATAGGCTGTTTTAACTATCCTTAGCCTGTCGTGTCGGTCCATCCGTCACACTTTCTTAACGTCAAGGTTGCCAGCAGCCCATCCAACGGCTCGCTTCCTATCCCCACAGACGCGCACAAACAGGAGTGTACAGACCATTCTTTGGATAAAATATCCCATCGGCTTCTGTTCATACGGGAGGAGAGCCGATGAAAGCGATACTTTCTCCCGACGAAGGTGATATTTCATCGGGAGGGAAAAAAGACGGGCGGGCAATCGAATCAATTGCGATACATATATAATAGGTGTATACGATGTTCATTGTACGTCCCGGCTTTGCTTCCTGTTACCAGCCCCTTAGGATTCCCTTACTTTTCCCTATAAATAGCAACAGAAATGTAGGGAGTTGGTAGGGAGTTGGTAGGGAGCAGGTAGGACGTTGGTGCGCTTTTGATGTTTATTCACTTTCGGGCCTCGAAATCTTTATAATTCAAAACGGGCGTTCTCCCTTTCTCTAACTCCAGCTATCTTTGCCCGCTGCAAAGTAGATGTCTCTTCTTTTATTTTATCAAGCATATCATGATGGGATTATATAAACGTAATGAAACGGAGGGGAAGAAACTGTCCATTCGTTTCAACTTGAAGCAACAATGCGTAGCCGAACGTCTGACCCAAATCATGCTGGTGACGACGGTGAACAGCAAACGAATCAGAGTTTACACCAAACTACGTGTGGAGCCGCGCTATTGGGATAGGAGAAATTATCGCTGCATCGAGGCAAGGGGGATGACCAGACGGGGCCGCAACCAGCTGCATATGCTCAACGAGCAGCTGGAGTGTATCGAATCGGCTATCTGCGAGGAAGACCAGCGACTGGCCGAACGAGGCGAGTGGATGACGACACAAATAATACAACGGGTGGTGCGGGGCTGCCAAGAGAAGAAGAGTGTTTTGGGAAATCCTATCGCCTGCCTGTATCGACTGGTGGACGAATACGATATGAAAGTGAATCGCAGGGGGCGAATCGGCATCGAAAGTACCAGATGCTCGTATTATATGGCATTGAAGCGGCTGGAGGAGTACAACCGGCAGCGGAGCACGCCCATCGTATCCTTTGAGGACTTCAACCGCAACTTCTTCGTAGAGTTCACCAACTACCTGTGCAAATGTACGTACGGAAGGCAGAAACGCCACTACACACAGAACACGGTGATAAACACGCTGAAAGTGGTGAAGAACCTGTTGCATCGGGCGTATGACAACGAGATGACATCGAACGACTACTTCATAAAGGTACAGACAACATTGCCAGGCAACATTTGCGAGCCTGTCTATCTGCAAGAGACGGAAATCCATCAGCTGTCGCAGGTGGAAACCTTCAGCAAGCGGGAGCGCGAAGTGCGTGACATGTTCGTGATAGCCTGCTACACGGCACTCCGCATCAGTGATCTGCAGCAGCTGAATAGGGCTGTCATCAGCCGTCAGGCCATCTCGCTCTATCAGCAGAAGACGAAGGAACTGGTGGAGATACCGATTCTGAAAGAGATTGCTCCGCTGATAGAGCACTATCGCGCGACGGGGTTCCCTGTGTTCGGGAAGTCGCAAGCCAACCGCATCATCAAGATACTGGCCGCCCGATGCCATATCGACGACAAGATAAACCATCGAGAGGTGCGAGGCGGCGAGACGCAGATTGTGACACACCCGAAGTGGAAAATGATCAGTTTTCATACGGCCCGACGGAGCTGTGTCACAAATCTATACAAACGCGGCTATCCGGTGAACTACGTCATGTCGCTGTCGGGGCACCGCTCCATCCAGGCCTTCCAACGGTACATGCGAGCCTCGACCAAGGAGCTGATGAACGACTTTGTGTACATGCTGAAAAAGGACAAGGCCATATAGGGTAGCGAACGGCCTCTCCTGAGTCTATAGACATTTGCACCGCCCATGAGCCAGAAGAGTTCTCTTTTTGAATTCTTCCGGCTCGTTGTGTCTTAACGGGAGACGTCAGGTTGCCTTGAGCTTTTTTCCATACGATTAAACAGTGTTCTAGTGGTATCTGACAGGCCTGTATGCGACTACACAGATTGATTAAAAATCCTTACAAACGCAAATGGATTTGATTGACAATCCTTTTGTATCTGGTGTCAAAAACTGGTGTCAAAATATAGCTCGTTGTTTTATCAGAGCTCTATTTGTACATCCAGCATCCTGTTAACCAGCAAATTGCAAATAGACATACTGGTGTCAAAAACTGGTGTCAAAAACATATTTTAGCAAATGTTCGCGGTTGCTTTATCTATATAACTTTCTATATGTGAACAAGTTATCGTTTCTATTGATTTCGGTTCTATTTCTGTGCAGGTATCCTCGTGTACTTATTTTCATTTCTCTTATATATTGATATTCAATAGATTAACCAAAGTTGCTTATTCGGGAAATTAGTACTTTACTTTGCAGGATGAAATGTGGGGTGTCGTGTGGTGTGACGGGCCTTCCGACGCGGTTTTCAGATGCCGCAGGGAGATGACTGGAAGAACACTTCGATACATATACATATATATAATGCATATATAGAATGCACCGTCGGAGTGGAATTCGGGAAGCATCCCGCAAACGAGAGGAATAAAAACAATTTTTATATTATTAACAACTAATTTACTTAAAGATTATGAAAATGGAAAAGGAAATGAAGTATGTGGCTCCGGAAGTGGAAATTCTGGAGGTCGAAGTGGAGATGGGATTCCAGAGTTCTCCCGGCGGCGAAGGAGATGCCGATTTTGACAACGGATTCGGTGAAGGTTAAAAGACAAATCTATTAACACTAATTTAATATTAAATTATCACAATGAAAACAAAAAACATTCTCTATTCTGTTGCATTGGCTGCCACAATGGTTGCTTGCTCTCAAGAGGAGCTGACCTTACCGGCAACTAATACGCAAGATTTATCGGATCGCCCTCTTCTGGGTGACATTTCTTTGGTGGACGCTGACATCCAGACACGTTTCTCGACGGGGAGCGGTGCC
>JAQXZK010000051.1 GCA_029227175.1 Bacteroidales bacterium | reverse complement strand
TTCACACAGGATGTTCTGCTTACCAATAGCATCCTGGTTCTTCCACAAATCCACCCATGACTTGACATCTTTGATGCGATAGTAGCTGTCCTCATATCCTGTTACGCCATAGCTGGTGTTATCGGTCAGAATCAGACGCTGTACGGCCTCGCTTTCATCGCTGTGCGTGTACCAAATGAAGATCTGCTGGTCCTCCTTGAATGTGGACATCTTAGCCTCAAGACCTACGATAGGAATATAAACACGCTGGTGCATATCCCAAGCCTTATCGGTACTCTCAATGCCTTTAATTGTCCTGATGAGGGCATCGAACTCCTTGTTCTCAATGTTGTCATAGAACCTGGCAACCTCAGAGAATGGGGTAATCACAGTATCAATGCCGTTAAGCCCCTTTATGTGTTTGTCAATCTCACTTGCAAGCTTCTGATGTGTTATCAGGATGTCCGGATAATCATCGTCAATCCATGATTGAATACTAGTACTCATCACACCCATTTCCGTTACCATTCTGAGGGTGAAGACGTACTGGTCGCGAAAGCTGTCAAACAGAACAAAGCGGATAGGGTAGCGATTCAAAGTGGATGAATTGCTACCGTTGGCCTCTTTGTCTGCCTTGATAGTTTCAAACAGGCTATCTATGCTGTCAAAATCTTTATACATATTTGAGAATAGTCTCTATGATTAAGTCATTCTCGCTCTCACAAAGTCTCTCTATTGCTCGTTTGATGCTCTCTGCATCGGTTTCGCTAAGTTTCTTCTTGGCCTTCTCTTTAGTTGTTGTTGTAGAGGTGCCACCGAATCCACCTTGTCCGCCAGTAGTCCAACTTCCGCCACTATATCCGCCGCCTGACTGTGTCTGGCCACCAGTTTGAGCAGGTTCTGTCTGAGATTGAGTAATTTTCTCAATTCGCCAGTTTTTAACCTGCGACTGAACCTCGGACTCTGTCCAACGGCCAATCTCTCCCTGCAGGTGTTTTTTGATATAGTCATAAACGTCATCAATATCTGCATCTGTAACATGAGCTACCTCATCCTGCTTCACATATACCTCAAAGCCTTTCTTGAAGTTCTCGTCGGCGACAAGAAGCATAGTCATGTCAATCTCTAAATTCTTAAGCTGGCCATCTGTCGTTCCGATGAGGTCCTGGTTTGCAAGCCCGTTTGGATCGCATACCTTTGTGATGTTATCAATGAGAGGAATAAGATTCTCTGAACATCCTGAGTACTTCAAGCTCCAAAGCGGGAAACCCTTGCGGTTACAGTACTCCAGGACTGCCCACCTTGCATCTGTAAGGCTGGAAACATCCTTGTAGCCAGGAAGCTTCTTTAGCTGGAAGACGTTGATGAATCTCTTGCAAAGGTCAGAGGACTCTTTGGACTCAAACATGAAGTTCAGTTTGTTGCTCTTCTTGCCGTCCTCCCAAGCTTTGAACATCTCGCAAACATCATCAACAACATGACGTGCCTCTCTAGGCTTGCCGCTTGTGTCGAAGATCTGCTTAACATATTTCCTCATGCCAAAGGCTACCATAGCCATGCCGGCGTATGATTGGAAGAGACCGTAAGGAGGTCTCGAGAGTGCCTCAAGCTTCTCGCCAAGGTTAAATTCCTGGTTCCTGTTTGTCTTACTGAATACTCCGTCGATGTAATCACACACCTTTTTCAGAGGATGGTTTACATCAACATCGTCCTTCCATACAAGATCATTGTCAACGCTGTCCTGAAGCAGGTACTCAACGTGCTTACCCTGACCGCCAACTTTGTTGATGACCTCATCCTTTGTATTGAACTGAAGGATGGCGTCAACGGCTGTCTTAACGGCGGCTTTCTTCCAATAGGTTTTTGAGTATTTTGAGAGGATGATTTGGAGTGACTCAGGACCATTTGTGAAGATCATTGGTGCAACGCAATTATTTACGGTGCTGACGAACTTGATGCCGGCACATGTGTCTTCCTCACCATTGATATAATATGTAAAGTTGCCGCCCTTGATTCTGGCAACCCACTCTTTCACAAGCTTGGTCGCGTTGTCGATACAAGTCTCTTGCTGAGGGCCAAGACCATGACGCTGCGCACAGTTTGCATTGGCCATGAAGTCAATGAACCTGTCGTAGTTTGGCTGCTCGAGAGTTGAATCAAATACGACCATGAGCATATCCTTGATCCTTCCATTCTGGGTATTATTGTGAGCAACGCCTTTCAGGAAGTTGAGCTCATCAAAAGTCTTCGCAACAAGAACTGCAATGAAAATCTCATATCCCTTGGCTGACTTGTAACCGTTCTCAATTTTGTTCAACAGAGTGAACTCATTTGTCTGCTGACTATATATCTCAATCTTGAAAGGTCGTGCAATATTTGTCCACGCTTTGTTCAATTCAGTCTGAGCAATGTCACTATATTTAGCTACTTGGTCAGTAAACTTAAACTGGCCTGATTCGAGCTCAGTTTTGATTTTTGCAACTTCATCTGCAGGGAGTGCACTGAACTGTATAGAGAACAATCCGTCAGGAAGTTTCTGAATAATACTCTTTGTGTTGAAGAATTCAAGAATATCGTCAATGTTACTCTCAATAGCGGTTCCAATGAAAAGGTTCTTGATGTTCTCCTCCGAAGGCGTTACAGTGTCGTGGTGGGCAATGTTGTTAAGAGCATTAAGCAGCAGAATGCCTTTGAACACGGCAGCATACTGAGGCCCCATGTGTTCAACTGTTTTGTGATGAGAGTTGTATCTCTCCGTAACAGCTCCGAATTTCTGGGTATCTTCATTGAATGCATCAACTACATAATCCCAAAGATAGTCAGGAGTTATAGTGTCATAATTCTGATATGCTTCTTCGCTGTTGAAGAATTCTCTTACAGCATCACAGGCAAGAAACTCAAATACGCTTCGGCTTGAAGAACCTGCCTCACGAGCATAGAATGTAGCCAGGTTGGCAGTTGCTGGGTGAAGAGGATAAAGGTTCTGGATATCCCTCTTTGTATCTTCCTTCTGATTTGATTCAGCAGTAAAGATGTCAAGAAGCCCACTGTGAGCATCAAAGAACTCTGAAACCAATTTTGCGTGTGCTTCGTCATCCACGATGTTGAACTTTCTGGACATAATCTTGAAAGCAGATACCTGTGCCATGTTGTATGGCATGTAATGGTAACGTCCGATTGTCTGGTTTCTTTTCTCTTCGTTGAGAAGGTTGAGCGCTGAAGGGTGTGAAATGAGCAGGAAGTAACTGTCGTTTTCCTCCTTCATCATGTTTTCAGCTATTTCCTGCAAACGACCAAGAAGTCGTTCTCCAATGGCAGATTTGCCAATCTCAGTAAATTCGTCCCAAATAATAAGAAGTCCGTCCGCAACCTTTGCTTCTCTGAGCTTGTCCTGGACTTCAAAAATCCACTGGCAGAGATTTTCAACATCAAGCCTAACGTCAAGTCTGCTTTCTCGCAAGGCTTCGTTGGCTTTATCTAAGACGCCAACTTCACCAGCAACAAGTTCAGCCCTGAGTTTCTTCAGGTCTTTTACTGCAGCCTTGAGTTTAGGGGATTGCTCAATCAGCATCTCCCAGAACTCAGGTTTCTCATCGATATGTTTAACGTAACTGTCGAAGTCGGTTCTCACGGGTAAGTTTAAGCCGGCTTTAATTAAGGCATCTTTGACTTCTCTTTGTATCTGAAGGGAGAGATCTGCCTCGTGAGTGATACTCTGCTGACCATAAAGATTGACAGGGAAAAGGCGCTTCTGCTCGCGGAGAGTGAATAAGTTTGTCCTTAAAGCGTCATACTTTTTGTCTTTATACTCCAGGTTGATATAGTCTTCAATTTCGTTTATTGGATCGCAAAGCAGGTGCTTGATTACGGCAGCAGCGTGAGACTTACCGGTACCATAAGTTCCGACTATCCACAGTGGCTTGTGCTTTTCGGTGTCGTTATTGAGGACTGATTTAACGGCGTTGTCAAGGACCCCATTGAACTGATCATTGGCGATGAAGGTCTTCCAATCTGTTGGAGCCTCCTCTCGGATGTTATAAACGGTTCTTGTTTTGCTTAACGTTATAATGTCGTTATAAGTGTGTGCCATGGTTGTAGTCGTTATCTTGCTTTAAAATAGAAGTTTACAATCTGTTGTTTAATAAAAGAACGAGCCTCTTCGTCCTGAAGTAATCCCCAAAGTGCCCCATCGAGATAGCTGTGGGTTGAATTTAGTCTGAGATATCTCTCTGAAGGAGAATGGGCTTTGGGGTGAGGCTTAAAAGGTTCCCCTGTCCAAAAGATTGAGTAGTAGGATTCGGATGATAGGTGAAAATAAGGAAGTAGATACGGAGACGGCTTAATCTCTGGCTGTAACGTCTTGAACAGACCGTAATACTCGTCCTTCAGGATGTCATCGTTAAGAAGAATCTCATTTGCAGAGAGGTGCTTGCTTTCTATACAGTTAATGATAGCCAAAAGGAAGATGGGCTTTGCTTTGATAAATACGCCGTGTGAATTCCCAATTTTTGTTTTGAGAATCTCTCCGATATAATACTTGACCTTAAGTTCGTTTATCATAATGACATAACTGCCTTGAGAGCTGTTATAGGGTTCAGGTCATCGCGTAAGGTGATGTTATCCAATCCCATGTTAAGTTCCGCAATAATAACTCGGTTCATATCTGAGTTGAGTGATCTCAAGAGACCTTCGAATACATTCTTTGAAGTACGGAACTCTTTTGAGATACCTGCGGTTGCATCGTCTTTGTACAAGTCGAAAATACGAAGTGAGTTTATTTTTCTGGCCTCAGCATATCTATAGAGAGAATAAACCACAGCCTCCTTGCTGAGGTCTTCATGCCCGTTTCTTCTGAAAGATTCTTTGTCGATTTCAATACCCTGTCCAAGGCTTTCACCGATAGGCGATTCCTTAAGAGTTCTTCTCAACTGATAAACTGCATTGTGGACTGTCTTATCCTTGTATGCAGGGAATTGCTCTTTGATCATTTCTTCCATGCCTTTCTGTGAGCAAGAAATGCTGGTTGAAACATTCTGTGTAAACCAGTCAACGATGGCTGAGTTGTAAGAGAGGTTAATCCAGGCTATCTCCCATGCGAGATAAGGATAGTTAGCTTGCACATCAGGATCGGCGAGGAGTTTTGCAATTTCTGTTGCCTGTCCTTTGTCATCGATGAAGCCTGCATCTTTAAGCCATGCCTTCAGTGAAGGAATCTGATAGTTCTCGTTTAGACCGTGGTTACTTGTCCAATAGTCATCCAAATCAATAAGATATGCGGATAACCATTCTTCTCTGAGACCGAAGTTTTTGTATCGGTCAATATTTCCAACTTTATTTGTCATAGATAAACCTGTTGTAATCTGTAATGAATTTGCCGCAATACAACCTTTTTCGTGAAATTCAAGGCATTTGTGGCAGTGAACACATTTGTTCTTGTTAACGTTGACCTCTGGATATACAGTAAGTGCTCCTGTCGGGCATTCAACTTCGCAAGTTTCACAGTTGATACAATAAGTGCCTTTGAAGAGCACGCGCTTGAACAATCCAATCAATATGGGGTCAGATAGATGTTTGACCTCGAAAGTATATGTGTTTTCAGATTGTTTAAGTGTGTATCGGTAAACGTCCTTTTGGATCCTGATTTCGCCCGACGTAGTATCGCCCTCTGTAACGTCAGAATACTTTCCAAGTGTTTGAAGGAAAGCAAGAGGGTAGATTTTTGGATTCTTAATTGTAGCGGTGAAGTTGTCTTGCTTCATCTTGAAATCAATGAATGAATTCTGGTCTACAAGATTTCCGCTTGCTCTTCTCTTCCAACCGCCTTGCTCGACGTATTCTTTTACGTCTTTGATTCCTGCTTTTTTCGCAAAGGCTTCAATTATTGATAGGAATGGCTCGACTTCTTTCTGATAGTGAGCATTGGCAATCCTTTCGTTCCACTCATTCGCAAACGGGCAAACCAGGCA
>JAQXZK010000050.1 GCA_029227175.1 Bacteroidales bacterium | reverse complement strand
GCACAGTCCACGATAGGTAATATTTTCAGGCGGAATACGGTACCCTCTATTGCAACGATAGAGACGATCTGCAAGGGATTCGGCATTACAATGTCGCAATTCTTCGCAGAGGGCGAAACCGTAGAGCTGACGCCGGAACTGAAAGAGTTATTTGATAGCTATGTCGTTCTCCTCCCCGAACAGAAGGAAGCCGCTATCAGAATGCTCAAAGCCATGAGCAAAAACAACCTATAACACAAGAAGCCTTAGGGCTTCTTCTTTTTTTTTGTATTTTTGCGTCCATTGTGAGGATTATTTAACACTCAACAAGAACAGTTTCCGCTTTTTTACTGTATAATAGTCGATGCGCCGGCTCCAAGCTGCTGTGGTGCGTGGTATTCTTCCACTCGCCATAATTCATAGCGGCGGGAGGAGGTGAACCGATATGAAGATTACCAAGAAGAAACCTTTGCGACCAAGGGGTAGAACGGACGAAAAGCGTCAATCCACGAAAGATGCCATCCGTGATGCCTACGCTAACGGTCCCCAAAGAGAGGTGCAGATAATTCCGGCAAAAAAGGATATCCCCGGCGACCGGGAGCAGAAGAAGCTCCGTGTGTGCGCCTATTGCCGTGTCAGTACCGATGAGGACACACAGGCGAGCAGTTATGAATTGCAGGTTCAGAATTACACGAAAATGATCCAGGAAAACCCAGAGTGGGAGTTCGCAGGCATCTTTGCAGATGAAGGCATCTCCGGCACTTCCGTTTTACACCGAGAGCATTTTCTTGAGATGATCGAAAAGTGCAAGGCGGGTGAAATCGACCTCATCATCACGAAGCAGGTCAGTCGTTTCGCCAGGAATGTGCTTGACAGTCTGAACTACATTTTCATGCTGCGAAAGCTCGACCCCCCTGTTGGGGTCTACTTTGAAACGGAGAAACTGAATACGCTCGACAGGAGCAGCGACATGGTTATCACCGTTTTGAGCCTTGTTGCACAGTCCGAATCGGAACAAAAGTCGAATAGCCTCAAATGGTCGTTCAAGCGCCGAAGAGCCCAGGGTTTGGGAATTTACCCGAACTGGGCTCTTCTTGGCTATAAGGGCAGAGATTGGGAGATCGACGAGGACGAAGCGGACATCATCCGCTCCATATACAGTTTGTACCTCGACGGCTTCTCATCTGTCCAAATTGCCGAGTTCCTGACGAAGAGCGGCATTCCCACGGTAAAGGGTCTATCAACATGGAGTTCCGGCAGCGTCCTGGGCATCCTCCGCAACGAAAAATACTGCGGTGATGCCTTGTGTCAAAAAACAGTTACCGTAGACCTCTTTACCCATAAATCCGTCAAGAACAACGGGTTGGAAACGCAGTATTTCATTGAGGGTCACCATGAGCCTATCATTGAAAAGCGTGACTGGCAAATGGCCCAGGCGATTCGCAAGGAGAGACGATATACAAAGCGAAGCAGGCGAATGAAAAAACCACGCATTGTGATGAAAGGCTACCTCGCCGGATTTTACATTGTCGATCCATCATGGACCCAAGAAGATGTCGAGGGCTTCTTTGAGAAGCTCTACGACCCCAACACAGAGCCTCCCGTGCAGGACACGGTCGAGGACGAAAATTTTGAAATTGAAAAGGAGTAATTTATCATGTCCGTATTAGACAAATTCACAGTCGTTGACCTCATCAAAACCCGTTCCGCTTCCGTTGCTACCATCGCAGGTAACATTCTGAAGTTCAACAACCAGACCGCCGCAGAACTGAACTTCGCACCTTTCATCCAGGTTCTCGTCAACCCCAAGGACAAGCAGTTCGCCATCCGTGCCTGCAAGGAGGATGCGCCGAACGCTCTGCCGTTCTCGAAGCCGGAGGGTGAACAGAAGTATCCAATCAAGATCAGCACTGCGGTTGTCACAGACCTCATCCGCAAAATGGCGGGATGGGCTGTCGAGGACAACTGGAATGTTCCCGGCATTTACTTTGCCGATGAACTTGCCCTCATCTATGATGTTTCTGCCGCCTACAAACCTGCAGCCAAAGGTGGATGGGCTTCCAAGCGTCAGCACGAAGCCGCATCACAGGCGGCAATGGAAAGCTTGGGTGATGATGGTGGCGAAAACACCGAAAGCTGAACTATGCGAGAGGCTATGCCGTAAAGGAGGTTGATAGTTAAAAAGCCGGGCAGATGCGTATAAAGTCGTCTGCCCGGTTTGCCTTTGCTGTCAAATTTGTGCTGTATCAGTTCTCTCTTACTGGAATTACCCCAACAAGGTCTTCTGGGACAATCTGTTGTAATTCATCTGATGGTATATTTTTGTACCGAACCACACGGTTTGCTTGATTGGAAATTATGCGTTCAAACAGATTACGAATATCCCTTGCATTGCCGAAATTGGCATCGTGATTATCTGCCAACACAGATAAATAGTTCTTTACAGCCGCATCGGCTGCCTGCGTGATATCAAACTCGTTTTCCTTCAAAAATTTATGGAAAATCTCATGCAGCTCATCACCAGCATAATCGCTGAAATAGATGTATTTGTTAAAGCGAGATTTCAGTCCGGGGTTGGAGTCAATAAAATGGGACATTAAATCATTGTAACCGGCAACGATTACCACAAAATCCTCCCTGTTATCTTCCATCTCTTTGAGGAGGGTCTCTATCGCTTCTTTCCCAAAATCTCTAAAGCCGTCATCGGGAGCTAACGAATATGCCTCGTCAATAAACAGAACCCCACCGAGAGCCGACTCTATAACCTTTTTCGTTTTCGGTGCGGTTTGACCGACATATTCCGCAACCAAATCGGCTCGGTCGACCTCTACAAAATGACCTTTAGTGAGGATTCCCAAAGCGTGGTAGATCTTACCGATGATTCGAGCAACTGTGGTTTTTCCCGTGCCGGGATTTCCGGCAAACACAAGGTGCAACGAAATATCGGGAGTTTTAATGCCACGACTCTTGCGTATAAGAGAAACCCTTGCAAGGTTTGTCATTCTTTCGACATCGTCCTTGACAGACACAAGTCCTATCATTGCATTAAGTTCTTGAAGAGCTTCATTGAGTGCGGTTTCATCAATGGAATTCTCCATCGCCACAGGCTCTTCTGTCGGTTCAGCATTTGCTTTACTGTCATTCTCCTGCGGTGTATGTTCTTCGGTGCTAACCCCATCTGCCTCCTGCGGTTGAGCTTGTGCTTGTCTGGCTCGTTCCTTCAGTATTTCTTGAATCGGTTCCTCAAATTCTCCCATAATGCTTGCGGGCATTGCACCACGAGGTTCGTTACCAAGTACACAATTCCGAAGAGAAATCAATGCGATTTTTATAGCCGCCTGATCTCTCGTTGACTGCACCTTTGGCAGCCACTTTTCGATAAACTCAATGCCAGGCAGTTTGATAAGCCACCGTGAATGCCCAGAAGAAGCAAGGGTATGTAGTGTTTCGTACAGCGTCTTGTCGGGATCGTGGTCACCGCTGTGGTTTTGCATTTGTAATGTCAGCAATTCATCGGCAAAGTCTATCTCTCCATGCGTTACTAAATCCCGTATAAAGTATTGCAAATAGAGAGGGTTACCGTCTGGATTCTTTGCAAACAAATACTCCTTCAGTTCGGGGCTTTCTTTTAAAGCATCCCTCAACTGATACCACGGAATTGCATCCACCGCATGGTTTGTCAGCGTTCCGTAACTTACCTTTGATGCTTTCGGATAGTACCTCTCCAAAAGCTCTACCCATACTTTTGTTGCTATGGAAATGTCATACCCGCAAAGAGGGACAATAATGTTATCTACTATATCGTAAAAATCGGAAAAGGTATCCGAGTCCGCCATGGCATCACGCAGAACAAGATAACTGTCATACAGTTCTTTTGCGATGCTGTGTTCATCCTTTTTCATATCAAAACTCCTCAACTGTCAATTTGATTTTCTCTCTACGAACCACCGTCCGATGTGGTTCCCGGTCAAATTGGTGCTTCGCTCGAAAAACAGATAACTCTGCTGTCCCCGAACGAATATCGTGTATCTGTCACCCTGTCCTCCGGCTTTCATAGCTGCCGCCTGTCGGATGTCGGTGATACGGTCGATCTCGAATTTTTCTCCGTCCTCCCAAGTTATCTCCCTTGGAAGCATCGTGCCGTCCGCTCGGAAAGCAACCTGCACATCAACATAAACTTTCGGTGTTTTAATAGTCGTAGTCTGCATTTTCCGGCACCTCCATATCACGCAGAAAACCGTTCCGTGACAGAATCGGAGGTTCTACCAGTTTGTAGCCTTTCCACTTCATGACACGGAATTTGAAATCAAGCAACTCAATAGGCACATATAGCTGTGCCGCCGCAGAGAAAAAGGTGTTGTCTGCGTTCAGAGCATCCAAAACATCATTATCGTTTAAGAGAAATTCGGCAGCAAAGAGGTTTGCGTCCTTCTCCATATCACTACTCTCATCGAACATCCCGACCTCATGGAAAGCGTGGAGTCCGCTGTTCCTGTGGAGGACAGCGTGTCCGAGTTCATGAGCGACAATGATCTTCTGAATGACGAGAGGTAGGTCGCTGTTTACGGTTATCGTGCGGATGCGTTTGCACTCAAGGAAAAATCCTTTTATGGCATCCGGGGCATTTCCGAGCGATTGAAACAAGAGAATGACACCCATATCCTTGCAAAGCCGGAACGGGTCGGTCTCATCGTATTTGCGTTGCAGTCTTCTGACAGCTTCGCAGATATCGCCATATTGCATTTGCCACCCCTCCTTTATCGAAAAATGGGCAAAGTATCCCCATAAAATAAGTATAACAAATTAGGTGTCCGAAAAAGTGTACTGTCAGTCCTTGCGACCGAACTTTTTACGGGCTTCGTCTTTACTGGTCATGTAGGCTCTCATGACTGCCTCGAAGAAAGCATCCTTCTGATCCTGGGACAACTCACCGCCTGCAAAAAG
>JAQXZK010000049.1 GCA_029227175.1 Bacteroidales bacterium | reverse complement strand
GAGCATGTCCTGCGTGAGCTCTTCTCTGCCACTGACAGACCAGCAGAAGTGTATTACCGTTCCGCACAAGGCATCCTGGCTCTCGCCCGTGAGACAGATCCTGAGCTTTTTCTTCTTGCATGTAAGTTATCTGTCCAGTACGGAAAATGCAACTATCCGTTCATCAGCAATCTGGTGAAGTCCAAATGTCAGGGATACCTGATGCAGCAGGAAAAGAGTGTAGAGAATCAAGCATCTACCATACCAATGCATGAGAACATCAGGGGAGCACAAGCTTACAAGTAACTTATTAGTATATCACCATAAAACGGTACAACAATGGAAAAAATCTTATCCGATCTCAAGGCTATGCGGTTGCCAGGAATGGCCCAGACATGGCAAAACCTCATGGAGGCCCACAAAATCGACTCAATCTCAATGGCTGACGGAATGCGCATGCTCATCCAGGGAGAAAACGACATGCGTATGTCCAACCGTACGCACCGACTCATCAAGAATGCCCACTTCCGCTATACTGTAGCGTTGGGTGAGATAGCTGCCGATTCAGCACGCGGTATAGATCAGTCGCTGCTCAATGAAGTGGCCACATGCGATTACATCAGGCATGGCTATCCTCTCATCATTACAGGTCCTACGGGTACAGGCAAGAGCTGGCTGGCATCAGCTCTTGGCCACCATGCCTGCCTATGTGGATACAAGGTACGCTACTACAATGTGATGAAACTTTTTGAGGAGCTTACGATGGCCCGTATAGAAAGCAGGCTGCCCAAACTCTTTGAACGGCTCTCTCAGTATGACCTGCTGATACTCGATGATTTTGCCATAAAGAAACTCACTGCGGAACAGGTGCTCGACCTGATGGAAATCATAGAAGACAGACACGGCAACAAGTCGACCATCTTTGCAAGCCAGCTACCTGTAGCAAACTGGTATGAAACCCTCGATAGTAATGTCTCTGCCGCTGATGCCATCCTAGATAGAGTAGTAAATACCGCATCCAGATTTACATTGAAAGGAGACAGTCTAAGAAAAAAACATTAACTTTGCCTCGTCAGAACTGTAACAGCATGGCCGTTTTTGCTGTAACAGTCTGCTCCGTTTTTACCATGGATAACTGGTATTTATAGATGTAGAATTATAAATAAGAACAATCATGAATATTAAAGATCTTATTACCAATCTTATTAATTCTCTGCTGGATGGCTCATTTGAACGCATGAGAATCATTGGCCAAATGAATACGGCCTTCAAAGAATACTTTACAAGTGGGGAATTCGCTCGACTTTGTAAGGTCTCGATCTCGCAAGGAAAAAGTGAATATGCTCATGAAATGAGTGCACTGTGGTTACGAAGTGGTTTTAAGATCACTATAGAGAATGATATGTCTCTTCAGGAATCCGAAATACACGAACTATCCAAATATATTACGGATAATGTAACATTTGTTCGGCAACTTATGGCTTTAGGATTTGACACACTTGTCATTAAAGGGAAAACGACCGATAAGACTCAGTTTTACGCATTGAAACGTTTTGCTAATCTTAATCATTATTTTTTGCGATGAATGTCTTGATTCGATGGATAAACCGTATTCGGTTTCAAAAAAGTATAAAAACTGATGAGAGCCAGAACGTCGTAGCTGGTATGGCAAAAGCGAGACACTTGTACAAGGAATTGGCTATTAAGGCTCATCCTGATAGGAATCCCAATAAGCAAAATATTGCAGAGGAGATTACCGCTCGTCTCACTTGTAACAAACATAATTATGCTGCTTTACTCAAGCTAAAAGAGGAGATAGAAAAAACATTGTAGTTCCCATTTACAATCCTTGCGATTTCGGTATATATAGATAAACTTTTAAAATTAAAAACTATGTCAACACTTATTCAATGCCCCTATTGTGGTGGCTATCATACAGCAAAGACTACTAACGGTAAGATTTCAAGCGGGCTCGCAACAGCAGCCAGTGTTGTTGGAGGCACACTACTTCAGATGGCTACCGGTGTACCAGGTATTTTTGGAACCAGCTTTGCCATTGGACGTACATGGCATCAGTATTGTTGCCACGACTGCCATGAGGTATTCAAAGTGCGCCTTAGTTCAAGTGGCACAGTGAAAGAGATCAAGAAATATTAGGTAAACAGATTCGAGGGGATCATTATATATATTTGCGGCTATCATCTTCAATACATCGGGAAGTAAATGAAAAGAGAAACGATCAAACGGGTACAGTATGGCGTGAGTACCTTTTTGTAGGTACAAGAGATTCACTTGTACTCTGTCGATAGATATATGATTTGGAGCAGAATATGTATTTTGAGTAACTGAAGATAACTTAGAGGAAGGTGAATTACTAACGACAAAGGTGAACTGGTGAATCTCGCTGTGCCCAACTGAATAGGCTGTAACGAATCTCTTGTTCGTTTAATCTGAAGGCGTGGGTCTGCATGGTCAGACCTACGCCATCCCTACTATGCAGGGTGGAGTCCTTCCCAAGGAATTTGTGGAGTACTTAGTATCAGATTCAAAATTGTTTTTATAACTTTACCGTCAAAATTCAAAATGGCAATTTGAAAGTTATAAAATATGATCACAAAAGATATATTGAAACAGGTATTAGTGTCCAACCAAAGGGATGTGGAAAGGTACGAGGTCGTGCATAGGGCATTGCCCTCTGATGATTTCCCGTGTCACGTGTTGATGGGTGTCAGACGTGCGGGGAAATCTTTCATGCTATTCCAAAAGATGCAAGAGATGCTTGCTGACGGACAAGGGTGGAACCACATGCTTTACCTCAACTTTGAGGATGATCGGCTGGCATTGTTTGACGTGTCTGACTTCAACCTAATACTGGAGGCTCATGCAGAGATGTACGGAAAGCGTCCGATGCTGTTTTTGGATGAAGTACAGGTGATAGACGGATGGGAAAAATTCGCAAGGCGGCTGGCTGATACGAAGTATTCCGTTTGGATTACTGGTAGTAATGCCAAGATGCTCTCTTCAGAGGTAATGACCACCTTGGGAGGGCGTTATCTTTCCACTGAGGTGTATCCCTATTGTTTCAAGGAATATCTTGATGTGAAGGGAGTCCCACACGACAGTCTATCTATGCTGGGAACTGAATCGAGGGCTGCAGTCACACGAATATGGAATGAATATCTCTATTGGGGCGGCCTGCCTGAATCTGTAAACCTGACAGTCAAGCGGAGCTATCTGAGCAGTACGTTTCAAAAAATCTACTTGGGAGACATCTGTAGTCGCAATAAGATAGCGAATCCTCTCTTGCTACAATTGATGTTGAAGAAATTAGCAGAGAGTGTATGTCAACCTGTCTCCTACAATCGCTTGTCGCACGTGCTTTCGTCAGTGAGCGGAAAGATTACCATGCCTACTGTCAGCAAGTATATAGAGTATTGTGAACAGGCATGGTTGCTCCTGCGTCTGAGGAATGTCTCAGCTCCGTTTGCCGAGAAAGAGACAGCCTGCAAATACTATTTCGTGGATAACGGAGTGCTCAACCTTTTTCTTCTTGGAGGGGAGACTGTGCTGCTTGAGAATGTAGTTGCTCTCGCACTTTTCCAGCGATATGGTCATGATATGGATAACGAGCGAGTGTTCTTTTACAATGATAAGGTAGAGGTTGACTTTTATGTACCGGAGGATGAACTGGCTATCCAGGTTTCATATAGTATGGTTCAGTCTCAAGAAACCTTTGACCGTGAAGTCAACGCCTTGAAAAAGTTGCCCAATGTTCTTCCATGTCGAAGGCGTTTCGTATTGACCAACGACGAGACGGGGCAAATGGAAGATGGTTATGGCACGATAGATATCATTCCGGTATGGAAATGGTTGCTCACTTGGGGGTATATGGACAAGGATACAATAAGGTGAGACAACACTTGTAACCAGAGAAGTAAAATAACACGTGGATAGCCAGCGGAAACCACCCTAAAATAGATAGTTTCCGCTGGCTATCCCATTATAGTTGCAGCGGAAACTATAAAAAACGAAATCACCATGGATAACCTCTTCCTACCCGGATGATCAATAGTGATACATCTCAACTTTGAGTACCTGCACATCGGAGGGACCCACATAGACAGTGCGTTCATCTCCATTCAGCAAACGACCGGGGATGAATTGTCCTTGCTCGAAACGACCCTCGTAGATTTTGTCGATACCGGTATAACGGGCTTTCTTGCCAGGCGCCAAGGTGATGTCGGCATTGAAATTGTAACCGACCA
>JAQXZK010000048.1 GCA_029227175.1 Bacteroidales bacterium | reverse complement strand
CTCTGACACTAGTACGAGAGGACCGTGTTGGACTGACCTCTGGTTTACCGGTTGTGCCGCCAGGTGCATTGCCGGGTATCTAAGTCGGGATCGGATAAGCGCTGAAAGCATCTAAGTGCGAAGCCGGCCACAAGATTAGATCTCAATGAGGGTCGTCAAAGACGATGACGTTGATAGGGTGCAGGTGTAAAGGTGGCGACATCATAGCCGAGCACTACTAATTGCCCGAGAGCTTTATTGGAAAAAGGATTTAAATATATGTCCGATTGAGTTTTATTCCTTCAGAATGAGGATGCTCGTTGTGTTGCAGATGTCAGCTATTAAGGTGGCTATAGTGTCGGGGTTCCACCTCTTCCCATTCCGAACAGAGAAGTTAAGCCCGTCCGCGCCGATGGTACTGCGTAACAGTGGGAGAGTAGGTAGCCGCCGTTTTTCAAGAAGAGTCAGGGGACAGGAAGGACCGAAAGGTTGTTCTTGTCCCCTCTTTCTTTATCTATACTCGTCGTGAGCATTCTCTATTGGGCGCAGGTCCCCATGTCACCTGGGTAGCAGGAAACCTTTTTTTATTTTTCCCTAATAATGCTTCTCCTCTTTGGCAATAATAAGGACTTGATAACGTTATTAGTATGTTATGGTTAAGATACAGACAAATAATAAGATTCTTATTTCATTAGTTGTTGTGGCGTTTATCTCCATGTTTGCAACAATGATATTATGCCATTATTTTGTTTGTGACCTGAAGGAGTCAGAGGAACGAAAGGTATCATTGATTTCCGCTTCTTTAAAGAAAATTCTGGACTCTTCGGAAGAGGACGATTTATCTTTAGAATTGCAAATAATAAATGAAAACACGACGATACCTCTTGTTGTAATAAATTCTAATGATGAGGTTGTTATGCATCATAACATGTTATTTAGGACTCAGGATAGTGTGTCGCAATATCTTGATTTCTCTCATGATGCCATTTCGCATGGAATGTACAAATCATTCACCTTGCCTGATTCAGAGGGAGAATATTACGTTTGTTTCTCGGATTCCAGGTTGCTCACTTATATTTCTTATATACCATATATTATTTGGCTTCTGAGTTTTTCAATCTTTTTGGCATTGACTTTTTCACTTGTCAGAATTCATTCTTTGGAAAAGGAGAAGATCTGGGTAGGTCTTTCGAAGGAAGCGGCTCATCAGTTAGGAACACCAATATCATCTTTAAGCGCTTGGATTGAACTTTTGAGAAACAAGTACCCACAGGAGGAATTGCTTGGGGAGTTAAGCGATGACGTGATGTACTTAGAAGCAGTTGCAGGGCGTTTCTCAAAAATTGGTTCTGATGTCGAACTTGTTCGGATTGAGGCGAATGCCTATTTTGAAGAGACTATTCATTATTTAGGTAAGAGAATCCCTCCCACAGTTAGTCTTTCCTACGTATCGGTAGACAGATGTGTCTTTTTGCTTCTTAACCCATTACTTTTTAGTTGGGTTTTGGAAAACCTGGTAAAAAACTCGGTTGATGCAATGAAATGTAAGGGAAGGATTGTGATTAAGACTTTGATTGAGAGAGAGAAATTTCTTGTTCAACTATCAGATACGGGTTGTGGCATAGAAAAGCAGGATGTCAAATCTGTATTCAAGCCAGGTTATACGACCAAGAAACGTGGTTGGGGGCTTGGTCTTTCTTTATCAAAAAGGATAGTTGAGAAATATCATGGTGGAAGAATATATGTGCTTCATTCTGCACCTAGTGAAGGAACCGTATTTCAAATAGAGTTGAAAATTGCAAATATTTTTGCTAATTGATATACTTGTACAGAGAATTATTCCTATCTTTGCACTTCGAATTGAAAATGTGCGTAAATGGGACTGCTTGAAAAATATGATGTTGAGTTGAGAAATATGAAGTCTGACGTTTGTGAGTTGGACTTTGAACTCGATGACACATTTTTTGAGCTTGTTGAAGCAACCGAGGTTCATAAAGGTAAATTACATGCTAAGGCTGTTGTAAGCAAGCATGCTTTGTCGTATAAGATAGATTTGCAGGTTGAGGGTTCTGTCCTTGTTCCTTGCGACAGATGTTTAGCCGAGATGAAACTACCTATTTCAGCATCTGATGAGTTGGTAGTAAAGTATGGCGAGGCTTTTGAGGAAGGAGAAGGAGTAATTGTAATTCCTGAATCAGAGAGTGCAGTAAATATAGCATGGAATCTTTATGAAATGATAGCTTTGGACATTCCTATTCAGCATGTTCATGAGGAGGGGTTATGTGATGAGAGCATGGCCGAGATTCTTCGTCAGCATTTGTGCTCGGAAGGTAGTGATGTTGAGGAAGTAGAGAAGGAATCATGCAAGGAATCCATAGACCCACGTTGGAATGAATTAAAGAAACTATATAATAATTAATTAATACATAAAGAAATGGCACATCCTAAAAGAAGACAGTCAAACACTAGAACTGCTAAGAGAAGAACTCATGATAAGGCAGTAGCTCCAACACTGGCAATTTGTCCAAACTGTGGAGAGTGGCATATTTATCATACTGTATGTCCTGCTTGTGGCTACTACAGAGGTAAATTAGCTATAGAAAAAGAAGCTGCAGTATAACCTGCTTATTTCTTACAAAGAATCATAATCCTTCTGTTCTATAATTGACAGAAGGATTAGTTTTCTTATTTGACAAGAATTGTATGAGAAAGATAAATGCTGTAATTACAGGTGTAGGCGGATACGTTCCCAAATACATTTTGGATAACGAGGAGATGTCTCGTATTGTAGACACGACAGATGAATGGATTATGGAGCGTATTGGCGTGAAGACACGTCATATCTTAAAGCCGGAGGAGGGTGCCGGAACATCTTATTTGATGACAAAGGCTGTTGAGCAGTTGCTCAAAAAGACAAAGGTAGATCCTGATTCCATTGATGCTTTATATTGTGCGACAACTACACCTGACTATCATTTCCCATCTACGGCTTCATTGGTTATTGGCAATCTCGGCTTGAAGAATTGTTTTGGTTTTGACATGGAGGCGGCTTGTGCCGGTTTCCTCTATGCAATGGAACTTGGAGCAGGTTTGATAACTTCAGGCCGTTACAAAAGAATCATTGTATGTGGCGGTGACCATATGTCTTCAATGACAAACTATGAAGACAGAACCACATGTCCGATTTTTGGTGATGGCGCAGCTTGTGTAATGATGGAAGCAACAGAGGAAGAAGTCGGCTTAATGGATAGTTATTTGCGGGTAGATGGTCAAGGCTTTGAGCATCTGCACATGGCTGCCGGTGGTTCTGCTTGTATGCCTTCTCACGAGACTGTAGACAAGAAGATGCATTATGTATATCAGGAAGGCAAGCATGTGTTCAAGCATGCTGTTACCAGAATGTCTGATGCAGTGGAAACAATAGCCAAGCGCAATAATCTGACGAAGGAGGATGTTGCTTGGATTGTGCCTCATCAGGCAAATGTACGTATTGAGTCTGCCGTAGCACGTCGCATTGGTGTAGATGAGGAACACGTAATGATAAATATTGACCACATGGCAAATACTTCCGGTGGAACGTTACCTTTGTGTCTTTGGGAATATGAGCCCAAGTTGAAGAAGGGTGATAAGATAATTTTTACAGCGTTCGGAGCTGGTTATACATGGGGAGCTTCATACATGATTTGGGGCTACGATGGAGACCAGTTCAAAGACAATCCGGCGGTGTTCTATGCAAATGGAAAGTGGCAAAATAAATAAGAAATAACAAATCTTGAAAAAAGCGCATCGCTCATCACAACGATGCGTTTTTTTAGTTGTACGTAGACATATGCATAAATCAGGTTTTGTAAATATCGTCGGCAATCCAAATGTGGGCAAGTCCACCTTGATGAATGCCTTGGTCGGAGAGCGCATATCCATTGCGACGTTTAAGGCGCAGACAACCCGTCACCGTATAATGGGCATTTATAATACGCCGGACGTTCAGATTGTGTTTTCGGATACTCCGGGCGTGTTGAAACCCAATTATAAGCTTCAGGAGTCGATGTTACAGTTTTCTACATCGGCCCTGACTGATGCAGATGTTCTATTATATGTTACAGATGTTGTTGAATCACCTGAAAAGAACAATGATTTTATTGAGAAGGTTGCCCGGATGACGGTTCCGGTTATGCTTCTTATCAATAAGATTGACCTGACAACGCAGGATAAGTTGATTGAACTGGTGGAGAAGTGGAAGCTGATTCTTCCTCAGGCAGAGATTATCCCTATTTCTGCGTCCAACAAGTTTAATGTCGATTATATCATGAAGCGTGTGCAGGAGTTGCTTCCGGAGTGTCCTCCTTATTTTGACAAGGACCAATGGACAGACAAGCCCGCCCGTTTCTTTGTGAATGAAATCATTCGCGAGAAGATTCTACTTTATTATGACAAGGAGATTCCCTATTCGGTTGAGGTTTCTGTCGAACAATTTAAGGAGTCAGAGAAAATGATTCACATCCATGCTGTCATTTATGTGGAGCGGGAGTCTCAGAAGGGTATTATCATAGGTAAGCAGGGCAAGGCCTTGAAGAAAGTTTCGACAGAGGCTCGTCGCGACTTGGAGCGTTTCTTTGGAAAGAGTATCTATCTGGAGACGTTTGTGAAGGTAGATAAGGACTGGAGGAACTCTAATAAAGAACTTCGTAATTTTGGCTATCAATTAGAATAATATAGAGATTATGGCAAATTTAGTGGCAATAGTAGGTCGTCCGAATGTGGGCAAGTCTACGTTATTCAATCGACTGACCAAGACTCGTCAGGCAATTGTGAACGAAGCAGCCGGCACTACACGTGACCGCCAGTATGGCAAGTGCGAGTGGTGTGGTAAGGAGTTCTCCGTTGTCGATACCGGCGGTTGGGTTGTCAATTCAGACGATATCTTTGAAGGAGAAATCCGTAAGCAGGTGCTCATCGCTGTCGAAGAGGCTGATGTCATACTGTTTGTAGTGGACGTAATGAATGGTGTTACCGACTTGGATATGGATGTGGCAGACATCTTGCGCCGCTCCAAGAAGAAAGTATTGCTTATAGCCAATAAAGTCGATTCAAACGAGCTTCGTTATGGCTCTGCCGAGTTCTATTCTTTGGGATTGGGTGAGCCCTATTGTGTTTCTGCCGCTACGGGTAGTGGGACAGGTGACATGCTTGACCTCATCCTGGAGAGCTTTTCCAAGAACACGGAGGAGGAGACGGAGATAGACATTCCGCGTATTGCAGTGGTTGGCCGTCCGAATGCAGGCAAATCGTCTCTTGTGAATGCTTTTATTGGTGAGGAGCGCAACATCGTGACGGATATTGCCGGAACAACGCGTGATTCAATCTATACCCGTTTCAATAAGTTCGGTTTTGATTTCTATTTGGTTGATACGGCCGGTATTCGCAAGAAGAACAAGGTGGTTGAGGACTTGGAGTATTATTCTGTTATCCGCTCTATTCGTTCTATTGAAGGTTCTGATGTCTGTGTGTTGATGCTTGATGCTACCCGTGGCATCGAGAGTCAGGACTTGAATATTGTGACGCTGATTCAGAAGAACTCCAAGGGATTGGTTGTCGTTGTGAACAAGTGGGACTTGATTGAAGATAAGAGCACAAAGGTTATGAAGACCTATGAGGATGCTATCCGTTCCCGTCTGGCTCCGTTTACGGATTTCCCGATCATTTTTGCATCTGCCTTGACGAAGCAGCGAATTTTGAAGGTGCTCGATTTGGCTATGGAGGTTTATAAGAATCGTAAGGCTCGTATTGCCACTGCTCGTCTCAATGAAGAGATGCTTCCTTTGATTGAGGCTTATCCGCCTCCATCAATCAAAGGCAAATATATTAAAATTAAGTATATTACCCAGTTACCCAATACTCAGATTCCGAGTTTCGTTTATTTTGCTAACCTGCCACAGTATGTCAAGGAACCTTATCGACGTTTCCTTGAGAACAAGATGCGTGAGAAGTGGAATTTCACGGGAACCCCAATCAACATTTATATTCGGCAGAAGTAAAAGGACAGGCCAAGGTACCCCAAGACCAAGTTCGGTTCTATTTTGAAGGGTAAAAAGTAGGCAGTAAGAAGTTCAAGACAACTATAGCCGTGTCTCCGTGTACAGCGTACATCCGGGACACGGCTTGTTTTATGCCGAGTCCGGAGAGACATTATTCCTCAAGTCCGGTTGATTTTTGGGTTCCTTTACTTTCTTGTTTTGAGAAATGCCTATATTTGTCAGCAGAAAAACCTAATTCTGATTTCCAGTATGTATAAACATTTTTTTCCTTTCGTACTTCTTTTAATGTGTTTGGTAGGTTGTTCAAAATCCGAAGAACCTCGTGATCCGACTCCACCACCTACTCCTGTGGAGCCGCAGCAACCTACGCCTCAGGTTGAACATAAGTATATGTTTCTGACAGATGAGCAGGTAGCTTTAATAAAGCAGGTCGTCCCGAAGGACCACTTGTGGGCGAGTTATCATGGTGCAATCATGTCTTATGCGGACGGTTTGATGACTAAGGACTACCTCACCTATAAGCTTGATGCCGCCGGAAAGCGGTTGTTGTCCGTGTCGCGCGAGTTCTTCAAGCGTGTCACGTCGCTGGCTTATGCTTACCGCATGACGGGATATTCGACTTATCTCAGTCGCGCTTTGAGTGAAATGCGGGTGATTTCAGGCTTTCAGGATTGGCATCCCAGCCACTTCCTCGATGTTGCAGAGATGTCTGCGGGTATGGCCATTGCCTATAACTGGTTGTACAAGGATATGAACGATAAAGACCGGACTACTTTCTCAACCGCTATCCGGAAGTTCGCCCTTGAGCCGTCCGACCTCAATTCTTATAATAAGAGTTTCTTGGCGAAGGTCAACAACTGGAATCAAGTGTGCAACGGAGGTGTTACGTTGGGTGCTTTGGCCATTGACGAGACCGCTTCGTCTGCCACCACCATGAAGTATGTGAATCGGGCAGTCGAGTCAATCAAGTTGGCGATGAACGAGTATAAACCCGACGGAGCCTATCCGGAGGGATATTCCTATTATCAGTACGGAACCTTCTATAACCTGCTGCTCATCCAGGCCCTGAAAGACCTGAAAGGCACAGATTACGGACTGTCAGCCATGCCGGGATTCCTCCAGAGCGGATACGCCACTATGTGTATGGTCTTAAACGACCTGGCTCCCTTCAATTACAGCGATTGTGGCAGCAGCCGTGCCAGTCTGGACCCCTGCATGTTCTGGATGGCGGCTAACAGTGGTGACAATTCACCCATGTGGCTCATGGGCAATATCTTGTCCAAAAGTTCTAAACCTTCATTAGGCACTTGGGGCGTGTTTGGTATCCTTTGGGGTGCTTCGCTCGGGTTTGACAATGTCTCCAAGCCTTCCTCTAACTTCTTTGTAACGCGGGAGGCAACCAATCCGATAGCCGTCATGCGCACGGGCTGGGATTACAATTCAGGACTTTCCATGGCAGTTAAATCAGGCTCAGTCAACGTCAATCATGGCCATATGGACATCGGTTCCTTTGTCTTTGCTGAGGGTTCAACCCGTTGGGCAATAGATTTGGGCTCTCAGGACTATAGCTCCTTGGAGTCAAAAGGTGTTGATCTCTGGAATATGAAGCAGACATCGCAACGCTGGCAGGTCTATCGCTATAACAACTATGCACATAACACATTGACCTTCAACGATGCACTCCAGCAGGTATCGGGCAAGACGACTTTCAGTGAGACGGCTGATGATGCTGCTTGGATGTATGTCAAGACAGATCTGTCGTCAATCTATGCCGATCAGGTTTCTGCCGTTGTCCGTACCGTGGGCATCAAGGATGGCAAGTATGGTGTGGTCAAGGACGAAATTAAGGCGACTGACAAGCAGGCTGTGGTACGATGGACCATGATGACCAAGGCCACTCCCATAGTAATCGACAGCAAGTCAATTATGCTTATGCAGGATTCAAAGAAACTTCTTGTTAAGGTCGTTTCAGATGTGGCAACGACAGCCATAGCCCGGGATGCTATCCCCACTCACGATTATGATGCACAGAACGATGGTGTGTCTGTCCTGACATTCGAAACTACGATAGCCTCTGGTGGACAACTTGTCTTCGAGGTAAACCTAATCCCTCAGCAGTAACTCAAAATTGGTCAATAAACTGCAGATAACTTCTCTAACCACAGGATTGAAATCTGTATGATCTGAGGTAACGGGTGTCGCTTATTAACAAGTATCTCCCTCGGAAACGTTCATGATATGGAGCGATTCCGGGGGAGATTGTCTTATTCGCTATTTCGCCTTATTTTTGGTTGGCAGCCTTCACTTTCTTGAAGAGGTCTGAGGCAAAGATGAAATCATTCAGACGTTTGTTCTCGACAGAGAAGATTTCGTCTTTCGTGCCTTCCCATTCATTGCGTCCTTCGCTGATGAAAACGATTTTCTCGCCGATACCCATCACCGAGTTCATGTCGTGGGTGTTGACGAGTGTTGTAATGCTATATTCGTGGGTGATGTCATGTATAAGTTCGTCGATGACGAGCGATGTCTTTGTGTCAAGGCCTGAGTTTGGCTCGTCACAGAACAGATATTGCGGATTTAAGGCAATGGCTCTGGCTATGGCAACTCGTTTTTGCATGCCCCCGCTTATCTCTCCCGGATACTTGTCTTTGGCTTCGCTTAAGTTCACCCTGCTCAAGCAGAACATAGCCCTGCGTTCGCGTTCTATCTGAATGCTGTTAGAGAACATATTCAGGGGGAACATGACGTTCTCCAACACTGTCATGGAGTCAAATAATGCCGCGCTTTGAAAAATCATGCCCATCTCTCGCCGCAGGTCCTTGCGTTCTTTCTTACTCATGCGCAGGAAGTCTCGGTTGTCGTATAGAAGGCTACCTCGTTCAGGCGTCAGCAACCCTACAATGCACTTCATCAATACCGTCTTGCCCGAACCACTCTGTCCGATGATAAGGTTGGTCTTCCCCTGTTCGAAAGTGGTACTGATGTTGTCAATGACGGTGCGTCCTTCAAACTCTTTGCAGATGTTCTTCAATTCAATCATGTCTCTTTCTCATGTTTTAGGGTTAACTCAGAAGTTTGGTCAGAATCAGGTCGGCAAAGAGAATCAGTGCTGAGCTGCATACTACGCTGTTGGTCGATGCCTTGCCCACTTCGATAGAGCCACCTTCTACGGTGTATCCGAAGAACGCCGAAACACTGGAGATGATATAGGCGAAGAAAAGCGATTTCACGAAACTCATCCAGACGTACCACTCTACAAATTCGTGTCGCAGGCCTTCTTCCAAGTCGACGGCCGACATGATACCGCCCAACCAACATGTGCAGAAGGCGCCGATGATGCCGGCACCGATGCTAAATGAGACCATGATGGGAATGGCTGAAATCATGGCTGCAATCTTGGGAAGGATGAGGTAGGAGGCAGAGTTCACACCCATAATCTCCAAAGCGTCAATCTGCTGGGTTACGCGCATCGTACCCAGTTCGGATGCGATGTTCGACCCGACCTTGCCGGCCAAAATGAGACACATGATTGATGATGAGAATTCCAACAACATGATTTCACGTGTCACGTAACCTACAGTCCACCTCGGCATCCAAGGGCTATCAATGTTCAGCTTGATTTGAACCGTGATAACGGCCCCGATGAAGAACGAGATGAGTAGGACGATACCGATGGAGTTTACGCCTAACTGTTCGAACTCTGTCCAATAGGATCGCATGAACATCTTCATGCGTTCTGGTCGTGAGAAAACACGACCCATCAGCATCAGATAGCGGCCGAAGGTACTAATATATTTCAGTAGGAACATCTTGCTTCTTTTTGTCTTTCCGGTTTCCTAGATATGATTACATGCCTACAAAGTTAGTCATTCCGCGTAATATAAAGACCGCTGTAGGTGGAAAAATGGCTGTGACTGGGCTTTTGTCTGTTCTATATTTCTCTTATTTTGTCACTTTGCACGAATAGCCCCGTTGCGTCACCGCTTGTATGATGTCCTCGTCGGAAGCCGAGCCTCTGACAATAGCTGTTCCGGAAGGGAGGTCAACCGTTACGCTCTCAACGTCCTCAACGTTCTCAATGGCCTGTTGCACGTGAAGTCGGCAGTGGTTGCACATCATGCCCTCTATCCGGAACGTGCGTTGTGTATGGGTGACATCGTTGCTATTCTCGCTGCAACACCCATTGCAACCTTCATCATTGTGGTTGCATCCGCATTCGCAACCATCCTTGTGTGATGTATAGCGCAGGACGAGTGACCGTATGAGTAGCAATCCGAAGATAATCGCGCTGAGAGTTTTCCACCATGGGGTTGCTTCCGATGTACTGTGGCAGCAGATGTCGTGGAGACATCCATCTGTGATGGTAGAGAACCAGGCTGTCGGCAGTACGGTGTCAATCAAGTAGCCGGTGGCTACCGATCCCACAAGTATGGAGAGCAGGTAGATGACGAGTGTACGCCGACCGAGAGTCTTGTCAAGTACCAATATTGACGCCATATTGGTGGCTGGTCCGGCCATGAGGAACACCAATGCGGCTCCGGGTGAGAGTCCTTTAAGCATGAGAGCGGCTGCAATCGGAATGGAACCGGTCGCACAGACATACATGGGGCTTGCGATGAGCAGCACCAGTAACATATTGAGCAGGTGGTTGTCTCGATAGGAAACGAAGAAGTTGTCGGGCACGAAGATGGTGATGAGTCCGGCCAGCAGGAGGCCGAACACCAGCCAGCGGCCTATGTCTACCAGCATGTCGGTAAAGGCATAGTCAAGAGCTTGCACACACTTCTGTCCGAACGAGCGTACCGGCTGATCGATATGGCGTGTGTCGGGAGTGCTTGCCGAGACCTTGTCCTTGTCGAAGAGATTGCAGCAGATACCTCCGAGCATTCCGGTAAGCAGGGCTGCTAACGGTCGCACAAGGGCGAAGGGTAACCCCAGTACGGAGTAGGTTGCCAGGATAGAGTCAATTCCTGTTTGCGGAGTGCCGATGAGGAATGCTGTGGTGGCACCTTTAGATGCCCCATCTCTGTGCATTCCGATAGCTGTCGGTATGACTCCGCACGAACAAAGCGGGAGGGGAATACCAAAGAGCAGGGCATTCACGACAGAGCGTGTATTGCCTTTTCCGAGGTAGTTCCGGTAGACGGTTGTCGG
This sequence comes from Bacteroidales bacterium, assembly GCA_029227175.1. Taxonomy (GTDB): domain Bacteria; phylum Bacteroidota; class Bacteroidia; order Bacteroidales; family Bacteroidaceae; genus Bacteroides. The sequence goes on along the minus strand of JAQXZK010000048.1, from coordinate 11,696 downwards.
AACAAAGGCGTGCATGATGCCTGCGATGAGGAAGCCCAACAATAGGTAGGGGGCCATTTCCTCGACGAGGGCAATGAGTGAGTGTATAAATTCTGTTTCCATTATGTTTTGAGTTATTTTCTTCAAAAGATATCCTTGACTGCTTGCAACGGGACTGCTGGGTCGTGGCGGCTGTTCCTGTTTGGCTTTTGGCAGGAAGTTTAGTGATGTTTCAGGTGTTCATCGTGTGTGACATAGAGAAAACGTCTGGCGTAAAGCACAGCTGCGGTGGAGAGTCCGAATGGGAATCCCATCCAGATGCCGAAGGCTCCCCATCCCAGTGTAATGCCTAAGAAGTAACTGATGGGAATCGACACAACGATGTAGGCAAGGAATGCGTATTTCATGAGTTTCTGGACGTCTCCCAGTCCGCGCAAGGCGTTCGAAAAGACGGTCTGTGTGCAGTCTCCGAACTGATAGAGAATGAGAGGCAGAATCATGGTCCCCACGATGGCTGCCACTTCCTGACTGTCGGTAAAGAGGGATGAGATATGATGTCTCTGGATGACGATGATGACGCTCATGATGAAGCAGAGTGCCAGAATGATTTCCCATCCGGCAAAGGCGGCTTGTCTCACTCCTCTTTGATTGTCCTGTCCGTTATGGTTGCTGACGCGTATGGCTACGGCAGAAGCAATTCCGAGGAAGAACATGAAAATGAGGTTTGCCACGCTAAGCATCACTTGATGGGAGGCTAGGGCATGAGTGCCAAGCCATCCCATAGGGATGGTTACCAGTGAGAAGGAAGCAACTTCCAGCCCCATCTGTATGGCGATGGGCCATCCCAATCGGTTGAGCAGACGCATGTCCTGAAGGTTTATGCGGACATTGTGCCACAGACTTACGTAGGTTTTATATTGCGGGCGCAGCAGGAAGACTGCGATAGTAAGCAACAGAATCAGCACGCGTGAAGAGAAGGTGGCCCATGCAGCTCCGATAATGCCCATTTCAGGGAATCCGCAGTGCCCGAAGATGAGTAGCCAGTTGAAAACGATGTTCCAGATATTTCCTGTCAGCATGATGCCCATAGCTATGTGAGTGTCGTTGATGCTATCAGTAAACTGTCTGAATGTACCAGACAGAATCATGAACGGCAGGGAGGCAATCTGGATGACGAGGTAGGGGCGCATCAATGGAATTAGTTCATCCGGCTGTCCGATGTGGGGAAGGATGAAGTAGAGTAGGACGAGTGCAATGATGATGAGCAGTGCTTGAAGAGTATTCGTGAAAAGGCTATTCTTGAGAATGGTGACAATGCGTGGTTTGTTGTCTCGGGCATAGTTTGCTCCGATTTGTGAAACGGCACCGATGGAGAAGCCCACGGTGAGGAGTAGCGCCAGGATGAAGATGTTGTTGATGAAGCCGGCTGCGGCAAGTTCTTCGGTCGAGTGTCTCCCAACCATGATGTTGTCGGCCAGATTCTGCATAGTGAGCCCTATTTGTCCGATGGTGATGGGTATTCCGAGTTTGATGAGTGCTTTGTATTCGTGTGGATAGTATAGTTTCATGTGGAATGTCTGGTTTATTGGTTTCGGGCAATCAGGTCTTCGATTTGCTGTATGGTCTCTTCTACTTCCTCCTTCACCTCCTTATGTCCGAATCCGAAGTAAATTGGTGCAAAGATATGAGAAAGGGGTCCTCCACTGCTCTGTCTGTGTTCAATTTCAGTAATGATCGGTGAAGTCTTTCTTATATATGATATGGAACGGTCAACTCAGACACTGACGCTGTATTCGTGTTTGACTTCCTCCATGACGAAGATACTCTCGATGCTGGCGATGTTCTCATGTCGGCCGATAACGTTGAGCAGGAACTGTTGGTAGTACTTCATGTCGGGTGCCTGGATGCGCAGCAGATAGTCGAAACTGCCCGATATGTTGTAACATTCTGTCACCTCAGTGATGTGTTTAATCATGTCGGTGAACTCGTTAGCACATTCGGTATTCATGCGGCGTAGTTTGATACTACAGAATACGGCAAACCCTTTGTTGAGTCTGTCGGCATCGAGGATGGTGGCATACTGGCGGATGATGCCCAGTCGCTCTAAGCGTTTGACCCGTTCATAGGTCGGAGTGGTTGACAAGTGTACTTTGGCTGCCAGTTCTTTATTAGTCAACCGTGAGTTTTTTTGCAGGGCGCGTAATATCTCTGTATCTTTCTCGTCTAGACGATATGATTCTGTTTCTGCTGCCATAAAGACTTATTCGTAGATGAATATTCTGTTTGTCCGTGCAAATATAGTGATATTTCCTTTTTTTTAGCTTGTCTATTGCTTAAAAAAGGTTGCGCCGTAATTTTGCGCCAGACAATAGAACAAAAAACAGGATATTATGATTTACGACAGTATTCTTCAGTTGGTGGGTAATACCCCTTTAGTTTCGTTAGGCAAGTATGGCCGGAACAGAAATCTTCTGGCCGAGGTAGTGGCAAAGGTCGAGTTTTTCAATCCGGGTGGTAGCGTGAAAGACCGTATAGCATTGCGCATGATTCTGGATGCCGAGGATAGCGGGATTCTGAAGACTGGCGGAACCATCATTGAGCCGACCAGTGGTAATACGGGTGTCGGACTCAGCTGGGTTGGCGCTGTGAGGGGCTATAAAGTGATATTGACGATGCCCGAGACCATGAGTATCGAGCGACGCAAATTGGCTGCGGCCTATGGCACGGAGATTGTCCTAACGCCTGGTTCCGAAGGCATGAAGGGAGCAATCCGCAAGGCCGAGGAGTTGCGCGAGCAGATTCCGGGATCGGTCATCCTGCAGCAGTTCGAAAATCAGTCTAACCCTTTGGCTCACGAGTTGACTACCGGTGAAGAGATATGGTGCGATACGGATGGTCATGTTGACATCTTCGTGGCCGGTGTGGGTACTGGTGGTACGGTAAGTGGAGTCGCAAAGACGCTGAAGAGGTACAATCCCCAGGTGCGTGTTGTGGCCGTAGAGCCGGCTTCCAGTGCTGTGCTATCGGGCAATCCGAGTGGCCCGCACAAGATTCAGGGCATCGGTGCCGGATTCGTCCCGCGTAATTTCCGGGCCGAGTTGGTCGACGAGATTATCCCAGTGGGCAATGATGAGGCTTTTCAGACCTCTCGTGAGGTGGCTCGTGAAGAAGGTATCTTCGTGGGAATTTCCTCTGGTGCTGCCCTGTATGCTGCAACTCAGTTGGCCCAGCGAGAGGAAAACCGGGGCAAGCGCATAATCGTTTTGCTTCCCGATACCGGTGAGCGTTACCTCTCCACACCGTTAGTTCCTTGACCTAAGTTTCTCTTTTCCCTCCCTCCCCAACATAATGTATCAGACCGTGGCCGTGCTCTTCGGAGCATGGCAAGGGAGGGCTACAGTTTTAAACCAGATAATGAAATCATAAAAAAACATACCATTATGTCACAGAAAAAGAACCTTCATCTCGAGACTCTCGCACTACACGTAGGTCAGGAACAGGCTGACCCGACAACCGATTCACGTGCCGTGCCTATTTACCAGACTACTTCCTATGTGTTCCATAACTCTCAGCACGCAGCCGACCGTTTCGGCCTTCGCGATGCGGGTAATATCTATGGTCGACTCACCAATTCAACCCAGGGCGTGTTCGAAGATCGTATCGCAGCTTTGGAAGGCGGTGTAGCAGGCTTGGCTGTTGCCAGTGGTGCAGCTGCCGTGACCTACGCGCTGCAGAATGTCTGTCAGGCGGGTGACCATATCGTGGCCGCCGATAATCTTTATGGCGGTTCGTTTAACCTGATAACCCATACGCTTACCACGCAGGGTGTGAGCTATACCATTGTCAATGTCAACGACCTCGAAGCGTTGGAAGCAGCTATCCGCCCCAATACAAAGGTTATCTATGCCGAAACTTTTGGCAATCCCAATTCTGATGTCACCAATCTGGATGCTGTCGCCGAGGTCGCTCATCGTCATAATGCGCTCTTCATCGTGGACAATACCTTTGGCACGCCTTTCTTGATACGCCCGATTGAGCATGGTGCTGATGTGGTGGTTCATTCTGCAACGAAGTTCATTGGCGGTCATGGATCTTCATTGGGTGGTGTCATTGTCGATGCCGGTAAGTTCGACTTTAAGTTGCATCCCGATAAGTTCCCGACGCTGGCCAAGCCTGATCCCTCTTACCATGGTGCGGTGTTTGCCGATGTGGCCGGAGCTGCAGCCTTCGTTACCCGCATCCGTGCCGTCATCCTGCGCGACACAGGAGCTACGATTTCACCGTTCAATGCGTGGATTCTGCTTCAGGGCGTTGAGTCGTTGCCGTTGCGCATCGAGCGACATGTGGAGAACGCATTGAAGGTGGTCGACTTCTTGAGTAAGCATCCGAAGGTGAAGAGCGTGAGCCACCCGGCCTTGCCCTCTCATCCCGACCATGCGTTGTACGAGAAGTATTTCCCGAAGGGAGCGGGCAGCATCTTCACCTTCGAGATTAACGGAACCCAGGAGGATGCGTGGAAGTTCATAGACTCCTTGCAGATATTCTCCCTATTGGCTAACGTGGCCGACGTGAAGTCTTTGGTGATTCATCCCTATACGACAACACATTCACAGATGTCTCCGGCTGAATTGGCGGCACAACACATCACTCCATCTACCGTTAGACTTTCTATCGGCGTGGAGCATATCGATGACATTATTGATGATTTGAGTCAGGCACTTGACAAAATCTGACTGTAGAGATTTCAGACATAGCGATAATTTAGTCAGACAACAGGACATTTTTATCAGGCAATGGGGACAACAGGGACAACAAGGAAGAGTCGTTCCTGTTGTCCCTGCTTTTTTTATTCTGTCCCTTGTCGTTTAGTTTTCGCTGCCTGAGTTGACGATGGGCTGTGCCGGTTCGTCGGCGCAAAGCACGACGAGTAGGTTGCTCACCATTGCTGCTTTTTTCTCCTCGCTGAGAGTGACTACTTTTTCCTCGTCGAGTTTCTCGAGGGCCATTTTCACCATAGAGACAGCTCCTTCCACAATCTTCTCACGGGCGGAGATAATGGCTGAAGCCTGCTGGCGGCGCAGCATCACGGCTGCAATTTCCGGTGCGTAGGCCAAGTAGTTGATACGTGCTTCCACAACCTCTATACCGGCCATGGCCAGGCGTTCGTTGAGTTTTTGCTCTAAGATCTCGTTGATTTCGTCTGTGCCGGATCGGAGGGTGGCCCCTTCGGTATGTGTATCGGTCTCGTCATAGGCGTAGAGGCCGGCAATCTGTCTGAGTGCGGCATCGCTCTGCACCTTCACGAAGTTCTCGAAGGCTTTCATGCGACGGTTTACGGCAGTGACTCCGCTGGCTGTGGCGTTGGCTGCCATTGTCTCTGCGTCGATGTCAAACAGTGCCTTGTAGCTGTCTTTCAGTCTCCAGACGATGACTTGTCCTATCATGATAGGGTTCCCGGTCTTGTCGTTGACCTTGATAGGGGTTGCGTCAAGATTTCGCGCACGCAGAGAGACGTATTTGCAACTCATGAACGGGTTCAAGTAGAAGAAGCCGGTCTTGCGCAGGGTACCCTGGTACTTACCGAAGAAGAGGGTCACCAAAGCCTCGTTCGGTTCGAGTTTGACAAATCCGAACAGCATGATGAGCCACCCGATGAACAACACTCCGGAGAGTATGCCGGCCATGGCAGAGAGCGTGACGTCCTGATCGGACCAGGAGATGGCACCGACAAGGCAGGCTATGTCGACAGCAAGGGTAAGCAAACAAACGAATAGCATGAGAAAGCCGTTCAAGCAAAGTCCTTTAAATTCTTTTTCCATGATTTTGTTTTTTTATGGTGATTATTGAGTGATTGGTCTGTGGTGCAGCGACGGCGGGAGATGGTTCTCCTTGTATAGTCGTCGGAGAATCAGGAAGCAGGCCGTTCCGAAGAGCAGGATACAGACAAGGGCGTTTGTCCGGCCGCCCACAATGTCGATGAGGCTGACCTCGTTCACCCTACTTCCGAAGGCCATGTAGAATCCTACCGAAATCAGGTTGTTGAGTATATGTATGCCGGCCGTCAGCAGGACACTGCCTGTCAGCACGTAGATGGTGCCGAGGATGATACCACCGATGATGGCGAAGGGAACTTGTGCCGGATTGCCGTGCACGATGCCGAAGAGCAGGGAGGAGTAGAGTATGGCAATCCATGTGTTGCTTCCTTGTCGGATGAGTCGCCCGGTGATGCCTTCGCGGAACAGCAGTTCCTCGACGAGCGGACCGAAGAACCCGATAGCAACGACTCCGATGCTACTCTGGCTGAGTGCCAGGAACTGGTCTTCGAGATTGTCGGGCAGTTGCAGGAAGTCATTGGCAATGGTTGTGGCGGCAAGTCCTAATAGGGCGGCGATGACGCACATCGGAGCCATTCTCCAGTTTGTCGCGCGGGGATTGAACGCCTCGCCAAGGTGGTAAGCGCGCAGAGCGGCGAGCAGGAGGATGGTGAGGATGGACGAGCCGATGAGTGCAGCAGCCAACAAGGTGGTTTCCATATCTTTCTCTCCCAAGGCGGATTGCTCCTTGTGCAGGATAAGAGGGATGCTGCATAATGCCTGCGAGAGGAGGAACACAATGATATAGCCGAGCGAATAGTAGTATTTTCTCATGGGGCGAGGTTTGCTGCAATGATAGGTGTTGAACCTCCAAAAGTAATCATTATTTCAGACAACGGAAACAGCGGGGGATAACTTTTCTTTGTTGTCGGGATTTATTTTATCATCGGAACTTAATCGGAATGTAGACAGAGGTTGGTTTATGTTTGCTCTGTTGTCTATATTATTTGCGGTGTCCTTGTCGTCTGGGTTGTCGGCAATCAGTTCGTTGTCGGCAGCGGTCGTTGCCGTCGGCACGGATTCCGCCTCGGCAGGTTGCTCCTGCGGCTTCTCGGCGGCCCTCCTTCCTGACAGGGTCGTGCGGTAACGGCGTATCTGTGCGGTGCAGAACGTGGCCATCTCGCGGGCCGCGGTCTCCGTCTCGAACATCGACAGGAAGTTGAGCGCACAAACCACTGCCGTATAACATTCGTCCACCTCGCGACGAGCCTGTCGAAGGGCCTGTCGGGGAATGGACATCGTCTCCTGCTGCCTCAGGGCGATGGCCGCCTGCATGGCGGTCGCCTCACGCTCCAAACGGTCCACCAGCCCACTGATGCCCAGGAGTTCCATCTCCCGACCGTAAGTCCTGCAGAGGACGCTCACCAGGGTGTGGTAGAGCGAGAGACGGTGTATGTACTTGCGCTCGTAGCTCAGACCCAGTTGACGGATATAATGGCTCACCATCCGGCCTGCCTCGCGCTCCTCTTCGTTGTCCGTGGTCTTCATCACGTAGGACACCGTGGCGCGTATCATGCCGACTGTCTGTCCGCAGACCATGTTCGCATGGTCCTTCTGCTCTGTATAGAAACTCTTCCGGGCTATCTTGCGCAGGCTGTTCTCGCGGGCAAATGCCTCCCGGTAGCGATGCACGAGTTCGGCCAACTGAGGGTTTGGCACTCCCTGCTGCTGCAATTTTTCTATGATTTCTTCGTGAAACAACTTGTGCGCACTGTTCGTGAGGCGCGCCACGTTGAATGTCGGAATCTGCGGATACTTCGTCTGTCTCATAATCTACTTAATTACTTACGTTACATGGGTCATCTCCCAAGTGCAAACATAATCATTTCCCGGCAAACAGACGAAACTTCGGCACGTAAATCCTTCTCCCCGGCGCAAATTCATTGGAAAATGCCCTTTCCCGGTCTTGCTAAAAGAAAAATTCTCCGGTAACTCTTCCGGAAAGGCGTATCAAACTCGCAATTTCTTCCGTCAACTTTTCAGAGAGCAAAGATTAGCTACAAAACGCTCTGTAATCCTTACGGAAAGGATTGTAAGCATCGCAATAGCTTCTGTTATCTTTACGGAGAACTTTGCAAACTCGCAATCTCTTCCGTCAACTTTACCAATTGTTTTGTTAAAGTCGCAATTTCATCCGTAAACATTTCCAAGCCGATTGCGACAGCTAAAAAGACATCCGTAACTGTTTTGAGTCGAATTGCTGGCAGACAATGGACCTCGTAACCGTCACGAACTAATTTGTGACAAGGAAATTCCTTCATTACCCACCCGACGAAGGTTTCGCACGGTGGAAAATCAGCGGAACCCCGGCAGAGAACTGTTTGGCATAGCGGGAAATCGTCCGTTATCCATCTGATGATGATTTCGCATGGTGGGAAAAAGGCAAGACCCCGGCAGAGAGCTGTTTGGCATGGCGAGAAATCGACCGTTACCCACCCGACGATGATTTCGCATGGCGGAAAATCAGCGGAACCTTCATGGAGAGCTGCCTCGCACGGTGGAAAATCGCCCATTATACATCTAATGATGATTTCGCACGGTGGAAAGAAGGCAAAACCCCGGCAGAGAGCAGTTTCGCACAGTGGAAATGAGGCCGCCTTTTCATTGAGTATTGTTTGGCTGTCCCGAAAACCGCAAGATTGCATGTCCTTGGCGGAATCGCAGCACGTCACAGCCGGCAATCGATCGAACCTCGTAGCCGCGCGCAACGGTTCTTCCGCCAAAATCACTGGCAATAGCATTTTGTGAGTAAAGAAAACGACTTATCAATACAATTTACACAGTCTTTCTGTTCTTTTTGTCATTGTTCTGTGCTAATTTTACCTCTTTTTACATCTTCCACAAACAACGTATTATTTATTTTCATAATATTGCATTATGGAAATAATATCATCATAACTTTCAAACCTTACTGACATGAAGAAGTTATTAAAATTCGCAGCCATGCTCTGCTTATCCGTATGTATATTTTCTCTGTACGGCTGCTTCGGCGAAGACTCTTTTGAAGGCCTGGACGTGACGAACCTGAAGAGAAGCGACGTAGTGGGTGCTAAATATGTAAAGAACGAAACCGGACACTGGGTCCCGCTGAAGTTCACACCGCTCTCGGAAGATGAGTTCAACGTAGAAGTGACAAACCGCGCTTGGTTTCATATTGATGAATGGATGATTAATGAAAAAGGAAAGACAGAGAAAGAAGAATTAGAAGTTGGAGATATTATGCTTGGTGGGGGATCGTGGAACTATTCGTTTGACAAAATCGGTGAATGTACAGTGTACGTTTTGTCTGACGCATATCCAACTCACTACAGATTCCAATCTCTCTATAGATACGATGCTGCAACGGGAGCTTTTAGTCATACAAACGAAAATGGAGGAGATTTGTATGTCTATTTTTATGTGCTTGGACTGGAAAAGAAGGATGGGGAAACATATCTTTGGACCTCATCCAACCAATGTGTGGATTGTTACGTAGAGACCACAAAGGAAAGCCTGATGGAAGTATGTCCCTATGATTGGGAGTACTTCAAAGACAGGCACGAGAACGCGGGCGGTGCAAACTGACACAGGCTCCCGATTATAAGTAATAGCAAGGGCAACCCGCACACAGCACGTGGGTTGCCCTTGCTGTCTTATGGTCTGTCGTGAGAAGAAACCGGGAATCGGTGGCAGTCTGGAAAAAACATCAGGCAGTCCTTGGTCGTGCGAACATTAAGCCGTACTTTTGTCGGGGGTTGCGTGGCAGGGATTTTCTGTCGGGTAACCGTTGTGGAAGAAGAATATTCGTCGGATTTTATATTCAATAATTTCAAAGAACTATTTATCCACTTTTACGGGACAGTAGTGAACCAGGATATTTAAAACACCTCCCCGAACCAATGTAAAAAGTATTTAAATACACTTCCGACTATTAGTGAAATGGATAAAGAAACAATACTGAAATATAAGGGCTATAAGGCGTTACTAACATTAAATCCTAAAGACAATCGACTTTGGGGAAAGATTTGTACACCCGAAAATCCATCTACACCAATAGACGGTTGGGGATTTGCAGGTGACGACATAGAAGAAGCTGAGAAAATATTTCGATATCAAGTCGAGAAAATAATATCACACAAAGAGTTCAACGAAAAGTGTCACGAATGGAAAAGTAAAACGGATTATGAAAGTATTCGTTGTGTGATGAACATTCTTCCTGATGACTTTAAACTGAGAGTTACAGACAATAAGTTTGATAAAGCTTTATTGGACATAGTTCAAGGTGGAGACTATGAAGTTCCACTTTATTATGTAACAAAAGCCTGGGATATTATACTCAAGGGAGAATTATACCCTATAGACTTCATGATTGGTCCAGAAGAGGAAGAAGATTGTACAGAAGCTGATATACAGGAGTTTCTTGCAGAGGAAAAAGCAACAAGAACTAGATGTGAGGCTTGTAGGGATAATAACAAAATGAAGAAATTGTGGAAAGAGTTGTTTAATATTGATATAGATACTATCGATATTGACTTTCTCCAATTCAACATGCATCTTCCTCCGAATGTTACATATAAGGAATATCAAGATTACTTTATGGATGTACCTGAAGGCATTGACGAATGGATATTATGTGGAATCAACCATCCAAACAGCGACATAATTACATATGATGAAGTATCAGCACTTATGGAATTTACAGCAGAGGTATTATTAAGAAGAAAGGGTGAATTATGATTGGAGCATTTATTGGTGATTTAGCATCATGGACATGGATGAACGACCATGACAAATTCTACCCACAACTGTTTTCGGATGTGTCTCAAAGGTCTCTGTACTCTGATGTGATGCTATTCACCGCTAAGACTCTCATAGAAAACCCAAATTTTTCACGAGATGAGTTCATGAGAATGCATCAGTGTAACTTTGGTATTGGCAATGCGAAAGTTAATGCCGATTATGACCTTTTGCGTTCGATTGTCATTGGTTGGATGTATGATGACGATGCAATTACCAATGCGATAAATACATATTGTCTACGGGATGAAAAGGAGGAAGTCTATGCTTCTAATTTTATGGCCAACTTAATCTATAAATTGCGAACTGGAGCAACCAAGAAAGATGCTGCTCAAGTAGAGTTTTGTGGTTCATTTCGTTCCTATACCAAAGAAGAACATTGGAAGCCGGGCACTGGGTCCCGCTGAAGTTCACACCGCTCTCGGAAGGTGAGTTCAACGTGGAAGTGGCAAACCGTGCGTGGGGTTGCTGTAACACTTGGCATATAAGTGAAAATGGCAAGACAGAAGAGAATGAATATCTTGGTATCTCATTCGAAGACATTTCGTTTGATAAAATCGGTGAATGTACGATATTCTATCCGGATATAGCATTTGGAATTAAATACAGATACCAGAGTTTATATACCTATGACGCTATGACAGGAGGGTTACGCACACAAAGCAAAGATGGAGTATGGTATAATCCCTCTTATGTGATAGGGTTGGAAAAGGCAGAAGACGGAGTGTATATGTGGATGATATCCTGCGATTTCTTACTCCGCTACAAGGAAACTACCAAAGACGAGCTGATGAAGATATATCCTAATGAGTGGGATGACTACAAAGACCAATACAGGAACTGAAAAAGAACCTTCATAAACTGACAGACTCTAACTATCCATAGACACAAAGGGCAACCCGCACATGGTGCGTGGGTTGCCCTTGCTGTCTTATGGTCTGTCGTGAGAAGAAGCCGGGAATCGGTGGCAGTCTGGAAAAAACATCAGGCAGTCCTTGGTCGTGCGAACATTAAGCCGTACTTTTGTCGGGGTTGCGTGGCAGGGATTTTCTGTCGGGTAACCGTTGT
>JAQXZK010000047.1 GCA_029227175.1 Bacteroidales bacterium | reverse complement strand
ATCCTTTTTAAAATTTGTTCCTTCTATATTTTCTTCCTTCTTCCCCCAGTACGTTCGTAAAACCGACTGGCCTCTAAAGCTTCAAAGAGTAGTCTTTGAACTTCGGAGAGAGTTCCTGCCTTGATTTTCTTTAGAGTATGTTTTGTATAGTTAAAAAGATCATGGAGCTCGACTTTGTGCTTGTCTGGAAAATGACGATACACCACAACATAAGCTATTAACTCGTTGTGCGTATCATCCTATTTCTTCATTCGTTGTTGCCATAGTCTATATTGCTTCCAACTCCTTCAACTCTTCCATCAACCTTCCAAGCTCCGAGTAAGTATAATTTCTTCCCAAAGCCTCCTTCTCATCCATGGAATGATTTGCATTAGCTATTGCTGATGACAAAGATCCACCATTGCGCTCAAAATATGAGTGTAAGCCCTTGCATTTGATGAAGAACTCTGCTGTCTTGCGGTATTCCACATTCTGGTTCAAGTCCTTCAATAATGACTCCTGGTCAGTATATGCACGTGAAGTGTAACGGAAGTAGTACATGAAGAACAACTCCGTACAACGGTGAGTCTCGAAGAACTTCACTTCACAGTACAAACCTTTCTTGGGTTTGTTGATTGGTTGGGCATATTTCTTCTTCAGTCGCTCGTATTGCGAGCACTCAGGTTCTCTATCCTTGGTGTCCATATCAATGATGCAGAAGATGCGACTGAAGCCCATAGCCACCCCCTCTGCTATCTTAGCATCCAAGTCTTTGATGTTTGTATGCTTTGGGTAGTCAGGTTTGATAGTCAATCCCTTAAATACATCGCACAACGACTTGAAATAGTAGAATTCCGTAGGACCTTCACCGAGAATTAATGCTGTGTTTCTAAGCTTTCCCATATCAGTCCTCCAGATTTACAAAGATAGAACCTAACTCTGGCTTAGCACCTAAACGTCCGATGCGATATGAATTGTAGAGCGACAGGTTCTTGTGCAGACCATACGAATCGCCACGGTTATACTCAGAACTTGCTGTTTCTTTGTTTTTCTCTACAAACCACACTACACCTCTATTGTCATTTATCAGGTCTTGTTGCAGCAATGCCGTTTCCTGACTTGTGATAATCAACTGTGATTTCTCTGAGTTGAACAAGAATACATTCAAGTAATAGAACAGCAGGTCATAATGCAGATCTTCACCCAACTCATCCAGATAATATACATGGTCACCCGTAATCAAATCATACAGCACATCCAAGATTCTTATATACTTAAGCGTACCCTTTGATTGCCATCCCAAAGGTATGTCAAAGTTGCCAGAATCTGAATGATTCACAAAATCTACGGAGTCGGTTGTAGGTCTCAATAAAGCTTCCTTCATGTCATCAGGAATGCTCTCACGCAGAACTCGCTCACGAAAATCCAGAGGAATGAATCTGTCCTCCTGAACAGGTTTGAAGTCGATGATATTCAGGTCTGCTTTCTGAAGCATTTGATTAAAGAATTTTCTCTTCTTGTCATTTTTATAAGCATCCTTTAGAATTTCGACAAGACCCTTTTCTTTGTCACTGTCGCCATCTACATCATGATAGTTCTCCATCACCCAGCCATGCAGTTTATTGAATGGCATAATATCTTCAGTCAGAGCCATCTTTCGGCATACAGACAACACACTATGGTTGTTTAATGTGTTCTCACGGATAGTCTGCTGAGTCTTCTGTTGTAATTTCAACGTTGAACCAAACTTTATTTCTGCCTGTACATTCTCGCTCACGAATGTACGTTCATAGAAGAGAGCCCTTGAATTATTTGGATAGTAATTCAAAGTCTCCGCAAGGATAAAACGATTGTTGAATTTTACATCATAATCATACCTCACCCCATGAGCATAGAACGATACATGCATCTCTGTAGGCTCCTCTTTAGTCAATGCAAACGGCATAAATCCATTTATATGTTTGTTTGCATCCGACTTAGGCAACACCAAAAGACGGAACACTTCATTTAATGCAATCAGCATATTCGACTTGCCAGAAGCATTCGAACCATACAGAATACCCAGCTTATAGACAAAGACTCCTTCTGTAACCTCTGTCACTAGTTCCGATGCCGGACCTTTGGCCAGGAAATTAATCTCTTGTCTGTCTCGGATGGACAAAAAATTCTTAACCCAAAATTCTCTTATCATGACTTGTATTGAAATTCTTGTTATATATTTATGTAAATTTGCTACGAAAATAAGCTTTTTATTTTATACACGCAAATAATATGGCGTATTTCTGTAATATAGCTACGATATTTAACATTATTTTGATTGATACGCAATGCAAACATAACTTTTTGTGCTCCGTTTTCAATAAAATTTCAATAAATTCTTATAGGTTTGAGAAAATGGAAACATAGTTTTTGAGATGGGAGGTGCAACCGCAGATATACATAATCAATTTATGATTTTCCGTCTTATTTCGTATGTGGGAAACCATCTGCAAACATCTGCAAATAAAAATCATACTCGCTTTAAGTATGATTCCTAAATAAGTATAAATAACTGGTATTGAGCAATAAAAAGTAGTACAACGATAAAGAAAAATACGTACCTCTAAGGTTTGCACCACGATTCAGTAAGAACCAATAAATAACTATAATATATGAATAGAAACAATATCATACTCTCAGCAACGCATGTCACACATGCCAGACTTTTCGTCGTTGCAGTACTCGTATTTGTCAGCGTTATCATCTATCTGTTTTCAATTCTTGCAGCAAGGAGAATCTTTGCTACCAGTGAACTGATACCATACACCACTCTGCAATGGTCGATCTTTGCCCTGGCAGAAATGTTCTTCATCCTTTTTATGATGACGTTCGTCCAGATAGGTGAGTTTTGGGATAGTAAGTCTGGCAAGAAGATTCCTGAGACAGAACCCGTAAATCCAACTCAGGTACAAGCAGCAGATCCCGACCTTTATGTCAGACGTGCTGAGGAAGTCCGAGTTGAGATCGAGGCTGAACGTCTGCAGAAGAGGGCAGACATCATGAACTATGTAAACTACGTATTGCCTACAATACTGAAAGAGGAGGACATTCCTGTATTCTGTCTTGAGATAGAGGGATGGCTTGACGATTCTGGTTACAATCCTATCGGTCGTAACTGGAAATGGAAAGAAGATGCAAAATACAAGGTAAAGCATCTTGATGTGCGCCATCTTATATGGAACATTGCTGTACGAATGGGAATGAGCAATGGCTATAACACGATGGTATGTGCATGTTTCCTAAAGAATATGTTCCCAGACCTATGCAAGGATGTCAAGGACACTACACTCAGCCAGTGCCTGACAGCAGATGCGAACAAAGGCAATATTGTTCTTGACAAGCCAGAGGCTAGCAGTTATGCCTTCCATTACGGCACAGAAGAAGATTAACAACCCGTACAAACACCCACTATCCAGCACAACCGCACCGATTCAAACGAGTCAGTGTGGTTGTGTTTTTTGTGTCATTTCACATGCTAATTCAATAAATCAGATAGTTCTTTCCCCTTTTCTTATCAGTTGTATTTGGTGGTTACATCTCAATCAAGAGCACAATGCAAATCTTTCATAACTACCAATTATACCATGTAATAATGCTCACCAACCAGCACAATTCCACTTATACTGCCATTACTGACGCATTACCAAAGATAATATTGATAAGCCTCTGATAATGATGTTCCTTTGCCGCCGAGATCAAATTCTCATTCGCGTCGCTATGACAAAGGATTCATTATCATTTGACAGTCTTCCACAGGCTGTTGCCGAACTTCAGAGAGAAGTATCGAGCATGAAGGCATTACTACTGCAGAGCCTTCACAACGGACGAAATCAGCAGAAGAAGGAGAACACGCATCGTCTTATGTCGGTAGTGGAAGCAGCAGAGTATCTGCGTATGCCGAAGAACACGCTCTACATGAAGTTGCAGAGCGGTGAGGTTCCTGCATCCAAGTTGGGCAAGTGCTGGAAGATATACCAGGACGAGCTTGACAAGTGGCTGGAGGTGAACCGTAAGAATCCTGTTCCTCTTACCTTCGAGGAACAGAATGCAGCAATTCTTGCAAGCAACCGTCGTAAGCCAAACAAAGCGAAGTAGCGAGTCTAGTTAAATTGCTCCGTGAATACTGATGAGTTGTACGCATTGTCTGCAATGTTGATGTCATCCTCACAGAAGACAATATTCACAATGTCAATAATATCTACATCATCCACACTATCCACAATGGGAATAACATCCACAGTGTTTACATCATCGACAGCATCCACAATGTAGGCAATGTTGAGGGTGTTGTAAGTGTTGACAGTATCAACAATGTAATCAGCATCCGCAGAGTAAACATTATCAACATCAAAATCGAATTCCAATGTTCAAAGAGAAAACCACATCAAACTACGAACTGCAACTGACCAGTGGTCAGCTAAAGTTCCTGGCATCAGGCGGTCAGGGCATCAACAGAATGAGTTGCCTTGTAAGTCTGATCGAAATGGCTTCGTGTGAACCAACTCCATATCAAAAGAAGGGCTATTCATCTGTGCTGCTGATTGGTCAGGTTGCAATGTCAGAGGTAGAGCTTGCGGCATTGTGGAAATGCAACCGCAAGACTGCGTCAAAGATGATTGACAAGTTCAACGAAATGGGCTTGATTACCTCTGAGCAAGGTAACAGAACCTCCGTTCACACCATTCACTGCGTATCACGATGGTTGGTTGATGGCAAGCCTATTGACAATCCGTCAGCCAAGGTTCCTGAACCTTTCGTGACTAACCACATCAAGTATGGTGAGTCAAGAGTGGACAAACCTCCTGATACATCTACTAAGTAAACTCCTCTTCGGATAGGACGAACAGGTGACCATACCTTCTATCGTCCACTGGCTAATGGCTATAATAATCATAGGTGCATGATAAGGACAAATGAAAGGGCAATGAACATTGCCGATGCACTCAGGGTTGCAATACAGCATCAGACAAACTGCATAGGCAGAACGCCACTCTGCTATGACCGACTTGACGATCTGCGCACGCTGACATTTCAAATATCTTTCATTTCCCTTCTGTCATTGATATAAACCTTCTGACGATGGTTCAATATTCCAAGTTACAATCGTCTTGTCAGACGGTACACTATCCTCAGACGCCTTACCATATAAGAAGTCTTCCGATGATGCGTAGGTGTCTTCCTCTCTTTACAGAGACCTATGACTGCCGACAACCGTCAGAGCCAGGTTATCCGAAGTCAAAGGTTCCGGCGTCGTACTTAGCCGAGCCGACTTACACTAACTGTATCAGGCTTCGCAAAAGCGTTTTGAGGCAATGGTTGTCCTCTGTGAAGAGCAGATTGTTGGGTATGCGAATTTTTACGAAGCAGATTATGGCGATCATTGTTCCATAGGGAATCTGATAGTTCATCCGCAGTATAGAAATCAAGGTGTTGCTACCTATCTTATTGGAAAAATGGAACGATTGGTCAAAGATAAGTATGCAGCCAAAGAATCGCATTTGTCATGTTTTGAAGTGAACCAAAAAGGGCTTGTTCTTTATCAGAAATTGGGATATGTCTCTTATGCGTTAGAAAGGCGAGAGAAGAGAAATGGAGATTTCGCTTTGCTCATTGAGATGAAGAAGTAGTTTTGATTATTGAAGGCTTGAACGAAATAAACTTCCTCTCATTAGCAAAAGCAAATGTATTTCTTAGCTTTTTCATTGCCCTTCCGGATGCCGTCGAACGATCGTTTGACGGCTATCAAGCGATTGACTGAAAGACATCAAACGTTCGTTTGATGCCGTCCGGACGCTTTCTGAAGTACTACCAAAATAGCTTTCCAATAACTGTTGATCAAGCATGCTGTTTACTTCCTCCAGCTCTTATCCTATCTTTACGCTAAACCAAACTCACTGAAACAGGCTTGTTCCTCTACTCTGCGATTAGAGCTCCACCGACTTTGGTTTAGACCTTCACCGAGTTTGGTTTAGAGGAACAAACACGCTATTTGCGTCATTTTTACGCTAAATATTTGGTTGCGTCAAAATAACGCAATATCTTTGTGCCAGTAATTGATAACCCATTTAGTATGTACACGTATAATTATCCTCATCCTGCTGTCACTACAGACAGTGTTATATTTGGCTTTGATGGGTCGAGCATAAATATTCTCCTCATAGAGCGAGGTCTGGAACCATATAAAGGGAGTTGGGCCTTGCCAGGAGGTTTCCTCCGCATGGACGAAACGGTCGAGGAGGGAGCCAAACGAGAACTTTGCGAAGAGACAAACATAAAAGATGTCTATCTGGAGCAATTCCATGTATTCAGCAGTGTCAATCGTGACCCTCGTGAAAG
>JAQXZK010000046.1 GCA_029227175.1 Bacteroidales bacterium | reverse complement strand
CATTATGTCAATGGAGTATTGATAGCCCATTCACATCCTTTTCATGGCGCACACTCTCATAGCAAAGCGGCCCTGCTTGTCATTGCCCGTTTGGATTCCTTTCATGCCTTGGAAGTGGAAGAGCCGTTGCCGGTTCATGTGGAGCGGACGCTGCTGGTTGTACTGGAAGTTTCCCCAACCATATCGGCATGTTGTGACAGGGCTGTAGGAATGCATGCGCTCCGTTCGCCTCCCTCCCCGCAGAACCATTGTCCCGGCTTCTTGTAGAAGCATGCAGGCAACAGTCCTTGTGACTGCTGCCCAAACTGGTTTTACGTATTATTTAATCAATCAATAGTATAATGAAATATCATATAATGGTATTGATGCTTGTAGTGGCAGGCATCAGTACAGTATTTGCCGTGAATCCTATTAAAGAGGGTAATATGATTTCCGGTCATGTAGTCATGAAAGAAACAGAAGAGAATATCCCTTATGCCACCGTTCTGCTGAAGGAGACCGGACAGGGAACCGTGTCCAATGAAGAAGGACAGTTCGTGTTCAGGAACCTGCCGGAAGGTACCTATACGCTTCGGGTATCGGCAGTAGGCTATCGGACTCAGGAAAAGAAGGTGGTGGTGAATGCCGACTTCACGACACTGCTTCATTTTCAGATGGAAGAGGAGAGCTTTGTGACAGATGAAGTAGTGGTGTCGGCCAATAGAAACGAAGTGAGCCGAAAGGAAGCACCGGTGGTGGTGAATGTCATGAGTACCAGACTGTTTGAAATGGTCAATTCCACCGATTTGGCCAAAACGCTGAATTTCCAGTCGGGCTTGCGTGTAGAAAACAACTGCCAGAATTGTGGATTCCCACAGGTGCGCATCAATGGGCTGGAAGGGCCGTATTCCCAGATCCTGATAAATAGCCGTCCGATTATCAGTGCTTTGAGCGGAGTGTATGGCCTGGAACAGATTCCGGTCAATATGATAGAACGGATAGAGGTGGTCCGTGGAGGAGGGTCGGCTCTGTTTGGTGCCAATGCTGTAGGCGGCACCATCAATATCATCACCAAAGACCCTGTCAGCAATTCGTTCCAGGTATCCAGCATGTTTTCCAATCTGGGTGGCCATAGTTGGGAACAATATATGGGCGGCAATGTATCTTTGGTGGCCAAGGACAATACTTACGGTATTGCGCTGTATGAAAGTTACCGCAATCGGAATCCTTATGACAGGGATGGGGATGGTTTCTCTGAACTGGGTAAACTGAACATGAACACGTTTGGTTTCAGGGCATACTATCGTCCTACTCATTTCAGCCGTATCAATCTGGAATACCATACCACCAACGAGTTCAGACGTGGTGGAAACAAATTCAGTCTGCAGCCGCATGAAGCGGATATTACCGAACAGACCCGTCACGTCATCAATAGCGGGGGAGTAGGTTACGACTACTATTGGAAGGAATATAAGCACAAGCTCTCGCTGTATGGGTCGATGCAGCATACCGACCGCAGCAGCTATTACGGAGCACAGCAGGACGGTAATGCCTATGGAAAGACAAATGACCTGACTTGGGTGGTAGGGGGCATGTATGTAGGCAATATGGCCCGGTGTATATTTGCTCCTTCTGTCTTCACCGGAGGAGTGGAGTATCAGAACAATTCGATGCACGACGTCATGACAGGATATCATCGTGACATGCAGCAGGATGTCCGTATAGCCAGTGTGTTTGTACAGAATGAGTGGAAAATGAAACACTTGTCTGTGCTGGCCGGTGCCCGTCTGGATAATCACAACTTGATAGACCATGTGATATTCAGCCCGCGTGTCAACTTATTGTATAAACCGATGGAAGACCTTCAGGCACGTCTGACCTACTCTACAGGTTTTAGAGCCCCTCAGGCCTATGATGAGGACCTGCATGTGACGGCCGTCGGTGGAGAAGGTGTGCAAATCAAGCTGGCAGACGGATTGCGCGAAGAGCGTTCCAATAGTTTCAGCGGTTCGGTGGACTGGGCAGTACGTCTGGGGCATTGGCAGGCGAATGTATTATTGGAAGGCTTTTATACGGATTTGAAACACGTCTTTGTGCTGGAGGATATCGGCAGAGATCCGAATGGCGATGTCGTCAAAGAACGCAGAAACGGAAACGGTGCCCGTGTGTATGGAGCCAATCTGGATGCCAAGATGGTCCATGGCAGGGAGGCTCAGTTCCAGCTCGGGTTTACTGCACAACGCAGCAGGTATACTCATGATGAGATATGGACTCAGGTTGATGATGTCGGACTCACTACCCGCCGTATGCCCCGTACCCCTGATTATTATGGCTATTTCACCTTCTCGTCGGCTCCGTTGAAGCATTTCGATTTTTCTTTGTCCGGCATTTATACGGGAAAGATGATTGTCCCACACTATGCCGGCTATAGTGAAAAAGACAGGATGGAACATACGCCTTCTTTCTTCGATTTGGGCCTGAAGCTGAATTATACCTTTATACTGCATGACCATATCAAACTACAGTTGAACGGTGGTATACAGAACCTGTTTGACAGTTTCCAGAAGGATTTGGATAAAGGAGAATACAGGGATGCGGGTTATTTTTATGGCCCAACCCAGCCTCGAACCTTCTTTATCGGATTTAAGATTATGAGGGAATGATACTTTATTGGTAATTTTTTCTAAGCCTTATACTTTGATCATGAATGATTTATCTGTTCCTTATAGAATGAATCGAAAAAAAACTGCAGGAAAGGCTTGCATACTCCAAAAGTTTCATATACCTTTGCACCGCATTTCAGAAGAAGTGCTGGTTGATAAGGAAGTTTGGGTGAGTGGCTGAAACCACCAGTTTGCTAAACTGACGTACGGGTTACCGTACCGGGGGTTCGAATCCCCCAGCTTCCGCCACTGAAAGTCTTTCAAAAAATGCACTCTTAGCTCAGTTGGTAGAGCAACTGACTCTTAATCAGTGGGTCCAGGGTTCGAATCCCTGAGGGTGTACAAAGCGGTGGGTTCATCTAACGGTTAGGATACATGCCTCTCACGCATGACATAAGGGTTCGATTCCCTTACCCACTACAAAACGAAATACAGGAAACCTTATAACGGTTTCCTTTTTTTTGTCTCTGAGCAGATTTTTCGTGCGTGAGCAAGATGTTCTTATGGCGTGTAAATCAACAAAAATGGAATATATGAAGAAAGAATCAACCTTACACTTCTGGCACGGCTTGTTGCTGATAGCCCTGTTTGCCTTCACGGCTACTTTTATCGCAGGCTTTGACTTTGTAAAGTCATTGAGTCTCTCTCCGCTGATTGTTGGTATTATTCTGGGCATGATTTATGCCAACACGTTGCGTCAGGTCATGCCAGCCGAATGGCAGAAAGGTGTGAAGTTCTGCACGAAGCAGATTTTGCGCACCGGTATCGTGCTTTATGGTTTTCGCCTGACCTTGACACAAGTGGTTGAAGTGGGGTTGCCGGCCATTCTGGTCGATGCCATCGTTATCGTGGGTACAATAGGCTTGGGTTTACTCTTAGGCCGATGGATGAAGATGGACAGAGATACAGTCCTGATGACCTCGACGGGTAGTGCCATCTGTGGTGCGGCTGCAGTGCTTGGCGCGGAACCGGTGGTGAAGTGCGAAAGTCATAAAACAGCCATTGCAGTTTCGACGGTCGTAATCTTCGGCACCATTTCCATGTTCCTTTATCCAATCATGTACAGGGCGGGTCTGCTGAGTGGCTTGACCGACATGCAAGTGGCTATTTACACGGGAAGTACCTTGCATGAGGTGGCGCATGTGGCCGGTGCGGGAAATGCCATGGACCCATCAGACGCATTGGGTATTGCCGGTACAGCTACCATCACCAAGATGATTCGCGTAATTATGCTCGCTCCGGTACTTATCGTGATGGCCTTCTGTTTACGAAAGCCGTCGGCTGGTGGAAAGGCTGAGAAAACCCGGATAACGGTGCCTTGGTTCGCGTTTGGATTTATTGCTGTAATCGTCCTGAACACCTTATTGCAGCAGTGCGATTTCCTACCTCAGGACTTCCTGCAAACGGCCGTATACGGCAAGGGTTCGTGGATGGAGGTATTCGACACGTTTCTCCTGACAATGGCGATGACTGCATTGGGAACTGATACAGGCATTGAAAAATTCCGTCAGGCAGGTGCCAAGCCGTTCTATCTGGCAGGCGGACTTTACGTCTGGCTTGTTGTGGGAGGATACTTCCTGTGTAAATTCATGGTGTGACGAAAAAAAGGAAAGAAATAGTTTGGCGGTGAGGAAAAAGTTTATAACTTTGCAACCGCAAAATGGGTAAGTCCTATACGGCCAGCTCCCTTTGAATCCTCCAGGGCTTGATCGCAGCAAAGGTAGGAGGTCGTAGCGGCGCGATGTAGTAAGCTTGCCCACCCGCCTCTTTAGCTCAGTTGGCCAGAGCACGTGATTT
Source organism: Bacteroidales bacterium (assembly GCA_029227175.1). Lineage (GTDB taxonomy): Bacteria > Bacteroidota > Bacteroidia > Bacteroidales > Bacteroidaceae > Bacteroides. The sequence continues at coordinate 16,453 of JAQXZK010000046.1, read as the reverse complement.
GTAATCTCGGGGTCGTTGGTTCGAATCCGACAAGAGGCTCAGAAAAAAAATGAGGGAATGATTTAATTCTGTAAAGAAGAGAGTCATTCCTTCTTTATTATATAATGTAAATGAAAACTATGAAGAATATCTCTTTGCTTTTGGTTCTTTTATGCGTGCTCTCTGCATGTGCACACAAGTCTGCTCCGCAGTCTGGCGATGAACTGGTCATGTTGGTAGGAACGATTTCGGGGAAAGGTGGAAACGGCTTGTATAGCTATCGCTTCAATCAGGAAAATGGCGAGTCTGTTCTGCTTGACTCATTGGCTTTGGACAACCCAACTTTTTTCTCGCTGAACGGGGAAAAGGTATATGCGATAACAGAAAACAATGATATGGATGACGCGCTTTGCTGTGTCAACCTGAACAAAGAGAATGGACACATGGTAGTACAGAATAGCCAGGTTGCCGGATGCGCAGGCCCATGCTATGTCGATTGCCGAGGAAATATGGCAGTGACTGCACATTACGCCGGCGGTGCATTGGTGAAATATACCCTTGATGGAGAAGGAAATGTGGCGGATGCTACCATTGCGCATCTTGGTAGCGTGATTGGTACCCATCCCAACCAGAAGAGCGCCCACGTACATTGCTCTATGTTCTCACAGGACGGCAGGTACCTCTTCATGACGGATTTTAGTGCAGACCGGGTATTGCAATTTGCAGTGGGTGATGAATTGGTCCTGGTCGATTCTGTGAACGTGCGGCCCAATTCAGGCCCTCGCCATATTACATTCTCTCCGGATGGCCGATTTGCGTATGTAATCGGGGAATTGTCGGGCGAGGTGACAGCCTTCCGCTTTGACAATGAACGGCTGGAGAAGATTCAGACGGTAATGAGCGATACGGTCGATGCGCAGGGAAGTGCCGATATACATGTGACGCGTGACGGACGTTTTCTGTATGCTTCCAATCGACTGAAAGCCGATGGACTGGCTATATTCAGCATTGACAGGAAAACGGGGATGTTGAATAAAGTAGGTTACCAGTTGACCGGAATCCATCCTCGTAATTTCGTTATTACGCCGAATGATAAATATGTCTTGGTTGCCTGTCGGGACTCTAATGTTATTCAGGTCTATGAGAGAAATGTAGAAACCGGTCTTCTTTCCGACGTGAAAAAAGATATCGTGTTGGATAAGCCGGTGTGCGTCCGGTTTGCAGAGAAACGTTAGTGCTTGTAGTCTGGGGCGAGCCTTTCGAGTTGCGGAATGGTGATAATGCCCCGCTTGAAAGTCAGGAACCCCTTATCTTCCAAGTCGTGCAGGAGGTGGGATATAATGAACCGGGTCTCGTTAAACTGTCTGCCTAAATTTTGCATGGAGGCTTGGATGATTTTCTTTCCGTGAGATTGCTCGCAATGGTGCAATAGGAAATAGTAGAATCGAATCTGCAGGTCTTCTAACGGAGATTTCCAGATGTAGCGTCTGAGGCGTTGGGCGCGCATGGAAAGAAGATTCAGATAGTTGAGCTGGCATATATTGTAACGGAAAAGTTCATCCAGGATGTATCGCTTAGAAATATCGATGGTGCTACATTGTGTGCATGCCAGATATGATGAACGGAAATTGGTGTGCATGCCAAAAAGAGACTCCGGTTCAAACAGGTAAGGGCCTTTGATGTATTCTTTAATGGCGATTTGCTTGTCTTCGGATACGGTTTCCATTTCTACTTCTCCTTGTAAAAGATAAAAGAGCCGGTTACATGGCGTGTCTGCCCATACCAGTCGTTTGCCGGCAGGATGGTTGGTAAAGCATAGATTGACCTTTTCAAGAATCTCTATGCAGTCTTCGTGAGACAGGCCCTGAAAAATGGGAAGTTGATGGAGAATGTCGAACATAGACGTTTGTATTACGTAAATAATAAATACTCTTTGAGAGTTTCCGAGAAGCAAATTCAAAAGCAAATGTATGAAATTAAATGTTTGGTGTATTGAAAAAATATGTTGTTTTTAGGATTTTTATTTTTTTGAATATACACGATAGGCAAACTGTTTGTCAGAGTTTGTAATCGGCATGTTGAAAGGGATTGTGATGCGCATGAGAATTCCCAGATATGTAATTTTTCAAAAGGAGCACTTATCTTTTAGGGTGATGTGACAGGTAAATGTCTGTGCAGGCGCATAGGATTCCTGCAATGGCTCCGCTCAAGTGGCCTTGCCAGGACGTTCCTTTGACTGCAAAATGTGGCAACATATTCCAAATCAGGCTACTATATACACAAAAAACAGGGATAACGATATACAGTAGAGCCTTTCTACGTTGCAGAATGGATTCGAGTAATAGGAAGAAAGCCAAACCGTAAATCAACCCGCTGCAACCGATGTGCCATCCGGGTGCTCCTATGAGGAATGTAAGAATTCCGCAACCTATCCAAATGGAGAACAATATATAAGATGCTTTGTTCTTGAAAAAGTAGTATAAGCAGCAGGAAAGGAGCAAGAAGGGTGGTGTGTTGATAACGAGGTGTGAAAAACTACTATGAACCATCGGGTGAGCAAAGATGCCGAAACAACCGCGACGCGCTAATGGATAAACCCCAAGATGGGTAAAGTCCCATCCCATTTTTATTTCCATCCATTTAAGCATGTAAAAAATAACGAGCAAAAAAATTGGAACAATGGAAGCGGACGTGATTTTTTTTACTCGCTGAAGTGTCATAATGTAGGTGGCTGGATGGATTTTTCTGCAAGAATACGTTTTTTTTCTTGTTTTGAAAAAAAAAACTGTGCTTTGTTTTTTTTCGGAGTTTTTAATTTATAATTTTGGCAATATATTCAAGTTCATGTAAAACAATATTAACCTTAAATACGTACTATAACAAACTATGAGTTATTTACATTTTGATAAGACGCTGATGATAAATCTCGACGAGTCTCTTCCCAGAGAGATTCTTCGGACAAACAAGGCCGGTGCTTATCATTGTACAACAATTGTTGATTGCAATACAAGAAAGTATCATGGCTTGTTGGTGATTCCTGTCCCGAATTTGGACGATGAGAATCATGTATTGCTTTCTTCGTTGGACGAGACGGTTATCCAACATGGTGCAGAGTTTAATCTGGGTTTGCACAAGTATCAAGGAAACAACTTTAGCCCTAATGGGCACAAGTACATCCGTGAGTATGATTGTGAACAAATCCCGGCTACGACGTATCGTGTGGGCGGTGTTATCCTGCGTAAGGAAAAAGTGTTTGTACATCATGAGCACCGAATTTTGATACGCTATACGTTGGTTGACGCCCATTCGGCTACCACACTGCGCTTCAAACCGTTTCTGGCTTTTCGTAGTGTGAGAGAGTATACGCATGAAAACTCGCAGGCGAGCCGTGAGTATCAAGAAGTTGAAAACGGAATAAAGACGTGCATGTATCCGGGGTATCCGGATTTGGTGATGCAACTCAATAAGAAGTGCACTTTCCATTTTCAACCGGACTGGTATCGCAACTTTGAATATCCGAAGGAGCAGGAGAGAGGTTATGACTCAACAGAGGACCTCTATGTTCCGGGTTATTTTGAAGTGGATATAAAGAAGGGCGAAAGTATCGTTTTCTCCGCTGGTGTATCTGAAATTAACACACGTCGGTTGAAGCAGATTTTCCAAAGTGAGGTTGAAGACAGAACTCCTCGTGACAGTTTTGAGCATTGCTTGACCAATGCAGCCCATCAGTTTCATTATAATTGTGAAGGAGAGAAATACATCTTGGCCGGCTATCCCTGGTTCAAATGTCGCGCACGAGACCAGTTCATTGCATTGCCGGGCTTGACTTTATCTGTAGGAGAACGTGACGAGTATGAAGGCGTGATGAAAACTGCTGCTAAGGCTTTGCGTCAGTTCATGCAGGGTGAAAAGGTGACTTACAAAATCTTTGAGATGGAGCATCCTGACGTCCTCTTCTGGGCGGTTTGGTGTATGCAACAATTCGCCAAGGAAGTTTCAAAAGAAGAGTGTGTAAAACTTTACGGACCACTCCTGATGGATATTATGAGGTTCGTGCTTGAGCGTCGTCACCCGAACATTCTTCTTCACGATAATGGTTTGCTTTATACGAATGGTCGTGAGAAAGCCGTTACATGGATGAATTCAACGGTCAACGGACGTCCTGTTGTAGCGCGTACAGGTTATGTGGTTGAAATCAATGCCTTGTGGTATAATGCGTTGAAATTTGTTGCGGAAATATCCAGAATCAGCGGAGACAATGTCTTTGCTGAAAATTTGGAAGGAATAGCATCTTTGGCGGCAAGCACTTTCAAGGACGTGTTCCTGAATGAATATGGCTATCTCTTTGATTTCGTGGATGGCTATATGACTGATTGGAGTGTGCGTCCGAATATGATTTTTGCAGCTGCTTTTGACTATTCTCCTTTGGACAGAACGGAAAAGAAGAAAATTGTCGACATAGCAACGAAGGAGTTGTTGACGCCCAAGGGCTTGCGCTCGTTGAGCCCCAAAAGTGGAGGTTACAATCCAAACTATGTAGGACATCAGACTCAACGCGACTATGCTTATCATCAGGGCACAGCATGGCCCTGGTTGATGGGGTTCTATGCAGAAGCATATCTGCGTGTGTATAAGACCTGTGGCCTTTCCTTTATTGACCGCCAGTTGATAGGCCTTGAAGATGAAATGACCAGCCATTGTATCAGTTCCATCCCGGAATTGTTTGATGGTAATCCACCGTATGTAGGAAGAGGTGCTGTGTCATTTGCCATGAACGTGGCAGAAATTCTTCGAGTATTGAAGTTAAAGTCAAAGTATAATTACTAATTAGGAGAAGCTTACGAAAATGAAAGTATTAATGTTCGGTTGGGAGTTCCCTCCTAAAATATTTGGTGGTTTGGCTGTCGCTTCTTATGGTATAACCAAGGGCTTGAGTCTGCAAGGCGATGTCGAAACTACATTCTGTCTTCCACATCCATGTGGCGAAGAAGAAAATTTCTTGAAGATAATAGGTATGAATCAGGTACCTATAAATTATAGGAACGTTGATTATGACTATGTAAAGAATCGTGTTCCGGGTTATATGACTCCGGAGGACTACTATCGTTTCAGAGATCATATCTATGCTGATTTTGGCTATATGCCAACCAATGATATGGGTTGTCTGCACTTTGATCAGGGTTATGGAAAGAATCTGAATGAGGAAATCAACAACTTTTCAATTGTTGCGGGTGTTGTAGCTCGCTCTGAGCAGTATGATATCATTCACGCACATGACTGGCTGACCTATCCTGCAGGTGTGCATGCTAAAATGGTAAGTGGAAAACCTCTGTGCATCCATGTGCATGCAACAGATTTTGACCGATCTCGTGGCAAGGTAAATCCTTTCGTGTATTCAGTAGAGAAGAACGGTATGGACAATGCCGATTGTATCATGTGCGTGTCTGAACTGACTCGCCAAACGGTCATCAACCAGTATCATCAGGATCCACGCAAGTGTTTCGCTATGCACAATGCGGTATATCCACTGTCACAAGAATATTTGGATATACCTCGTCCTGACCACTCCAAAGAGAAGGTGGATACGTTCCTGGGTCGTATCACGATGCAGAAAGGACCGGAATATTTTGTTGAGGCAGCTTCGTTGGTATTGAAGCGTACCAATAATATCCGATTCTGTATGGCCGGTTCGGGTGATATGCTTGAGGCCATGATAAACCTTGCTGCCCAGCGCGGTATTGCAGATAAATTTCATTTCCCGGGATTCCAGCGTGGCAAACAGGTTTATGAGTGTTATAAGAACTCGGATGTGTTCGTGATGCCTTCTGTGTCAGAACCGTTTGGTATAGCTCCTCTGGAGGCTATGCAGTGTGGAACTCCTTCCATTATCTCCAAGCAGTCTGGTTGCGGAGAAATCCTGGACAAGGTTATCAAAGTAGACTATTGGGATATCAATGCCATGGCTGACGCAATTTATTCTATATGTACGAATCCGGCTCTGTTCAAGTATTTACAGGAAGAAGGTATCAAGGAGGTAAATGAAATCACTTGGGAGAAAGTAGGTTTGCGCATTCGAAAACTCTACGAAGAGACAATTATGAAATGTAATTACTAATCTTTTAAAACATTGAAAGCAAGATATGAAAACGATATGTTTATACTTTGAAATACATCAGATTATACATCTGAAACGCTATCGCTTTTTTGATATAGGTCGTGACCATTATTATATGATGATTACGAAAACGAGCGTAGCATTACAGAGATAGCAGAGAAGAGCTACTTACCGGCTCTTGATACATTGATCCAAATGGCTAAGGACCATGGCAAGTTCTTTAAAGTGGCTCTTTCTATTTCAGGTGTTGGTATGGAGCAACTCGAAATCCATGCACCTACGGTTATCGAGAAGCTGCAGGAATTAAACAACACTGGATGTGTGGAATTCCTGGCAGAACCGTATTCTCATGGCCTGTCTTCGTTGGCTAATGAAGAGTGTTTCCGTGAGGATGTGATGCACATGGTTAAGAAAATCAAGGAGATGTTTGGTCAGACACCAAAGGTGTTCCGCAATTCCAGCTTGATTTATTCGGACGAGATTGGTGCTCAGGTTGCCGATATGGGCTTCAAGGGTATGCTGACCGAAGGAGCGAAGCATGTACTTGGCTGGAAGAGTCCTCACTACATGTACCATTGCTGTGTCAACCCTAAACTGAAACTCTTGTTGCGTGATTTCAATCTCTCTGATGATATCTCTTTGCGCTTTAACAACTCAGATTGGGATGAGTATCCTCTCTTTGCGGACAAATACATGGATAAGATTGCAGCATTCCCTGAAGAGGAGCAGATTATCAATATATTCATGGAATTGAGTGCTTTGGGTATCTTCCAGCCATTGTCTTCAAATATTTTGGAATTTATCAAGGCATTGCCGATGTGTGCCAAGGAACGTGGCATAACCTTCTCTACCCCGACAGAAATTGTCACAAAGATGAAGTCTGTTTCGCCTTTGGAGGTTCCTTATCCAATGTCTTGGGTGGACGAAGAGCGCGACACAAGTTGTTGGCTGGGAAATGTTATGCAGCGTGAGGCTTTCAATAAGTTGTACAGTGTTGCTGACCGCGTACGTATGTGTGATGACCGTCGCATTAAACAGGATTGGGATTATCTGCAGGCAAGTAATAATTTCCGTTTCATGAACACTAAGAATACACAAGTGTCTTGGAGCCGTGGTATCTATGAGTCTGCTTATGACGCATTTACCAATTACATGAATATCTTGGGTGACTTCATGAAACGCGTAGAGTCTCTCTATCCGATAGATATGGACAATGAAGAATTGAACAGCCTGTTGACTACGATTCGTAATCAGGGTGCAGAGATAGAGAGCCTCCAGCGTGAACTTGCACGTGCGCAAGCTGCTCTCACAGAACGTTCTGCAGCAGAACCCGAAGAAAAGAAACCGGCGAAGGCAACAGCCAAGAAAGTTGCTGCTAAAAAGCCTGCTGCCAAGAAGACGGTTGCCAAGAAAGCTGTCAAGGCAGTCGAAGAATAATCTAACTATTATTATTCAGTAGGGAGGGGCAGGTCCGATGGGATTTGCCCCTTCTTTTTTGTCCTGTTGTGCCGAATTTTAACCCGAATCTATTGATTGATTTGGGTTTAGCCTGGAGTCAGGTTGTTTTTATGGAGAGACCTCTTCCTAATTGGCAAAAACTTTATAACTTTGTCGCCCAAAAGCAGTTGGTCGGTTTGTCGCTTGCCTTTTAGGTATGAGGAAAGTCCGGGCAACACAGAGCATTCTACTTCCTAACAGAAAGCCGTCCGCGAGGGTGGAGTAACGCAGAAGAAAAGAACCGCTCAGCAATGAGTAAGGGTGAGAAGGTGAGGTAAGAGCTCACCAGTCTTATGGTGACATAAGGGCTGTGCGTCTTAGAAGTTGTAAGGTCATGTATACCGACGTTAATAGGATTGCTCGTCCGAGTCGGAGGGTGGACCGCTAAAGTGTTATGGTGACATAACACTCAGATAAATGACAGACACTTAACTTGTTAAGTACAGAACTCGGCTTATAGACTGACTGCTTTTATATGATACAAAAAAAGGAGACTCATGAGAGCCTCCTTTTTTGTGTTCCATTGTTACATCACATGCTTGCGCCACATGTCGAAAATCTTTTTTGACTCTTCCAAGGTGAGATAGCCTTTGTTGACGGAATCACTGAGTTCTGTTGCAAGAGCTTCTTCTATTTCTGTGGATGAATTATTCGGATTGTTGAGAAAATCAGTTATTTCAAGTTCATTGATTTCCTTTTCACTGCTGATTGCTTGGGCAAAAAGTTGAATGGCTTTTTTCTTTTCGTCAAAAGACGCATTACGAAGGTGTCGTGTACTACACCACAAATGTTGGAAAGACTGTAGAAATGCCAAATCTTCTTCTTGCTCTATGACTTTAATGAGTTGACTCTTAATCAAGTCTGTTTGTGTGTTGTTCATGAATCGCCTCCTTTACATGGTTGTCTATTCCATTTGCTGATAATCCTTGGCCAAACCACCGGTGCTTGTTTCCTTATAGAGAGAAGGAAGGTCGTGCCCCGTTTGTTTCATTACCTGTACGACTTTATCAAATGAAACTCGGTGTACTCCGTCAGAAAAGGCAGAATAGATATTGGCATCCAGTGCTCGTGCTGCTGCATAAGCGTTGCGTTCGATGCACGGAATCTGTACCAAACCGCAAACGGGGTCACATGTCATGCCTAAATGGTGCTCCAATCCCATTTCAGCAGCATATTCTATTTGGGTAGAACTTCCGCCGAAGAGCTGGCTGGCTGCAGCCGACGCCATAGCACATGCTACGCCGACTTCACCTTGACAGCCTACTTCAGCTCCGGAGATGGATGCATTGTGCTTGACAATATTGCCTATCAGACCTGCAGTTGCAAGCGCACGGAGAATGCGAATGTCACTGAAATCGCGACTTTCCTGTAAGTGGTAGAGAACGGCCGGCACGACACCGCAGGAACCGCATGTCGGTGCTGTCACAATCTTACCTCCGGAGGCATTCTCTTCTGAAACAGCTAAGGCATAAGCAAATACCAGACCTCTTGACCGGAGATTGTCCTTGTATCCGCGAGCTTTGATGTAATAGGAAGAGGCTTTGCGAGGCAAGTTCAACGGACCAGGCAATACGCCTTCCATGTCAAGCCCTCTCTCAACAGAATTGCGCATGGTATTCCATACCTTTTGCAGATAGTCCCAAATGTCAGTTCCTTCACATTCCTCTACGTATTCCCAATAACTTTTACCAGAACGTTTACTCCATTGGAGGATTTTTGTCATGCTGCTCATTCCATAGATGTCCGGAGAGAATGAACTGTTGTGATTCTCTTCTTCTAACGCTCCACCGCCAACGCTGTATACTCTCCATTCGTCAATGGGCTTACCCTCTTCGTTGAAAGCCTTGAAATCCATTCCGTTGGGATGATAGGCAAGGAATGTTTGAGGTTTCCACACAATATGTGTCGGCGCAAGTTTTTCAAGCGTGTCAAGTATGGCAAAATCGGTCATGTGACCTTTCCCTGTTGCTGCTAAACTGCCGTAGAGCGTTACCTCAAAACTTTTGGCTTGAGGGTTCTTTCTCGAAAAGATTTCTGCTGCATATCTTGGTCCCATCGTGTGGCTGCTTGAGGGGCCTGTACCGATGCGATAAAGTTCTTTGATTGATTTCATAAAAAGGTGTCAGAGTTCGTATGCCGCAAAGTTATGGATTATTATTTTTTTTCTGACATGAGAGGTGGAATAAATCAAAGAGTTGATTAAAAACACCTATGCCTTGAAAGAGATTGGAAAGAAAATAGTACATTTGCGGCATTAAGCGTGGAATATTGAATAATCATGAAGAAATCTCCTAATATAGAAATGTTTGATGACGAACAGGATGTAACGTTGTCTGCATGGAAAAAGACTGTCGGTTTTTTGAAAAGTGACACATTGCATTTTGTGATAGGCTTGTGCTCTGTCGTGTTTGCACTTTACTTGTTGTTCGCTTGCGGTTCTTATCTGAATAGCGGTGCTGCAGACCAGAGTTTCGTGAATGAGGCAGCTAATGGTCAAGTTGCATCCAACTCGGCAGGTAATGTTGGGGCGAGGGTGGCAAGTTTCTTAATTAACGATTGTTTTGGCTTGGCATCTGTTTTCATTTTAGTTTTCTTTGCCGTTGCAGGTGCCAGCATGATGGGTTTGAAACGGGTGAAGTTGTTGAAGTGGTTCTTCTGTTGCTTTTTCCTTTTAGTGTGGTTTTCCATAGCCATAGGCTTTACTTGCAGTGATTTTTATCAAGACAGTTTCTTCTATTGGGGCGGTTTGCATGGTCATAAGATAACGCTATGGTTGACGAACCAAATTGGTTGGCCGGGCGTCGCCTTGCTCCTCCTATTAACGGCTATCTGCTTCTTGGTTTATGTAAGTAAAAAGACAATTGACTATATCCGAAAGATGTTCTCTTTCTCTTCTAAACAGAAGATAGAGGAAGGACTTGCCGATGTGCAGGTAGGAACCAATTCTGCGACGGAGGACATAGATGAGGAGGAAAAAAAAACGCTTGTAGAGAATGAGGCATCGTTAGAAGATTCTGAGGAAGAAGTAGAAGATACAGAGTGTTTTACGGAAGAAGAAACAGTAAGAAATCCTGCTTCAGGAAAACGAAGAGTACGAAAAACAGAGAAAAGCAATAAACCAGAAGAGGAAGGAGCGGAAGTAGAAGAACCCGAATTCGTAGTGCATGTCAATGCAGAGGATCAACGTTATCAAGAGTCGTTGAAGAAACCATATAATCCACGTTTGGATTTGGAAAATTACAAATTTCCTCTGCTAAGTTTGTTGAAGGATACAAAGGAAGACCAAAATGCTGTTTCGGAGGAAGAACTAAACACAAATAAGGACAGTATTGTCAAGGCTCTGCAGAGTTTTAATGTGGAAATATCATCTATCTGTGCTACGGTGGGCCCTACTGTTACACTATATGAAATTACACCGGCTCCGGGTATTCGTATCTCAAGAATTCAGGGTCTTGAAAAAGATATTGCATTAAATCTGGCAGCTTTGGGTGTGCGTATCATTGCTCCTATTCCGGGTAAAAATGCAATAGGTATTGAGGTGCCTAACAAACGCCCTCAGATTGTTTCCGGACGCAGTATCATAGGAAGTCGGAAATTTCAGGAATCAGAATACGACTTGCCGGTCGCTTTGGGAAAGACTATTACAAACGAAGTGTTTATGGTAGATTTGGCCAAAATGCCTCATGTACTTGTGGCTGGTGCGACTGGACAGGGAAAGTCTGTTGGCTTAAATGCTATTATTACGTCTTTATTGTATAAGAAACATCCGGCTGAACTTAAGTTTGTGATGATAGACCCTAAAAAGGTAGAATTCAGTATATATTCTTCTATTGAGCATCATTATTTGGCCGAGCTTCCTGACAGTGAGCCTATCATTACAGATGTAAAGAAGGTCGTCCAGACACTGAACTCTCTTTGTAAGGAGATGGACAGTCGATATGATTTGCTGAAGTCGGCTCAGGTTCGTAATATCAAGGAATACAACGAGAAATTTATCAACCGTAAATTGAATCCGGAGAAAGGACATCGATATCTGCCATATATTGTTGTGATTATTGATGAGTTCGGTGATTTGATTATGACTGCAGGACGCGAGGTCGAGCTCCCGATAGCTCGTATCGCTCAGCTGGCTCGTGCGGTGGGTATCCACATGGTCATAGCGACTCAACGTCCTACTACCAATATTATTACGGGTACTATCAAGGCAAACTTCCCGGCTCGAATCGCCTTTCGCGTTTCGGCCATGGTCGATTCGCGAACGATTCTTGACAGACCCGGTGCTAATCAGCTGATTGGCCGTGGTGACCTTCTTTTCTTGCAGGGCATGGACCCAATACGTGTGCAATGTGCTTTCATTGATACTCCTGAGGTGGAGGAGATTACGAAGTTCATCGCCAAGCAGCAAGGATACGTCCAACCATTTTATCTTCCAGAGGTAGAAGTGGAAAGTGGCTCTGATGATACCGGGAGCGGTAGTGCGGATGTGGGACGTCTGGATCCTTTGTTCGAGGATGCCGCTCGTCTGATTATGGTTCACAACCAGGGGTCTACGTCGCTTATTCAAAGAAAGTTCTCTATCGGTTATAATCGTGCGGGTCGCTTGATGGACCAGCTTGAGAAGATGGGTGTTGTTGGACCTCCACAAGGAGCTAAACCTCGTGAGGTGCTCATTACGTCTGAAGAACAACTCATGGCAATAATGGAAAACTATAACTGATTCGGAAAGATGAAATGGCTTAGATTCTTCTTTATTTGCTGTCTGCTTGGTCTTTGCAGCCCTGTTCTTCGCTCTCAGACTCCTGCGTCTGTGCTTGAGAATGTCTCGAAGGCATTGCTTGAAGGACAAGGCGTATCGGCTGATTTCGTCATCAATTCAGTCGATGTGCAGAGTCGGGGTAGCATACTTTTGAAGGGTGATAAATTTGTGCTGGATACAGAAGGGGCAAGAACCTTTTTTGATGGAAAAACCCAGTGGACGTATCTCTTTAAAAGCAATGAGGTGAACATTTCAAATCCGGAGCAAGAAGAAATTCAGTTTATTCATCCCTATGCTTGGCTTACTTCGTATAAAACAAAATATCGCGTGAAGTTCGGCAAGGCGAAGTTGTATCGGGGACAAAATATTTTTGAAGTCGTGATGACGGCCAAACAGCCCGGAGATATAATATGTATCGTCGTTTATGTCTTGAAAGAATCCTATCTTCCGATACGGCTCAGTATGGTAGGTAATACTGAAGATGTAACAACAATCAGTATATTGAAATATAAGAAAGACCAGTTGCATGCAGATAACGAATTTACCTTTGATGTGAGCAAATACCCTGGTTGCGAGGTGATAGATTTACGATAAAAGCATGATTTGATATGGAAAAGGAAACGGTAAAATGTTTGATAGTTGGCTCCGGGCCTGCCGGCTACACAGCAGCGATTTACGCAGGAAGAGCAAATTTGCATCCTGTATTGTATGAAGGAACACTCCCTGGTGGTCAGTTAACAACTACCACTGTAGTAGAGAACTTCCCTGGTTATCCTAATGGTGTTGACGGATTTCAGATGATGAGCGATATGCGTACTCAGGCAGAACGTTTTGGTACGGATATTCGCTTCGGCATCGTAACGAAAACCGACTTTTCTCAGATTCCTTACGCTTTGACGATAGATGACGAGAAGGTTGTCTATGCCGAGACTGTAATCATTGCTACAGGTGCATCGGCTAAGTACTTGGGCTTATCTGACGAACAGAAATACGCGGGAATGGGTGTCAGTGCTTGTGCAACTTGCGATGGTTTCTTCTATCGGGGAAAGATAGTAGCAGTTGTGGGTGGTGGTGATACTGCTTGCGAAGAAGCCTCTTATTTATCCACGTTGGCTCAAAAGGTGTATTTGATTGTGCGAAAGCCTTACTTGCGTGCTTCCCGGATTATGCAGGAACGAGTACTTTCTAATCCTAAAATAGAAGTGTTGTTCGAACATAACACTCTTGGCCTGTTTGGGGAGAATGGTGTAGAGGGGGCGCATCTGGTTAAGCGTAAGGGGATGCCTGACGAGGAATTAGTAGATATCAAGATTGACGGATTCTTCCTGGCTATCGGACATCAGCCTAATTCTGAGGTCTTCAAGCCTTGGATTCGGACGGATGAGGCTGGTTATATATTGACAGATGGTGTGTCTACAGCCACCAATGTACCTGGGATCTTTGCTGCAGGAGACGTTATGGATACTCACTTCAAGCAGGCAATTGTTGCCGCCGGCAGCGGCTGTAAGGCTGCCATGGAGGCAGAAAAGTATTTACAGAGTCTATCTTGAGGAAATGCCTATCCGACTTTATTGATTTTCAGTAAAGTCTCTTCGTCTATAATTTTGATTTTACGGCCATCGATGATGATGAGATGCTCTGCTGCAAACTGCGAGAGTGTCCTGATGGCGTTTGATGTAGTCATGTTGGACAGGTTGGCGAGATCTTCCCTCGAGAGAAAGATACTCAGTGTACAACCGTCTTCTTCCACACCATAGCTTTCTTTAAGGAAGAGTAGCGATTCAGCTAATCTTCCTCGAAGATGCTTTTGCGTGAGGTTTACGGTTCGCTCGTCCGCCATGCCCAAATTTTTTGACAAGGCTCTGATAAAGAATTTTGCCAATTCTATATTCATGTCTATCAGTCTGCTGATGACATCTAATGGAATGAGGCAGATTGTAGAGCGCTCGAAGGCTGCTGCATCGTTGACGTATACTTGATTGGCGAAGTAGGCTCTATATCCGAAATATTCTACAGGCTTAATCATTCTTACAATTTGGTTTCTTCCGCCAACGCCTCCTTTGTAGACCTTGACTTTTCCTTGTAGCAGGCACATCATGTATTGGGGAACTCCTCCTTCACAATGAACCATTTCACCTTTATTGTAAACCTGTACCTTTATACTGCCTAATAAGATGTCTTTTTGAGAATCATCAAGTATATCCCATATCTCGGAGATGAGTGATGTTACGTTTAATTCTGTTTTTGACTTCTTAGTAGTTATCATGTACTTTTATCTTGTATTTTGGTTTTGCAAATGTATATGTTTTTTGCTAAAAAGCATTTATTTTTTTCTCCTTTTTGCTATGTCTTCATATTCTGTCGTGATAACAGTGTCTTAAAAAGAACAGAATACCTTGTAGCGTTATTTTTTTGCTGTAAAATAGGTTTGAAGTTTATAAATATTGATTAAATTTGCATCGTTTTGTAATCTGTACTTTACAAGGAGTAATGACAAATTGTATAAAACATACCGGTATTGTAGAAGAAATTACAGCAACTCGATGTAAGGTTCGAATACTTCAATCGTCAGCTTGCTCATCTTGTAGTGTAAAGAGTCATTGCACGACGTCTGAGTCAAAAGAAAAGATTATAGATGCTTATGTGTTGAACGGAGAGACCTATTCCATTGGCGAGGAGGTCATGGTGTCAGGACAGCTTTCTACCGGTTACAAGGCAGTTTTTCTTGCCTTTATTCTTCCTTTGATACTTTTAGTTGCATCGGCTATGATTACTATGCCGTTGTTAAAGAACGAGTTGTTATGTGTTGTTATTACCCTCTTGGTGGTGGCAATATATTATGGCGTGTTGTCTTTATTTAGAGACAGATTACAGAAGCAATTCTGTTTTTGGATAGAAAAAATCTAACAAAATAAATTTAAATAACTAATTTTATGAACGATCCGATTCTGATTGCAGTGATTTCTTTGGGAGTCATCGCTTTGATTGCAGCAGCAATCTTGTATGTCTGCTCAAAGAAATTTGCTGTTTATGAAGACCCTCGCATTGGTAAGGTGGCAGCTGTATTGCCTCAGGCTAATTGTGGTGGGTGTGGCTATCCTGGATGTGGCGGTTTTGCTGAGGCTTGTGTGAAAGCGGGCTCGCTTGAAGGGAAGCTCTGTCCGGTAGGAGGTCAGGCTGTAATGGCAAAGGTCGCAGATATTTTGGGACTTTCTGCTTCTGCGTCTGAAACGAAGCTGGCAGTAGTGAGATGTAATGGTTCGTGCGAGAATCGTCCTCGTACGAATGTGTATGACGGTGCCAAGAAGTGCTCTATTGCAGCTGCACTTTATGGTGGAGAGACCGGTTGTAGTTATGGCTGTCTGGGTTGCGGAGACTGTGTGGATGCCTGCCAGTTTGGTGCAATCAAGATGAACCCGGAAACAGGTCTTCCGGAGGTTGATGCCGAGAAGTGTACGGCTTGTGGCGCTTGTGCAAAGGCTTGTCCAAAGGGCATTATTGAAATTCGTGTTGTCAGCAAGGATAAGACCGGTATGGTTGTCACTTGTGTCAACAAAGATAAAGGTGCTCTGGCATCTAAGGCATGTAAAGCTGCTTGTATCGGTTGCGGCAAGTGTCAGAAGGTCTGTGGCAGTGAGGCTATTACTGTAGCAAATAACTTGGCTTATATCGATCCGACGAAGTGCATTGAGTGTCGTGATTGTGAAAGAGAGTGTCCTACTGGTGCTATTCATCCTATCGGTATGGAGCCGCTTCCACGTAAGAGTGCCAAGCCTGCAGCTGCTGTGGCTGAGGTTGAAGAAGCTAAACCGGCTAAGGTTTTCGAGCCGATTGTCATCAAATATGATGCTACTCTGTTGCCATCCCAGCAGATATATCTTGCATGCCCTGTCGAGCCAAGTGGTGCTGTTGAGGCTGCCAAGTTGGATGAGACCGGCAAGGCTGTTGACTATGCTGCTCCGCTTCTGCCTTCTCAGCAGATTCTGTTGAATATCAGAAAGTAAATCCAATGTTGAATTTTTAATTTAACTATATAAAGTGAAGACTTTTTCAATTGGTGGTGTTCATCCACACGAAAATAAACTTTCTGCACATCAGCCCATTCA
>JAQXZK010000045.1 GCA_029227175.1 Bacteroidales bacterium | reverse complement strand
CTTCCCATTCCGAACAGAGAAGTTAAGCCCGTCCGCGCCGATGGTACTGCGTAACAGTGGGAGAGTAGGTAGCCGCCGTTTTTCAAGAAGAGTCAGGGGACAGGAAGGACCGAAAGGTTGTTCTTGTCCCCTCTTTCTTTGATTTAAACGAGAATTATATCGCATATTAGAAGTATTGTTTGGATTTGGCCTATATAGAGAGAGTAGTGATAGTTATGTATTATGATAGCTCAGTAGAGGTGGTTTAAAAAGGTGCAAATGTGTAATAAATTCCTGTATTTTTATGGTGTTCTTGTGTTTTTGCTGATATTTTTCTATCTTTCCGAAACTTTCTTATAGTTTGTAGCATTTATTAAAGAGAGTTTTTTATGATTGATCGGCCTAATTTAAAGCACTTATCAACTATTGCTGAATATCTGGTATATGTTCCTTATAAAGTAGACTTGAAGGAGTTGTACCGACCAGAGACTTTGTATGCAGGTTTTAGTTCAGGACATGCAGACTCCGCTGCTGATACGTATGATCAAAGGGTGTATCGTCATTATTTGGATACAGGCAAGCGAGCATACAGCGCGCTTGAGTCGTTGGCACGTTCTCTTCACGATTATGCCATACAGAAGAATTTGGATGATTTTCTGAAGCATTATGACCCAAAGAAGGTTGTTGGAGTTATGGGTGGTCATGCGTTGGAGAGAACAAATGAAGTTTATGCTAAGATTGTTTCTTTAAGCAAACGGATGACGGAAAAAGGTTTCTTGATGATTAGTGGTGGTGGTCCAGGAGCGATGGAGGCTACTCATCTTGGTGCTTGGATGGCAGGAAGAAGTGCTATTGAGGTGCAGGATGCGTTGTCCATGTTGCGTGAATTTCCAACATTTAGGGATAAGGGCTGGTTGGAAAGTGCATTTGCAGTGAGAGATAAATACCCACAGGAAAGGTATGAAAGTCTAGGTGTTCCAACGTGGTTATATGGTCATGAACCGGCAACTCCTTTTGCGACACGTATTGCTAAGTTTTTTGATAATAGTGTACGTGAGGATGGTATTCTGACATTGGCATTTGGAGGTATTGTCTATTCTCCGGGTAGTGCCGGTACGATGCAGGAGATATTTCAGGATGCTGTGCAGAATCACTATCTGAGTTTCGGATATTCTAGTCCAATGATTTTCTTGGGTAAGGATTATTGGACGGATGAGATGCCGGTCTATTTGTTGCTACAGCATTTAGTTGAAAAGGGTAAGTATAAAAATTTGAGGCTCTCAATCACTGATAGTGTGGAAGAGATCGTTGAGAGCTTGACAGAGTTTTATAGTGAGATAAAGCAGCACCCGCTGGTGTAGTGCGTGTTTGTGTTTAATACTTTGACCAGTTTTGAAGAGTAAAAACTAAGGAGTAAGACAATAATATAAACCGTGCATCCATGTACAACGTACATCAGATGCACGGCTTGTTTTGTTGTTGGTTCGTCGAACTATTCCTCTGTTATTGCTCGTAGCCGACAGGATTGTTCATAATAGGTATCTGCTTATCATTGAGTCTTAATAATTTGCAGATTGCTTTACTGTCCATCGTAGCGCGGGGCACAGTGGCAAGTCCTGTGGCTTGACAGAAGAGGTTGATGTTTTGTGATACATTTCCTGCATCAACACAACCCATTCTGATTGCTTGTTCACTCTGATTGCCATACTTTTCAAGGTCAATGATTATTACTAATGAAATGGGAGCATCGAGAACAAATTCTTGTATTCTTTGTCCTTGTACTCCGGCTACCAGTTTGCGATAGTCTCCTTTTTGATAGCATTTCAAGAGATTCTTGTCGGCGATATATTCATAAACTCCTTTTGAACTAAAAATGAAGAGTCGTATTTCTTGCTTATTCATGGCAGTTGGTGCCGTACGGAATCCCCCGTTTCTTGTAGTGCCACATGCTGCCCAACACAGGTTGCTTAGTTGTTGGAGGGAAAGAGAACGTAGCTTGTTGAACGAGCGTACGGAGTGTCTGGTCTTGAGTGCATCCAATACAGAAAGGGATGGACATGTCGTGTCACATGCTGGCAGTTTGATGTCTTGTGCAGAGATGTCTAGAATTGTCAGTATAAAGGCAAGTATGAGTATGATTTTCTTCATGTGTCTTTATGATATTATTTTACGTTAAATGTGACTGTTTTCACGTCTCGGCTATTGGGACCAATCATAAGATCAAATTCGCCGGGTTCTATGACGTGCTGAAGGTTATTGTTGTAGAATTTTAGTAGTTCAGGTGTAATCTCAAAGGTAACAGTCTTGCTTTCTCCCGCATTGAGATGGATGCGTCGGAATCCTTTCAGTTCTTTGACCGGACGACTTATGCTTGCAAATTTGTCGCGGAGATATAGTTGTACGATTTCATATCCGGGACGCTTACCAGTGTTTTGAACTATTATACTGGCAGTGATATTTCCGCTGACAGGCATTTCTGTATGGCTGAGCTGAATGTCGCTGTATGTGTAGGTCGTGTAAGAAAGTCCATATCCGAAGGGATAGAGAGCTCCGTTACGTACGTCAATGTAATTGGATGCGAAAATTCTGTATCCCTTGGCATCGTCTGCTACAGGGCGTCCTGTGTTGAGGTGGTTGTAATAAAGTGGCAACTGTCCGGTACATTGCGGCATGCTGACGGTGAGTTTTCCTTGTGGGTTAAAGTCACCGAAAATTACATCAGCAATTGCATCGCCCGATTCACTGCCATACCAGCACTGTAGGATTGATTGAATGTTTTCTGATTCCCATTTCAAGGCTGTGGCGCGTCCTGCAAAGTTGAGGAGTACGATGGGTTTTCCAGTTTGTTTGAGTGCTTTGAGAAGTTCTTGTTGCGGCTCGGGCATTTCTACTGACGCACGGCTAGTTCCTTCACCGTTCATCCATGCGTTTTCGCCCATGGCGCAGATGATGACATCGGCTTGACGTGCCACAGAGAGTGCTTGTTGGCATGCTTCCTGCTTGTTTACATATGGAATAGGTTCATTTCCATGTCCTTTTGCTGTAATCTTTTGTGCTTCAGCGTCGTTAAGCAGGTTACATCCTTGTGTGCAAAGTAGAATTGCCTTACCTTCAAGAGCACGATCCAGCCCTTCGCGAAGGGTTGAATATTTCTCGGGAGTTTGTGATACCGCCCATGAGCCGGATATGTCTGTACGTGTTTCGG
Source organism: Bacteroidales bacterium (assembly GCA_029227175.1). Classification (GTDB taxonomy): domain Bacteria; phylum Bacteroidota; class Bacteroidia; order Bacteroidales; family Bacteroidaceae; genus Bacteroides. The sequence goes on along the minus strand of JAQXZK010000045.1, from coordinate 2,527 downwards.
CTAATGGGCCAATGAGTGCAATGGTGCCTTTCTTCTCCAGTGGGAGTAAATTGTTTTCGTTCTTGAGCAAAACAAGACTCTCGGCAGTGAGTTGACGTGCTACACGTCGATATTCTTTCGTATATGTACTTCCGACAGCTCGTTCTGGCTTGCAGTAACGGTAAGGATCGTCAAAAAGTCCAAGTCTGTATTTTGCTTCAAGTACACGTCTACATGCCTGGTCAATTTCACTCTCTTTTACAAGTCCTTCCTTGACAGACTGTTCCAGCGTTTCCAGAAATGCACGTGCTACCATATCCATGTCTGTACCAGCCTTGAGTGCCATTGCTGCATTATGTTGCTTGTCTGGATAAATGCCGTGCTTGACCATTTCGTCTATGCTGGCATAGTCTGTTACCACAAATCCTCCAAAATTCCATTCTTTGCGCAAAAGGTCGGTGAGTAACCAATGGTTGGCTGTGGAGGGTTGACCGTCCACAATGTTAAAACTGCTCATCACAGAACCAGCTCCGGCCTCAATAGCTGCTTTGTAAGGAGGTAGGTATTGATTGTACATTCTCAGTCGGCTCATGTCGACGGTGTTGTAATCACGTCCTGCTTCTGCAGCTCCATAGAGAGCAAAGTGTTTTACACATGCCATGATTTCATCCTCTGCAAAGGTGTTTGGGTCTGTACCTTGATAACCTGTAACCATGGCTTCTGCAATACGACTTCCCAGAAAAGGGTCTTCGCCGGCTCCTTCGGCTTGTCTTCCCCAGCGAGAGTCAATGCAGATGTCGACCATAGGGCTGAATGTCCATGCTACACCATTGGCGCTGGCTTCCTGTGCTGCAATGCGTGCCGATTGTTGTATGCCTTCCAGATCCCAGGTTGCTGCCAGTCCGAGAGGAATTGGAAATTGTGTCTCAAATCCGTGGATGACGTCCATTCCTACAATGATAGGAATGCCGAGACGGCTTTTTTCGACGGCTATCTGTTGCAGGGCACGAATATTGTCAACGCCTTTGATGTTAAGTACAGAGCCGATTTTCCCTTCTTCGACCAGATGGCCTATCTTGGTATCTTGTGCACTGCCTGTTACGATTTCTCCGGCTACTTGTTGGTTTAGTTGGCCAATTTTCTCCTGCAGTGTCATTTTACTCATCAGGTCATTGATGAAAACATCCATCGGGTTCTTTTCAGTGGTACATCCTGTCACAAGGAATGCCAGTGCTGCCAGTGCGGTTTGAATTCGTTTCATGTCTTGTCTTGTTTTGTTTTAATGTTCTGTTTCATTAGTGTCCGGAGAAAAAACTCCGATCGTGTTTAACAATTTAAGTTTTAATAAGTTACAAAGTAAAAATTATTTTTCGATTAGAACTCGTAAGTTTGCGGAACGGTATTAGATCCAGTTCTTGCAGACCATGAATAAAGGCAAAACAATCTTCGCGCAACTTATGTCTCTCTTTACCGAGTATGAATTCAGCAAGTGTGTCAAACGGTATAATGGTGACAGACATGCCATAAAGTTCAATTGCCGAGATCAGTTTCTGGTAATGAGCTTTGCACAGTTCACTAATCGCAGTGGCTTGAGAGATATTGAGACTACTCTTGATCTTTGTTCGCAGGACTTGTATAGGTCTGGACTTAAGATTATGCCTAAATCTACACTTGCAGAGGCGAACGAGAAAAAGGATTGGCGTATCTATCAAGACTTTGGCTATGTCTTGATACAGAAGGCTAAGAAACTGTACGAAGTAGAAAAACTCAGGATTGACCTTGATGAAATGGTTTGCGCTTTTGACAGCAGTACCATTGAGTTGTGTCTGGCATTGTGTCCATGGGCAACTCTCCACCATGGCAAAGGAGGTTTCAAGATGCATACCTTGATGGACTTGAAAGGCTCCATTCCTATATTTATCCGCCTTACAGAGGCCTCTATTCATGATTCCAAGGTTATGGATGAAATACCGGTTGTGGCAAACGCCTACTATCTTATGGATAAAGGCTACGTGAAGTTTGATTCGCTCTATAAGCACTTTCATCAGAACCACGCGTGGTTTGTCACCAGAGCCAAGGATAATATGCTTTACATAGTTACTGAGTCTAGGGAAGTTGATACTCAAACGGGACTTATCTCCGATGAAACGATACAACTTACAGGATTTTACACTTCTCAGAAGCATCCTGACAGCCTCAGACTTGTTGTATATGAGAACTTTAGAGACGGTAAGGTCTATAGATTCCTCACTAATAAATTCTCGATTGATGCAATCACTGTTGCAGAGCTGTATCGAGAAAGATGGCAGATTGAGATCTTCTTCAAATGGATCAAACAGCACTTGCACATCAAGACCTTTTACGGTACAACCCGCAATGCAGTCTACACGCAGATATGGATAGCCATTTGTGACTACCTGCTGCTTATCATCGCGAAGAAGCAATATGGATTGAAGCCAAGTCTTCATACAATCTCAAACTCTATCGGACAAATCCTCTTCAAGAGAGGTGACATCCGAGACTTTTATAACAAACCTGATGAGCCGGT
>JAQXZK010000044.1 GCA_029227175.1 Bacteroidales bacterium | reverse complement strand
TGCCCTCTTGACGAACTGTCAAGAAATTCTTTACAGTTAGATTTTCATCCAATTCACCATCAGCAAGAATGTTGTCAATATGCTGACTCACATTCTGTTTCGTAGTGCAATAGATATCAGCCAACTGCTGCTGCGTCAGCCACACGTCCTCATCGGCAAAGCGCACGTTCACGTTTACTTTGCCCTCATCATCTTTATAGAGTATCAGCTTGTTTTCTTTGTCCATTTGTGATTCAAATTAAATAGTCGCTCCTTAATTTTTACCTTTGGTAAGCAACCTGGAGCATAGGCTGATATAGGTAGTTTAAAATTTGGGAATTTTTAGAACCCACCTTAAACATGTCGTGACGGTTGAGTGATTACTCTTTGTCAGCAGGTTCTTTCGAACGACATGTGTCGGGGGTGTCGCACTTACCACCCAGTTTGCAGATTCGGTTGCCCGAATTGTCTAAGTCAAAATGTTTACAGTTCATAATATATAAGAATTTTTTGTTATTCCACTCTACCCCACTGAGGCAAGCCGGCAGTTTGGTACCTTTAGCGCTGTGATGCGCCACGCAAGCACAACATATTCCGTGCCGTGGACAGTCCTTCGTCAGGGGCAATCGATGTGATTATGAGGGCAAGACATATATTTACTTTTCGGGGATGATGTATGGAGTGTCTTGATCTAGTTTGACAAAAATCTGAGTGAGGCGCTTGACCTGGCGGTCGGAAAGGTTGCCCTTGGCAATACTGAGTGCAGAGATGCGGACAGATTCACGGTCGGAAGCAGACAAGAGGTTCATACGTTCCATATCAGCATAGACACGATTGAGATAATCTGCGCCAAGAGTCATAAACTTAGCCCACATATCAGTAGCTATATCAAAACGCGCCTTGCGCTCCTGCGATTTTGCTTCCTCCTTCTCAAACGAGGTTTCTGTAGCATCATTCAAAAACTCATCAGTAAGCGTTAACGGCTGATTGCGATACTCTTTCCACGTTTCTTCTTTAATAGCCAAAGTACGTTCGTTACCACCCTTACTAATATCATGCAGGAACTTCATGGTCTGCGGAGCAACAATCTCTATTTGACGCGCTAAAGACGGATATATTTCCTGCGTGCGCCAAATGCGTTTCCAGTCGATTTCCTTTCCTTCCGGAAGAGAGGCGATAATTTTAGCAATCGTATATGGAACATACATAGCCTTGTAACCTCCAACTGGATACCAATCTGCTTTAACAATCATTTTATCCGTCTGATCGTATATTATCTTTACACAAACCAGTTTGCGGAAGAAGTAGCTATTGATAGCAGCTGGATTTTTCTTCTTTAGAACAACGATATTTTCCGAGAATAAATCCCAGTTATTGACGGGGCCCTTACAAACGCTATCCGGACGGAGTTCAAGCGTATTGAAATAAATGCCCAACTTTTCTTTGGTGATAACCTGGTTTTTGGGGTGTAGTTCAAGCCATTGCTTGCGCTTGGTAGGTGTCATATTGAAAGTAGCCTGCTCGTGACGATGGGCAGAACGCTCATAGAACCAGAACGTACCATTAACCTGACCAGGCTTGGGAGGTGTTTGATTCTCGATTAACAAAGACAGACGTTCCATATCACGATGGAAAGGATCATTTGAGAAAAAGTCAGCTTCCTTAGTCGGATTCTGCCAGTTGGAACTACGCGCAATTTGTTGGACAAGCTCGTTGTAATCGTCTTTGTTCTTTTGGAGCAGTATAGGATCTTCAATATTATCTAAAGCAAAATTGAGTACCGTCAGTTTCATGGGAACAAAGATTTTCTCTAAGTTTCCTTCCGGAGCTTCGCCCTTGATAAAAGCATTACAAAGAGAGACTGTAGTTTGACCTCCATTCACAATCTGGAATCCATCAAAAGCCGTAATATAATGCCCGTCAGGTGAGAGCGTAACTGAGTTAGCCACAACTGCGATACCGTTGTTGTAGGTAAAAAAACGTTCTGGGTTATTTCCTATGATGGTTGACTTGATTGCTTTGTTCACCTTACCCTTTGCACTAAGGAAACAGCGAATATTACCTTCCAATAGTGGGCCTTGGTAGCGCTTGAACAGCTTCGCCAACATTAATCCAGGTACGATACCCATATAAGAATCAAACTGATTTGACTGGGAAATATTGGCTTTGAGGCATTGGATACCTTCAATTCCCCATTCCTTGCAATCAATCATAATGCGCTCGCTCTGCGAACTACGGAAATTTTCATAGAAACGTTCAAGTGTCCATACCTGAAGAATAGAAGGACGACCTAGCAGATTCTCTTGTTCCAATGATTTAACACGAGTAGATAGCGTTTTATTGGTCACAATAAAGAAGCGAAAGGCTGTTACCTCTGTCGTTTCCATTTTCCCAATTTTTTGACGAAACTCGTTGGCAATATCAATAATATAGTCAGACTCATCACTAGCAGCTTTGGAGATAATGCCTTCTGCTGCATCTTGAATAAAGTACTGCATTTTATTATAAAGTGTGCGAATGTCCTCGTTGGTTAGAGTTCCTGCATCTTGGCTATCTACAAAATCGGTTATGAGCAACTGGATTGTAGAATCTGCTTCACCATATGCATAAGCATGAAAACCAAGGTTGCGATTTCGCGATTTCATATTACAATGGAAGATGACGGGATTCATCAACTCCTCATTCTTTTCTAACAGTTCAACAGCCTCCTTAATAAATTGGTG
>JAQXZK010000043.1 GCA_029227175.1 Bacteroidales bacterium | reverse complement strand
ATCGTTGTAGGCCAGCGCAATATCAATGGTATCACCTTTTACGCGGAAGTTTCCCCTGTTGAGCTCCAGATCATTACGTACATAGAGACTATCTATCAGTCGGCGGAGAAAAACATTCTGGACAAGTTGGTTACCGCACTTGACTTCAATGACATTGTTGTAAAAATCAGAGGGATTTCCCATGCCGTAAATGCACGAAACAGAGGAAACTACGACCACATCGTTTCGGCCGGATAAGAGTGCGCTTGTGGCAGCGAGCCTCAGTTTGTCAATCTCATCGTTGATGGCCAAATCTTTCTCTATGTAAGTGTCTGTGGAGGGAATATATGCCTCGGGTTGATAGTAATCATAGTAGGAGACATAATATTCGACCGAGTTCTTGGGGAAGAATCCCTTAAACTCTGCGTATAATTGTGCTGCAAGTGTTTTGTTGTGGCTCAGAATCAATGCCGGTTTCCCAACTTGGGCAATGATATTTGCCATTGTAAAGGTCTTTCCCGAACCGGTTACTCCAAGCAATGTTTGAGCAGGCAGGCCTTGTTTTACTCCATCAACTAACTGCTGTATGGCTTCAGGCTGGTCTCCCGTAGGTTTATATGCTGAGTTAAGTTCGTATACGTTCATGTCTGCACTGGAATAATCGGACAAATCTATGAAAAAAACGATAGACAGGGAAGGGAAGCAAGTGCTTTTTGAATTTTTAAGTTTCGCCACATTGCGGGAATCAATGTTATGCATTATCTTTGCACGTCAATATTGTAAACAATGAGAAGATTTTCAGTCATTATACTATTCTTTTGTGCCTTGCTTTCATCATGTGGCGAGTACAATAAAGTGATGAAGAGTACTGATTACGAGTATCGATATGAGGCAGCAAAGAGTTATTATGCGCTTGGACAGTACTCTCGGGCAGCCTCTATTCTTACAGACTTGATAAACATCATGAAGGGTACATCGGTTGCAGAAGAGTGTATGCACATGCTTGGAATGAGTTATTATCATGACAAAGACTACGAAATGGCTTCCATGACCTTCCAACAATACATCAATTTTTATCCTCGCGGGACCTATGCCGAGTTGGCACGTTTCTATTCGGGAAAGGCTTTATACCTTGATAGTCCGGAACCTCGTTTGGACCAAAGTGGGACATATAAGGCTATTCAGGAGTTGCAGACATTCATGGAATATTTTCCCAGTAGCTCTCACAAGGAAGAAGCACAGACCATGATTTTTGCGCTGCAGGACAAGTTGGTGAGGAAGGAATATCTCACGGCTAAGTTGTACTACAATATGGGCAACTATCTGGGAAACAACTTCCTGGCTTGTGTCATTACAGCACAGAACGCTTTGAAGGAATACCCCTATACCGAGCTTCGGGAGGAGTTGTCTATTTTGGTGCTTCGTGCAAAGAACGAAATGGCCATCAATAGTGTGGTTGAGCGCCAGGGAGAGCGTTATCGCGAAACAGTAGATGAATACTATGCTTTCAAGAACGAGTTCCCAGAGAGTAAGTACCTCAATGAGGCAGAGAAAATTTTCAAGGATGCTCAGAAGGCATTGGAGAAAAACAATTATACAGAGGAAGAGGAATAATATTTTATAACAAGTGCAGTAACGAAATTAAATAAGATAGTATGGATTATAAGAAATCTAATGCGCCTACAACCACGGTGACCCGTGACTTGATGGAGCTTGCTGAAGAAACCGGTAACATTTACGAAACAGTGGCAATCATTGGCAAACGTGCAAACCAGATTGCTGTGGAAATCAAGAATGACCTTTCTCATAAGTTGGCTGAATTTGCTTCGTACAATGACAACTTGGAAGAGGTATTTGAGAACCGTGAGCAGATTGAAATCTCTCGTTATTATGAACGTCTCCCCAAACCGACCCTTCTTGCTACGCAGGAATTTATTGAGGGAAAGGTTTATTACCGCAATCCGGCCAAGGAAAAGGATAAATTCTAATTTTTCTTTGCTCACGCCTTTACATTTATGATACAACGTATACAGACAATCTATCTGTTGCTGACAGCCATTCTGTTGGGTGTTGCCATGTGTTATCCCATTGGTGTGTTCGTGGGTGCTGACGGTGTGTCAACTTCTGTTTTCACTCCTTTGCATCTCGTGCTCGCTGACGGCACTTCGCAGCTCACTATCGGAATGATTGGTCTTTTACTTGTAGCACTCATTGTCAATGTATCCGCCATCTTTTTGTATAAAAACAGGATGTTGCAGATTCGTGTGACAAACTTCTCTTCACTTATCATCATAGGGTATTACATTGCGGCTGTCGTGTTCGTCTTCCTGTTCAAGTCCGACTTGGAGGCATCGTTTCGTCCGGCTGTAGCATGTTGCTTCCCCCTGATTGGTATCATTTTGAACTATCTGGCTTTCCGAGCCATCATGCGAGATGAGATTCTTGTGCGTGGTTCTGATAGATTGAGAAAAACCGCCTAATCAGTAATTATCATAGTTGAACGGCATATAGGCACAAAAGTCTATATGCCGTTTTTTTCAAGCCAATAGGTCTGAGCTTACCTCACGGCATGGGTGGTTACCTCAGTTATTCCGGTCAATTCACGCGGTTTTTTATGGGGTTAGGTAATCTTGCAAATTGCGGATTCTTCAGAGTTGCGTGACATCCCTTCTGCCTGTCGTTTGTTGGAGAGTTTATTCGAGGTTGGCAGCCAAGAACTTCCTCATCTCGCCGATGGGTAGGCCTCTTCGGGAGGCATAATCAGCGAGTTGTTCTTCTGTAATCTTACCGACACTGAAGTATCTGGCTTGTGGGTGTGCAATCATTAATCCACTGACTGATGAATGGGGATACATGGCTCCATGTTCTGTAATGGTGATGCCAATCTGACCCATGTCCAGCAGACTATCAAGGATGAAGTTGACAGATTGGTCGGGCAGGGACGGATAGCCGATAGCGGGACGTATGCCTTGGAAACACTCCCGATGCAGTTCGCTTATGCTCAGGTTTTCGTTGGGCGCATATCCCCATAGCTCTTTGCGTACGAGCAGGTGCATCTTCTCTGTGGCAGCTTCTGCCAAGCGGTCGTTGAGCGTTTGTATTAGCAGTGTTTGGTATTGATCATCGGAGCAGGTCTTCTCAAAGTCGTTCGGGATGCTCGTAGCAAATAGTCCGATTTTGTCGGGAATACCTTGTGTCAGGGGGCGAATGAAGTCGCTTAGACAGAGAAAGGGGGTATTGTTGTCGGTTCGGTGCTGTTGCCTAAGCAGTGGGAATCGGGTGCCCTCGATAATGATGTCATCGCCATCGCTGTTGGCTGCACACAGTCGCACAATGCTCTTTACGGTGAGTTGCTGTGCATCCATGGTGTTCAGCATGCGTGTGGTTTCATTGAATAGGAGGGAGGCTTCTTTGGCCTTTGCTTTCTTTGTTTCGGGAAAGGTCGCTAACCACGCATTGAGACATGAGGCGCAGGAGTGAATTTGTGCAATCTGTGAGTATCGGGGTTGAAATCCCCAGGCATGGAAGAAGTATAGCCAGTTGATAAAGGGCGCAACATCCCGAATCTTAAATTCAAATATCATGTGCTGTTGTCGATAGAGCCGTAATGATACGTATATATGCCGATGGTTTTATGCACCAAAAGTCAGTGCTTCTCCGCGATAATTTTCGTTGATGTGAGTCCCATCCCAAACTTCTACACCGTTCACATAGGTACGGAGTACTTGCCAATCGAGTGTGCTGCCTTCGAGCGGACTCCACTTGCATTTGCTGAGTATGTCTTCTTGGGAGACGATGTGTTTACAATCCGGCTTGACCAGTACGAGGTCGGCTTTGTAACCTTCGCGAATAAATCCTCGTTTCTCAATCTTGAAGAGTCGGGCCGGTGCATGACACATTTTGTCTACCACCTTTTCAATGGTGAAGATGCCTTCTTGTACGAGTTGCAGCATACTGAGCAAGGAGAATTGAATCATTGGCATGCCTGAAACAGCCTTCAGTGCGCCACCTTGCTTTTCGCTGAGGAGGTGAGGTGCGTGGTCGGTTGCAATGAGGTCAATGAGGTCAGTATTGATGGCTCTTCTCAATGCAAGTCTGTCGGTACTTGTCTTTATGGATGGATTACATTTTATCTTGGCGTCCAGTTTCTTGTAGAAGGAGTTGGAGAAAAGAATGTGTGCGACACAGGCTTCAGCAGTAATGCTTTTCTCTTCAATGTTCCCGGAACTGAACAGCTTTAATTCTCGTGCTGTCGATATATGCAGGACATGGAGGCGTGCATGGGCTTCTTTAGCCAGTTTGATGGCTTCTTTGGTAGACTCGTAGCAAGCTGCTGTCGAGCGGATGACAGTGTGATAGGAGATGGGGACGGGGCTGTCTTTAAAGAGGTCCTTTATCTTTAGGGTATTTTGGGCGATGATGGGCTGACATTCACAGTGAGCGGCAATCAGCAGGTCTGTGCTGCTGAAAATCTTTTTCAAGTTGGCCGTCCTGTCCACGAGCATATTACCGGTGCTTGACCCCATAAAGAGCTTGATGCCCGGAACCGTGCGCTTGTCAAGCTGCTGGAAGTCTTTGTAGTTCTTGTCGGTAGCTCCGAAGTAGGCGGCATGGTTGACCAGACACTTCTCGTCGAGCAGGGCCTGTTTCTCTGCCAGTGCCTCGAGAGTGGTGGTCTGTGGCAATGTGTTCGGCATGTCCATGATAGAGGTTACGCCACCGGCTGCAGCAGCTTGGCTCTCCGTAAGAATGTCTGCCTTATGTGTCAGTCCCGGGTCCCTGAAGTGTACGTGGTCGTCAATCACTCCCGGAAGCAGATAGCATCCTGAACAGTTTATGGTTTTGTCACAAGGTGCAGACAGTGGCTTCCAGTTGGTCAGCACTTCGGCAATGATGTCGTTTTCAATAACCACGCTACCTGTTGTGGAGGTGCCTTCATTGACAATTGTCACGTTCTCAAGGAGGGTTCTCATGTTCTAACTTGTCTTTAGGGTGGGTGTTTAGGATTTGATCTTTTTGGGTATCGCTTCCAACTTGAGTCGAATTACGCCAAACACGGCTTCACCAAAGATGCTGCTGCTCATTTTGGAGGTTCCAAGCACTCTGTTGATGAAGATGACCGGAATCTCCTTTACTTTGAAGCCTAACTTATAGGCGGTGTATTTCATTTCTATCTGGAAAGCGTAGCCCTTAAATCGGATAGCGTCCAGATTGATTGCTTCAAGAACCTTACGGCGATAGCATACAAATCCGGCCGTTGTGTCGTGCACCGGTATGCGTGTAATGAAACGGACGTATTTCGATGCGAAGTAGGACATCAGCACGCGGCCGATGGGCCAGTTTACCACGTTTACACCACTTACATACCTGGACCCGATTGATACGTCGGCACCCTCCTTGGCACATGCCTCATAGAGCCGGGGCAGGTCGTTCGGGTTGTGGCTGAAGTCGGCATCCATCTCGTAGATATATTCGTAGTCTCTTTCCAGAGCCCACTTGAATCCCATGATATAGGCTGTTCCAAGTCCCAGTTTCCCGCTTCTTTCCAACAGAAAGATTTTGTCGGGTAATTCTGTCATCATTTCTTTGACTATCTGAGCTGTGCCGTCTGGCGAGCCATCGTCAATAACCAGTACGTGAAATTCGTGCTCGAGTGAGAGTACGGCACGGATAATGTTTTCTATGTTCTCCTTCTCGTTATAGGTAGGGATGATGACAATGCTATCTGTTTGTTGCATGTTTTGTTCTTAATTTGATTACAAAAATAGTGCTTTTTAAAAATCATTCATTCTTTTGGGTAATAAAATTGTACTTTTGCGTACTTATATAATACTCCTTATCTTTTTTTATGATAATATCCGAACTTAGACAAAGATATGACGCTCATCCCAACACGGTGTTGTTTCGCAAGCTTTTGGGTAATGAGAGTGTCAGACATCTGTATATGGATGGACTAACGGCTTCCGCTACTCCTTTATTTGCTTCTATTGTAACCGAGGATTCCTCCATTCCTTATCTGTTTATATTGGGTGACTTGGAAGAGGCCGGTTATTTTTATCATGACATGGTGCAGATGCGGGGTGAGGAAAAGGTTCTGTTCTTTCCTTCTTCGTTTCGGCGGGCTGTTAAGTACGGACAGAGGGATGCAGCCAACGAGATATTACGCACAGAGGTGCTTACCCGCTTGGGCAAGGATGATACGGCAGGCCTTTGTGTGGTGACCTATCCGGATGCTTTGGCAGAGAAGGTGGTGGCTCGCCAGCGTCTTTCTGCATGTACGCTTCAGATTCATAAAGGAGAGATGGTCGACATGAAGTTTGTGACAGATATGTTGCATCAGGCTGGCTTTGAGTATGTCGATTATGTTTACGAACCGGGACAGTATGCCCAGCGTGGCAGCATCATAGATGTCTTTTCATACGCTTCCGAGGTGCCTTACCGCATTGACTTCTTTGGAGATGAGGTAGAGAGTATCCGTTCTTTTGAGGTGCAAAGTCAGTTGTCGAAGGAACATTACGAGACTATCTCCATTGTGGCTGATTTGGACAGTCCGCAGCAACGCGGGGGCATGATTTCTTTTCTGGACTTCATCCCGCAGCAGACGATGCTTTTCATGAAGGATTTTCTCTGGGTACGCGAGCGTATCCAGTACGTTTATGACGAGAGTTTTACCAAGCAGGCTGTGGCTTTGCGCGAAGCTGACGAGTCTACTTCTTTCTCCATGGATGGCCTGCTGTTGAAGGGTGGGGATTTCATGCTGAAGGCGGTTGATTTCCGTCGTGTCGAGTTTGGGACAAAGCCCACGGGAGTGCCCGATGCCCGCATCTCGTTCCGCACCTCTGTGCAACCCATCTTCCACAAGAATTTTGACCTCGCGTCTAGATGTCTGAAGAATTTTCTGGATGATTCCTACCTGATATATATTTGCAGTGACAGCCGCAAGCAAATAGACCGCATCCGTTCCATCTTTGAGGATAGGGGTGACGACATCCGCTTCCTCCCGGTTGAAGGCACGTTGCATGAGGGATTCTCGGATGCCACGTTGAGGCTTTGTGTGTTTACAGACCATCAGCTCTTCGACCGTTTCCATAAATATAGCCTGAAGAGCGACAAGGCCCGAGGTGGAAAGATTGCCCTGAGCCTGAAGGAACTCAATCAGTTCACTCCCGGTGATTACGTGGTGCATACCGACCATGGAGTGGGTCGCTTTGCCGGTCTGGTACGTATTCCGCAAGGAGACTCCACACAGGAGGTCATGAAGATTGTCTATCAGAACGAGGATGTGGTCTTCGTCTCTATCCACTCTTTGCACAAGGTCTCCAAGTACAAAGGAAAGGACGGCGAGGCTCCTCACTTGAATAAGTTGGGTACGGGTGCCTGGGAGAAGCTGAAAGACCGCACGAAGAAGAAGATAAAAGACATAGCCCGCGACTTGATTTTGCTGTATTCACGCCGGAGGGAGGAGAAGGGCTTCAGTTTCAGTCCCGACTCATTCTTGCAGCGTGAGTTGGAGGCGTCTTTCCTTTATGAAGACACGCCCGACCAGAGCAAAGCGACGGCCGATGTGAAGGCAGACATGGAGAGCACCCGCCCCATGGACCGTCTGGTGTGTGGTGATGTAGGGTTTGGA
>JAQXZK010000042.1 GCA_029227175.1 Bacteroidales bacterium | reverse complement strand
TGTGCCGGCATCAGACACCAGGGCAATGTTCTCGCCCGCTTGGATGCGTTGGGCGATCTGCTCCACGGTCTTATGCTCGTTGAACTTGTGATGAGATTGCATCTTATTTTGGATCTCGAAATGCTTCAGCAGGATGCCTGTCGTGCGGGTATCCTCCGCCAAGATCAAGTCAGCCTCTTTCAGCACACGAATGGCGCGAAACGTCATATCCTCTAAATTGCCTACAGGGGTAGGCACTACGGTCAGTTTTGCCATAATTGTCTGTTTGTTATGTGAATCGTTTCTCAATGAGTTGAAGGAAATCTGCCACAGCCGACTCTTCGCCATTCCCGTTTAATACCTTTTGGATATAGGCCATGGAGGCATCATAGCTCTTGATCTCATTCAGGTCGGCAATCACTTGATTCATCAGCTCCTCACTGCCCCCGAACAGCTCCCGACGAAACCGGAAACGGTCATTGAGGCTAAATGCTTTTCGGAAGTCGGAGAGGTTCTTCCGCTCCAATAAATCATTGAGGCTACTGGCTTGTGGCTTGATTACAGGTGGCTCCGTGGTGATTACCTCATGCGTTGCCGGTGCGGTGGTGTGGGCTTGCTCCTCCACAGCTACCTGCTGTGTCTCAGCTTGAGGTACGGAGAGTGGCTCTACAACCGTTGGTTGGTGCTCCTCTTCCGATGTAGCGACTGGTTGTGACTGCTCTTCTTCCTGCTCAGCCTCTTCCAGCAATTGATCCAGCAAGATCTTTTGTTGTGCCAATCGCTTCTCGATTCCCACAATCAACATGCGCAAGGCTTCCGTCTCACTCCGTAATGCTTTGATGTTTTCTTTGTTCATCCTTTCCATGCTCAAACGATATCCGAGGCAAATGTACGCATTTTATGAATGACTATGCTTGATTTTACTTCACATATTATTCTATCAAACCATCCTTCGCTTTTATTTGTTGTCTTTGAACAGTTTTTCGATAACTAATTTATAACATTCTCTTAACTATAAACCTCCATACACTGAACGATAAAGTGGGATGCACTATTTTTACTTCTTGGAATATCGACGGTGGTTCTGTAAACAGCGATGGTGTTTCTACAAACAGCGATGGCGTTTTTGAAAACGGCGGCGATGTTTTAAGAAGGGAGTCATGTGAAAAGCAGTTTGCAGTCAATATCTGAGAGGTTTATACATATGTGCATCGACAAATGAGAGGGAATGCATTTCTGTATTTGGTAAAACAGTGCTTGTAAAAGCGTTATTGAAGGATCATCCCAATGTGGATGTGAAGGCGATGGGCTTCCCCTCTAACTGGGAAAACGAGCCGTTTTGGAAGTGAAGGAGTGTCTCAAATGTTTCACAAATCGGTTGCCATTACGCTTACGAACATTGTTGTTGAACTGAGTCCTGTTCAGAAAAGCGATTAATTGAGAGAATACGTATTTGTCTTGGAACATAGCAGCCATTTGTATTAGACTGCAAAGTTGCAAAATCAAGTTCGTTTCATTTCAAAAACCATTTAATAGACTATATTCCAATAATTTCAAAGAACTATTCATCCACTTTTACGGGACAGTAGTGATATATCTATTCAGAACAAACGAGTATGGGATTCTCTCATTATGAGAAACCCAAGAAATAAAGATTGCTAACAGTCAGTCAATTACAATGATTATATCACCACAACGTTTATACAAATAAGGAAAACCGTATGGATAACACCTATAACAAACATTGCTTAAATCGTTCAAGGACACTGATTCCCTAACCAATAATAAGATTATTTGCGATAAAAACAGTACTTTTGTAATCAAATAGGTTTCTCATAACGAGAAATTCCCAAGAAAAACATGCAAATTATTGATAATATACATAGGGTATTAAAGGAGGATTTGGAAGAGACAATCCTAAGTGGAAGCAAAGTTTCCATCGCAGCATCGTGTTTTTCAATTTATGCCTTCGATAAGTTGAAAGCACAGTTGATGGACATAGAGGAATTGCGTTTCATCTTTACTTCGCCAACCTTTGTTACAGAAAAAGCCAATAAGCAGAAACGTGAGTTCTATATACCTCGCTTAAATCGTGAACGAAATCTTTATGGTTCTGAGTTTGAGGTAAAACTTCGAAATGAACTCTCGCAACGTGCTATTGCCAAAGAGTGTGCTGAATGGATTAAACAAAAGGCTTGTTTCAAGTCCAATCGTACCAACGAAAATATGATGGGATTCATCAATGTGGATAATACCAATTATATGCCCATCAATGGTTTTACCACGGTTGATTTAGGTTGCGAAAGAGGCAACAACGCCTATTCTTTTGTTCAAAAGACAGAAGCTCCGATGTCGCAACACTTCCTTACTCTGTTCGAACAGTTATGGAACGATGAAAGCCGTATGCAGGTGGTTACAGAAGAAGTTCTCGACAACATCACGAATGCATATAAGGAAAATGCTCCTGATTTTCTGTATTTTGTTACCCTTTATAACATTTTCAAGGAGTTTCTTGATGACATATCAGAAGATGTGTTACCCAATGAAGCTACAGGCTTTAAGGACAGTGTCATTTGGAACAAACTTTATAACTTCCAAAAGGATGCTTGCCTTGCCATAATCAATAAATTGGAGAAATACAATGGTTGTATTCTTGCCGATAGCGTAGGTCTGGGTAAGACATTTACCGCCCTTTCAGTCATTAAGTATTATGAAAACCGCAACAAGTCCGTGTTGGTACTATGCCCCAAGAAACTCAATGATAACTGGATTACCTATCGAAGCAACTACTTGAACAATCCCATTGTAGCCGACCGTTTGCGATACGATGTGCTTTTTCATACTGATTTGTCTCGCAATGGAGGAGTAACAAACGGACTTGACCTCTCCCATATTAACTGGAGCACATACGACCTTGTGGTTATTGACGAGTCGCACAACTTCCGCAACGGAGGCAAGGTTACAACCGATGAGAACGATGAGAACCCTCGTGAGAACCGCTACCTTCAGCTGATGAACAAGGTGATTCGCAAGGGTGTGAAGACCAAAGTACTGATGCTCTCAGCTACACCAGTAAACAACCGCTTCAATGACTTGAAGAATCAGATAGCCTTGGCATACGAGGGAAATTCCGCAAACATTGATGATTTGCTCAATACAAGCAGCAGTATAGACGATATTTTCCGTCAGGCACAAACGGAGTATAATCGTTGGTTAAAATTACCCCCCCCCCGAAGAACGCACTACGAAACGTTTGCTCGAACGCTTGAGCTTTGACTTCTTTGAGGTACTTGATAGCGTCACCATTGCCCGAAGCCGTAAGCATATCGAGCAATACTATGACACTACAGATATCGGGAAATTCCCCACACGACTGACACCCATCACACGTCGTCCACACCT
>JAQXZK010000041.1 GCA_029227175.1 Bacteroidales bacterium | reverse complement strand
GGCTTCAAGGCTTGGCTGGGTGGTATTGGTGACCCACTTGGATATAGTTGCCTGATCCTTTCCAAGTTTATCTGCCAACCACTTGTTGTTTAGGTCGTGTTCGGCTAGAACGATTCTTATCCGATTTAATTTTGCCATGATTATTTTCTCTTGTTCAAGGGCTAAAATACAAATAATTATTCATAATCCAGCAGAATACACTTAATTTTTATCGTTTGCAGTGAAATATTGACGTTTTTATCAAGTATTTGGCGTCATTACTTGCACAAACAAGTCATTTTGACAACGTAATCGCATTCCTCTTCGAGTATAATTTTATTTGCTGGTAATTTGCCTGCAACTTGCTTAAACAATCAAAATGCGAATGCAAATGTGTCGAACATACTGATAATCAGCTGCAATTAAAATCAAATTTAATTTGCTGGTAATTTGCCAGAGACAGAGATAACAGAGTTCTTTTACAGGTATTCCTGAATAAGAAAGTGCCAATAGTTGAAGATATTTAATGCGACCAGGACAAGCCTCACGACTAATAGTTATCAGTAATGGCAAATTTTAGTAATAGCAGAGTTTCGGTATATCTACATTGTGTAGATGGCGAGAATCTAAAAAATGTAGCACGTTTGTGAATTTTTATGTGCTTTGTTTTTGTTATTTAGCTGATAATGATATCTTTGCGTCGATTTTGTTACATGTTGCTTTGGGATGCTTAAAAGTAAGACAAGTTTCTGCTATGTTTTGGAACGTACTCTAAAAATGCTCGGGAATATTACAGGACAATATGCTACAAAGTTTGGAGTCCTGTATTCTTCAGAAGAGAATAAATACAAATTTGAAAAGCGACAAGACGAGAATTATACTGAAGCATTTCATCGAATTCGGAAATCAATATTGGAACTTTTTGAAGCAGGCGAAGAGCACGATTATGATAGAATAATTAGAATTCCTCTTAATTCCATTGTCAAAGGAAAGATTCTTTCCACCTACTATCCTGAAGATTATCTAAACATCTTATCAAGATTGACAACAGAATAAGCCCACTGATTTTCAATTGTCTGTGGGTTAATTGTTCCCAAAATGGGCCTCACAAGCCATTTTTTTTTGGGGAGGGGAAGCAATCGAATAAATGCACCTTTTAAACCTTGAAGTTTGGTTGTAGGATACCACCTCAGGAAACAGATGGCGCATGTGTCTGCATACTTTTTTTACTTAGAAATGTTTCAGGCAATGGTAGTCTGAATCATGAAACAGTATCATGATTAGCATAATTCCCGCTTTTGACAAGGTTGACTTGCGGTGATATTGCTGTTTCTTTTCTGATTTCAGTGTATATTTTTCCATCATGGCCCCCCAAAAAAACTTTAGTCAAGATATCCTTGGGTTGTCAGTATATTTTACTTTTATAGTGTTTCGTTGCAAGTGGCAACGAAACACTATAAAAGTGTCACGTTCATCCGAGAACAGAGTAAAGTCTTATATTATAAACTTTCCCTTGAGTCGGATGTCCTTAGAACTTGCGCCGACTCGGACTTCAAAGGTTCCAGGCTCAACCGTCCACTTCATCTGTTTGTCAAGCAACTGCATATCCCGGTCGGTCAACTTGAAATGTACCGTCTGGGATTCGCCCGGGAGCAACGTCACGCGTTCAAACCCGCGAAGCTGCGAGTCATAAGTAACGACCGAACTCACCTCGTCTCGCAAGTAGAGCTGAACCACCTCTGTTCCCTTGCGAGAACCTGTATTGGTTATCGTTGCCTCGACATCTACCGTATTATCTGTATGCTTAACAATCTTCAAATCACTATAAGCAAAGGTCGTATAACTCAAGCCATAGCCAAACGGATATAATTCGTCTTCCACGCGGGTAAGTCCGAAACCGTTAGGCCCTTTCTTTGACTGATAGTTGTGCGAACCCTTCTTGAACGGGAAGTTGAACTCTATCTGTCCGGTTGTCTTCGGGAAGGTAACAGAGAGTTTTCCGGACGGATTGTTTTCGCCGAACAAAGTCTCGGCAAGTACCTTACCTCCCAGGCAATTCGGGAACCATGTCTCGACGATGGCCGGCAAGAACGCATTCTCCCAGTTAATGGTTAGTGGCTGACCATTGATAAGCACAAGAATCACCGGTTTGCCCGTCTTGTAGAGTTCCATCAGGTACTGGCGTTGGCGTCCCGGCAGTTCGAGCGATGTACGCGAACGGCTCTCACCCGTGCGATATTCATCCTCACCCATCACAGCTATTATCACATCTGCGTTTTCGGCTTTCTTTACACCCTTCTGCATATCCGCCACTTCTTGTTCGTCCAGCGGATACGGTATGATTTCACTTGTAGGCCAGTGCTTGTCAACAATGTTGCATCCCTTTTCGTAGTCAACCTCAACACTTCCTGCCAGATAATCACGCAATCCTTTCAACATAGTCACGGCCGGAAGTCCGTTAGGTCCATACCGACTTGCCATGAAGTTGGACTCATCAGCCAAAGGTCCGGTCACCAGAATCCTCTTCAGACGCTCTTTCTGCAAAGGCAACAAATTGTTTTCGTTCTTCAGCAGTACGATAGACTGTTCACCGACCTTCTGCACAAACTCTGTCTGCTTGTCCGCGCCAACCAGCTTGTCAACCTGCTTCAAATCTCCGGTATAAGGATTGTCGAACAGTCCCAAACGGAATTTCACCTTCAACACCTGACGCACTCTTTCATCAACCACAGCCATGGACAACTTACCCTCCTTGACCAACTGACGAATTGGCAAGATGAAGTCCTTCGGATGAGTGAAGTGGGTACGCACATTCAAACCGGCCTCCAGGACCTGACGTACCGCGTCCGCATACGAGTCGGCCACCTGATGCTTGGTATAGACAAACTCTACAGCCTCACTGTCACTAACCACATATCCCTTAAACCCATATTCATCACGAAGCAGTTCTGTGAGGAAATAGTAAGAAGAAGAAATCGGCTCACCGTTCCAGTCGTTATAACTGCTCATCACCTCCAGGGGTTGTGCCTCCTGTATGACACGCTTGAACGGATAGAGGAATATCTCGTGCAGTTCGCGGGGATTGATATGTGGGTCTGTACGGCAATTCCCGTCACGTCCTCCCTTTGGCACTCCATAAGCGGCATAATGCTTTAAACCGGCAGTAATACCCCACTTCTGGATGCCCAATACCATCTGCTTACCCAGTTCGGCAACCAAGAAGGGGTCTTCGCTGTAACACTCCAGCGTACGGCCCCAGCGTTGGTCGCGAGCCACGTCAAGAATGGGAGCATAGATGCTGTGATAGCCCAACAACGAGCCCTCATGGCCCACAATATCTCCCGCTTCATATATCAGACTCTTGTTCCAAGTGCTTCCCAGCGCAATCGGAGCTGGAAGAGGAGTAGCCAACGTATGGTTTAGGCCGTGGATGCCCTCGTTAGAGAACTCAACAGGAATACCCAAGCGAGTCTTCTCGACAAACCAACGCTGTGTCTCATGCAACGCAGCCACATGATTGCTGAAAGGATAAATCAGGTTATACGCCCTCTTGTATCCGCGACCCACGCCATTCAACTGCTCGTCAATGTTGGCAATGCCGTCTTTCCATATTTCCGTGTCCCATTTGGGAGTAGGAAGCGAATCTTTCAGCACACGTCCATAACCATACAGAGTTGCCAACTGGCAAGACTTCTCCTCCAAAGTCATCTGCTTCAGCAGGTCCTCAACGCGTGCGTCTATCGGTTGGGAAACATCTTCATAGACATCCTTTTGACCATTCTTGTTGAAATCAATCCATCCCTTGTGATAAATCGACTTTTTCCCTTGGGCGAATGTGCTTGCCGACAAACTTGTCTGAATAAAAAAGCAAGCCAACATAATCCATGCTATTCCTGAAAAACGACAGCCCGAAGTAAATACATCCATCCTTGAACCAGCGATTCGTCCTTTCGGATAAGCACTCCGGGATTTTGTCTTTTTAGCTAAAAAAATGCAACGTGTTTTCATTTCACATTAAGTATTAAATATATAAGTATGTAAGTACGAATACAAAATTACGATAAAAACAAGAACCCTAATCAAACAGTTCCTTCAAAATGTCCAAGGACTGCAGACGAACTGGGAAATCAGGCAAATGAAGACTATAGAACAGATTGATTAACTCCAAACAACGCTGCCTCTGCACCCGACTCATCGGATAGAACCTCATCGTTTCGTAGCGCATCCTCATAAGTGCGTTCACATGGGCAGCTTCCTCTTTGTCTATATAATAAGAATGTAACAACGGAGGATGCTTGCAATACGATGCAGACAGCAAATCGAAGCAGAAACCCGGTTCATAGCCCTCCAAGTAAGGGTAAACGCCTACAAAGCGCGAAAGCCTCAGCAAAAAAGCAATATGGAAATTGGCTACCGGCTGCCCAGACTTGTCCAACCAGTTAAGACTTTGCTCCAGAAAGGCATACAAGGCCTCGTTCTCTGTCTCCTCCCGCACCGCATACGACAGGAACTCAGCCAAAAACAACGCCAACGCATTCTTGATCGGATCGAACGGCAAAGTAGAATAAGGGTGTCTCAATCTGGCCTCTCTCATCCTGTAAATCGATGCATTGGGACGAACGTCTACCGTCATCTCCAGCACAGACAAGGGCTGAAACATGACCTTTCGCGAGAGCGACTTCCTGCTTTGAGAAATTGCTACCGCACACGAAATCCGGCCTCGTTCCCTGGTATAGCAATCAACCAGCATTTGCGTATCTTTATATTTTACCGTTCTGAGAACAATCCCAGCGAGAATTTCTACCATATTTCCGCACCAATATTTCCGCATCAAAGGTATAAAAGAGAATGCGCACAAGCAAATTTTATAGAAAAAGAGAAAAAAAGTAATTTTTTCTTTGAGAATATTTGGCATTTTAAAAAAAGTACTTACCTTTGCAACCGCAAACAAAACAAATGGTGTTTGCACGAGGAGCCTCCGCTCTTCGGAAAAACCTGATGGCGCATTCGTATATCGGTTAGTACACGAGATTTTCATTCTTGTAAGAGGAGTTCGACTCTCCTATGCGCTACAAATAAAAAGAAAGTAAAAAAAATTTAAGATTAGTCGAAATGGCAAATCACAAATCATCACTGAAAAGAATCAGACAGGAAAAGACAAGAAGACTTCACAACAGATATTATGGCAAGACCATGAGAAATGCTGTTCGTAAACTTCGTGCAACAACTAACAAGGAAGAGGCCGTAGCCATGTACCCTGCTGTTACAAAGTTGTTGGACAAGTTAGCCAAGACACACTTGATTCACAAGAACAAGGCTAATAACTTGAAGTCTAAGTTGGCTATCTATATCAATAAGTTGGCGTAAGCTCGTATTGACAAGCCGTTCGTAAGAACGTATAGGGTCAACGAAAAATTAGCAAGGTCGTATCACGTAAGGATACGACCTTTTTGCATATACACACCTCGCCTCCTTCTCTATATTTTTTTGTATTTATCATCTTTTTTAATAAGGTATATTCGCCATAAATGGTTATATTTGCAAGCTATTAACACGTTGAACATCCAACCTAACAATTACATATGACAGAAGAAATAAAAGCACAAGGAGAAGAGAATTACTCGGCAAGTAACATTCAGGTCCTTGAAGGGCTGGAGGCAGTCCGCAAGCGTCCTGCCATGTATATTGGCGACATTAGCAAGAAGGGATTGCACCATCTTGTTTACGAGGTAGTAGACAACTCTATCGACGAGGCCTTGGCCGGATATTGCAGCCACATCGAGGTCTTCATCAACGAAGACAATTCTATCACAGTTCAGGACAATGGCCGTCGTATTCCCGTCGACATGCACCCAAAAGAGCACAAATCAGCCCTTGAAGTTGTTATGACCGTACTCCATGCCGGCGGTAAATTTGACAAGGGTTCATACAAAGTATCCGGCGGTCTGCATGGTGTCGGCGTATCCTGCGTCAATGCACTTTCTACACACATGACTACACAGGTCTTCCGCAACGGCAAGGTCTACCAACAAGAATATAGCAAAGGAAAACCCCTCTATCCCGTCAAGGAAGTAGGCACCACCGAAATCACCGGTACTCGCCAGCAATTCTGGCCAGATGGAGAGATTTTCACAACCACCGAATACGAATACTCCATCCTCGCCAATCGCCTCCGCGAACTGGCCTATCTGAACAAGGGTATCACTATCAAGTTAACCGACTTGCGCCAGAAAGACGAAAACGGCAAGACTTTGGGCGAGACATTCTACTCTCAGGAAGGTGTAAAGGAGTTCGTCCGCTACCTAAATTCCACAAACACCCCCTTGACCAATGACGTCATCTACCTCAACACCGAACGTCTCGGTACTCCTGTAGAGTGCGCAATGATGTATAACACCGGCTATCGCGAGAGCCTTCACTCCTACGTCAACAACATCAACACGATTGAAGGCGGCACACACGAAGCAGGTTTCCGCACAGCCCTGACGACAGTCCTCAAGAAGTATGCCGATGCCAACTTCAAGAAAGAAATCGAAAGAGCCAAGATTGAAATCGCTTCTGAAGACTTCCGAGAGGGACTGGTGGCCGTCATCTCCGTAAAAGTAGCAGAGCCGCAGTTTGAAGGACAGACCAAAACCAAATTAGGCAATGACGAGGTAAGCGGAATCGTACGCTCGGCCGTTGGCGAAGCCCTGACCAACTACTTAGAGGAACATCCGAAAGAAGCCGAAATCATCATCAAGAAAGTCATTTTGGCAGCTACGGCACGTATTGCAGCCCGCAAAGCACGCGAGACCGTACAACGCAAGTCACCGATGAGCGGAGGCGGTATGCCGGGAAAACTGGCCGACTGCTCTAGCAAAGACCCGGACGAATGTGAATTGTTCCTGGTCGAGGGAGACTCTGCTGGCGGTTCAGCAAAGTCCGGCCGCAACCGTCGCTTCCAGGCCATCCTGCCACTGAGAGGCAAGATTCTGAATGTTGAGAAAGCCATGTGGCACAAAGCCTTCGAAAGTGATGAAGTCAACAATATCATCCAGGCTCTTGGAGTCCGTTTCGGTCTGAACCCAGAAGACACCAAGGAAGCCAACATCGAGAAACTCCGCTACAAGAAGGTTATTATCATGACCGATGCCGATGTCGATGGTTCGCACATCGACACGCTGATTATGACCTTCTTCTACCGATATATTCCACAGATTATCCTTAGCGGCAACCTCTACATCGCCGCTCCGCCATTGTACCTCTGCACAAAAGGCAAGGTGAAGGAATACTGCTGGACAGACAAGGAACGTGAGGATTTCATCAACCAATATGGCCAAGGCTCTGAAAACGCTATTCACACACAGCGTTACAAAGGTCTTGGTGAGATGAACCCCGAGCAGTTGTGGGAAACAACCATGAATCCCGAAACCCGAAAACTCAAGCAGGTACACATGGAGAATGCAGCTGATGCCGACTATACCTTCTCCATGCTGATGGGCGAAGACGTAGCACCTCGTCGCGAATTTATCGAACAGAACGCAACCTACGCAGATATCGATGCATAAAAACATGGAAACAAATCATACACTTTACATATACAACACCTTAAGTCGTCGCAAAGAGCCATTCAAACCTTTGCACGCACCTCACGTTGGCATGTATGTTTGTGGACCTACGGTATATGGCGACCCACATCTTGGACATGCACGTCCGGCAATCACCTTCGACATCCTCTTCAGATACCTGAAGCTGCTGGGTTATAAGGTACGCTACGTCCGCAACATTACAGACGTGGGGCACTTGGAGCACGATGCAGACGAAGGAGAAGACAAAATTGCCAAGAAAGCCCGTCTCGAGCAGTTGGAGCCGATGGAAGTGGCCCAGTTCTATATCAACCGCTACCACAAGGCAATGGAAGCACTCAACGTTCTCCCACCCAGCATCGAGCCACACGCCTCAGGCCACATCATCGAGCAGATTAAACTGGTCAAGGAGATTCTGGACAACGGCTTTGCATACGAAAGCCAAGGCTCCGTTTACTTCGACGTAAACAAATACAACGAGCATCATCACTATGGGAAACTCTCCGGCCGGAACCTGCAAGACGTCCTGAACACAACACGCGAACTGGACGGACAGAACGAGAAACGCAATCCGGCAGACTTTGCCCTATGGAAATGCGCTCAACCGGAACACATCATGAGATGGCCTTCACCCTGGAGCGATGGTTTCCCGGGATGGCACTGCGAATGTACCGCCATGGGGCGCAAATACTTAGGCAACCACTTCGACATCCACGGAGGTGGAATGGACCTGGTCTTCCCTCACCATGAATGTGAAATTGCCCAGTCCGTAGCCTCTCAAGGCGACGACATGGTCCACTACTGGATGCACAACAACATGATAACCATCAACGGACAGAAGATGGGCAAGTCATTGGGTAACTTCATCACACTTGAACAGTTCTTCACGGGCAACCATGATAAGCTCTCACAGGCATATACCCCGATGACCATCCGCTTCTTCATCCTACAGGCACATTATCGCAGCACGGTCGATTTCAGCAATGAAGCACTTCAGGCTGCCGAAAAAGGTCTTTCACGTCTGATGGATGCTGTCAAAGCACTCGACCGCCTCAAACCAACTGCAACATCCACCATCAATGTGCAGGACATCGCCGACAAGTGCTACGAAGCTATGGATGATGATTTGAACACTCCTATCGTCATCGCTACACTCTTCGATGCAGCCAAGCAGATTAACACCATTGCTGCCGGTAATGGAAGCATCTCGGACAAGGACCTCGAAGACCTAAAAGCCCTCTTCCACACCTTCTGTTTCGACATCCTGGGACTCACTCAGGAAGCAAGCAACAACGCAGGCCGCGAAGAAGCATTCAGCAAGGCTGTCGACCTCCTACTTGGAGAACGTCAAAAGGCTAAAACCAACAAAGACTGGGCTACTTGTGACAGAATACGCAACGAACTCGCTGCACTAGGTTTTGAAATCAAAGACGGCAAGGACGGCTGTACCTGGAAACTCAACAAGTAATTCCCGGACAGGTCGCTGCCCATACAGCGAGTCAATCCTTAAACCTACCCCCCGGAAGTTGAAGTCATTCACTTTCGGGGGTTCTATTTGGCCTATGGAAGGCCTTGCCTACGATCCGAATCCGAGTCACAAACAAGAAGACTGCCCTCCTTCAGCAGAAATACCCGAATACCCGCCACAGGGTACTGCTGTCATCTCCAAGAGAGTACTCGAGTACCCGCTATGGGGTACTCCATCCATTCTCGTCAAAGGACTGCTGAGAGGATGAGCCTAACCCAAATCGCTCCTTAGAGCGCAGATGGGGTTCTCTTGCGTATGAGCAAGCAACAGGATGTGTATCAGAATCTCAGGCGCAAGTCTGCACCAAACTGCAAAGGGCGACCCTGTTGTGCGAAACTCGTTCCCATGCTTTCAAAACAGAATGCAGTGTACTTCGCATTGGTTACATTCCGAATCCAGCACTCCAGAGAGTGCCGCTTGTGGTGCAAACCAACGCGTGCACCCAGTGTTCCATAGAACGGCTGAGACATATCATTTTGCTCCGTCCAGTAGATGCGCCCCGCACCATTAAAGTCGGCATGCAGCACAATCTTGTCTATGAAGTTCGTAGGGCGAAGGCTCTTGGTATAGGTTCCGCTCACGCTCAACGTGTGTCTCGGCACGAATGGTACGTAATTGCCCGTATAAATCACGCTTTGCAACACCCCATTCACCTTGGTGTTCGTCTCATACTCCTTGAATGTGGCATGCGTGAATCCGTAGCTTGCACCCAAGCTGAAAGCCTTTGAGACCACAAATGCCGCTGATGCCTCCACGCCCTTGCTGTGACTGCGACCTGCATTGACGGTGACACGGCCCAGTCCGCTTTCTGCGAAACGTGAAATCTGCTGGTCACGCGTATTCATGAAGAACCCCACGGCATCCAGTTGTAATCTGTTATCCATCAGATTCAAGTGAGTTCCTATCTCGTAATTCAGGGTTGTCTCCGGCTTGTATTCAACGGCATCGCGTGCTTCCGGGTCCTGCCCTCCGTCCGGGAAGTATCCGGCAACCATGTCCTTATAGGCAGGAGGAACAGCCGCCAACACCTCTGCTTTCGTGTGCGACATCATAGCATTACGCAGAGACGTCTGCAAGAGGTCGCTGAACATCTGCACATTATAGCCTCCCGAGCGGAATCCGCTGCTCACCGTGGCATACACATTGCTCTTCCGGCTGTCCAGGTCAAACTGCAAGGCCACCTTGGGCACCACATGGAAGAAGTCCTTGTCCAGCGTACCTCGGTACTGCGACTCTACCTCCATGGCCGTTGGCTTCATCATCTGTATTTCGCGGATGGTCACTCCGTTCGCCTTCATGGCTCCATTGATACCGACCGTATAGCGCAGTGAAGTCCCCGAGTCATAATCCAGATTCATCCGCTCATAGTCCAAACGGAGTCCGCCAACCAACGAGAGGCGTTTTATGCCCAAGAAACGATGGATCGTAGACTGGTGATAAAGCGCGACATTGGCCGTCGGAGAGGAAAAGTCACCTTTGATGCGCATCTCCTTGTCCGTGAGGCTCAACGAAGGAAGGATATGCATCTGCATGGTAGGCCCCATCGCCACCTCTATCCGGGAAGGGATAACCGATGAAAGCATGGACGACAACATCCCTATGCCGTCTTCCATGAACGTGACCGGAGCGTCCGTCCGCAGCTGTTGGTAGTAGGCGAACAGGCCCGATACCCATTCCCAGCGACGCTTTCCGTTTGACTTGAACATCAGTTCCTCCGAGATGGTGTTTATCCGTTGTTTCTGCTCCAGCGTGTAGACTGACGCGGGCGAGAAGTCCTGGTCCAGCATCATGTCATCCTTCAGCCACTGATAGCCTGTCACAGCGGTGAAGATAAAGTTGCGGCCCTGATGTTCCACATTCACACCCACATTCAGCAGGTCTCTCCGATAGCCGCTTGGCTGATTGTAGTTCACCGGTGCAATGTCATTCGTTCCCTTGTCGTACACGCCATAGGGGTATCCGCCCTGATTCAGGTACTCATAGTTGACCGATGCCGTCACCTTCCAACTATCGGCAGGCAGCCATATCGCCTTGATGCGCCCACCGGCCTGCCGACCGTCATCTACCTTCTCATGACCTGTCGCCACATTCTCAAAGAAGCCGCCCGCCTTATCATAAAAACCGCCTGCCGAAAAGGCAAATCGGTCTGACGTGCGGTGGTAGTGTGTCAGCGAGGCATGATATGTGCCATACGAAGCAACTCCAAGCTTCACGTCCGTACCCTGATAAGCGAAAGGCGACTTCGTGGCGATGTTTATCATGCCACCCATCGCATTCTTCCCATAGAGGGTTCCCTGCGGTCCGCGAAGCACATCGATTCTGTCCACATCGCTATAATTGAAGTCGAACGCAGACTTGTCTATATAAGGTATATTATCTACATACAACCCGACAGAGGGCGTATTGATTCTCGACCCAACACCTCGAATATAGATGGCCGACGTCAGTCTGGAGCCGTAATCGGGTATAAACATGTTCGGCACCACAGCACTCAGCTTCTTCACGTCGCTCACCCCCATCTCTTCCATTCTGTTTCGTGACAGAAGGGTCACACCCATCGGCTGTTCGCGCATCTTGCTGTTGTTCTTCGGAGATGATACGACAACCACCTCCTCCACGTCCACGACGCGCAACGTGTCTTTTTCCTCTGCATGCAGCAGGCAGCAGGAGAAGAGAGCAGAGATAAATACAAGGAATTTTCTATTCATAATTGCATCCGGAGTCTTTTCGTTACTAATCCGGTGCAAAAATACAAACTGTCACTTATGTCTGTCAATCCTCATTTATGAGGATTTTTCAGTATCAGCCACCCAATGCCTTCCACAGATTGTCCTGCGGAGTTTCGGCGATTACGTCAATCACCTCCTTGCTGACAGGATGAACAAAACTGATGTGACGTGCATGGAGCGAGATGCTTCCATCCGGGTTGGAGCGTGGGGCCCCATACTTCAAGTCACCCTTAATCGGGCAACCTATTTTCGCCAACTGACAACGTATCTGGTGGTGGCGACCCGTCTTCAGATTGACCTCCAGCAGATGATAGCGTTCGCCCGAAGCAATCAGCCGGTACGACAGGATCGCTTTCTTGCTTCCCGGCACTTCCTTCCCATAAGCGAAGCTCTTGTTCTGTTTATCGTTCCGCACTATCCAGTGCGTCAGTGTTGCCTCCGGCTCCTCCGGGCGACGGCACACAATGGCCCAGTAAGTCTTGTGCACCTCGTTCAGCCTGAACATCTCGTTCAGACGGCCCAATGCCTTGCTGGTCTTGGCAAAAACGACAAGACCGCTCACGGGGCGGTCAAGGCGGTGGGTGACACCCACAAACACATTACCCGGCTTCTGGTACTTCTCCTTCAGGTATTGCTTCACCATTTCCGAGAGAGGCACGTCACCGGTCTTGTCACCCTGTACGATTTCCGAAGCGGTCTTGCTGACAATGATAATATGGTTATCCTCGTAGATAACTTTCAATGGATAGAGTCTTTGCGTTTGTTCTGTCAAAGGACATTCTTTACATATTCATACCACCGTCCAACTGTACAACCTGACCGGTTACATAGCTGGAGAGGTCTGATGCGAGATAGAGTGCCGTGTTGGCCACGTCTTCTACCTGACCTCCGCGACGGAGTGGGATTTTCTTCATCCAGTCTGCACGTACGGCTTCCGGCAATGCAGCCGTCATGGCTGTCTCGATGAAGCCCGGAGCAATCGCGTTGGCGCGGATACCCTTCGGGCCCATCTCCTGAGCCACACTTTTGGCCAGGGCAATCAGACCGGCCTTGGATGCGGCATAGTTTGCCTGTCCTGCATTACCATGTACACCCACCACTGATGCCATGTTGATGATGCTTCCGCCCTTCTGGCGCATCATGATAGGCAGACATGCGTGGATGAAGTTAAAGGCAGACTTCAAGTTCACGGCAATCACAGCGTCCCACTGCTGTTCCGTCATACGCAACATCAAGCCGTCCTTTGTGATACCTGCATTATTTACCAAGATGTCAATGCTTCCAAATTCTTCTTTGATTGCCTTCACCACCTCTTCTGTCTGTGCAAAGTCGGCAGCATTGCTGGCATACCCCTTTGCCTTGACACCCAAGGCTGCGATTTCAGCCTCTGTGGCCTTGCCGTTCTCGTCGATTACCAAGTCTGTGAAAGCTACGTTTGCTCCTTCTGCAGCAAACTTCAATGCGATAGCCTTGCCAATGCCGCGGGCAGCACCGGTCACAATCGCTGTTTTACCTGTAAGTAAACCCATATTGATATATTTTATTGTTTAATGAAACTTCTTTTTACTTCTTCCGGTGGAAAGCACCCAAAACCAGTTTGGTCACATACTCCGTCCGGATCTCACCGGTTAGCGAAGGGGCTATCTTTCCCCTGATATAAGGTACCTCGATGCCCTTCAGGCAATAGTGCAACAAATCGGCAGTCAGGTACACGCTGTCTATGTCGAAGACACCTTTGTCCACACCCTCCTGCAATACCTCCCGATACAATTTCACCTCGGTAATGTCAAAGTTGCGCCTTACCTTCTCCACGCGCAGTACATCGCGGAAGAAATCGGCCTTCAGCGAACCGTTTCGGGTCACCACCTCCTTGATGGAGTCAAGGCGGGTATAGATGATCTCCATGATTTTCTCATCGGGAGACAGGTTCTTGCTGGCTACCTTGCGCATCGCTACCGCAAGCATCTCCAACTCCGACTCTACTACAGCCATGTAGAGTTCTTCCTTGCTCTTGAAGTAGGTATAAACTGTACGACGACCTTTCTTGGATGCTACTGCGATGTCATTCATGGTCGTGTTCTCAACACCATCGCGAGCAAACAGCCGGCGGGCCACATCTACGAGAAGATTTCTTGTTTTTGAAGTCGGCATTACCCTTTATCTATTGCACAATCACTATATTTTTGCGCAAAAGTACGGTATTTTAACGTACAGAGCAAAGAAAAGGTGAAAATAAATCCTAAAATGCTTGTCTAATCAAAAAAAGTCTGTACATTTGCACTCGCTAACATCGCGGAGTAGAGCAGTGGTAGCTCGTCAGGCTCATAACCTGAAGGTCAGTGGTTCGATCCCGCTCTCCGCAACACAATAAGAGGTTGTTTCACGACAACCTCTTTTTTTTGTACACATGCGAAGTGGCCGGAGAAGCAATGCCCGGCACCTCTATCGTGAAGTTACCGTCAAAGTCAGTCACCGTGCCCACACCCGTTGCGTCCTTCAGGAGGACGTTGGTTCCCGCCAAGGGCAAGTTCGTGTCGTCCAGTACTGTTCCTTTCACGGTTATCTGAGCCTCGACAGTGACAGCAAACAGGACAACAAATAAGCAAAGCACGCTTCGTAATAACAGGTTTGAAAAACCAATCTGAGGTTTATCTAATGGGGGGGCATATATCTTATGCGCATGGATGGTGTGTCTTTATGTAGTATTAATTCATGGTTATGGTCTGCGCAAATATATAGACTTTTTCTTTACTCACAAGTAACCCACCCTGTTTTTTTCAAACAGCGAAACTTCTTACTTGACATTATTTCATTAAATTTTTTTACTTACTTTGCACCATATACAATGAATTCATCCATGAGAACCGCTAAAGAACATCCCGAACTGGCTGCCTGCTACCAGACGGCATACGTCGAAGCCGGTTGCGACGAAGCCGGACGAGGTTGCCTGGCCGGCTCGGTCTACGCTGCCGCTGTCATACTCCCCACCGACTATCACAACTCGTTGCTCAATGACTCGAAGCAGCTCACGGCACGGCAACGCTATACTCTGCGCACGGAAATCGAACGCGACGCCATCGCCTGGGCCATAGGCATTGTAACGGCCCGAGAGATTGACGAAATCAACATCCTGCGCGCTTCCATCTTAGCCATGCACCGCGCACTCGACGGACTGCAGCCCCCACCCGGATACATCATCGTCGACGGGAATCGCTTTCTCCCCTACAGGAAACTGCCCTACACCACCATCGTAAAAGGTGACGGCAAATACCTCAGCATCGCTGCCGCCTCCGTACTGGCCAAGACCTACCGCGACGACTACATGATGAAGCTGCACGAGGAGTTCCCGCAATATGACTGGAACCACAACATGGGTTACCCCACGCGCAAGCACCGAGAAGCCATCCTCCAATACGGGCCCACCCCCTATCACCGCATGAGCTATAACCTCACCGGTGAAGACCGCCAACTCTCACTCTGGTAACAAATAAACCTTCATAAAAAACAACTCACATCAAAAACTATCATCATGAAACACACATGGACACTCATCAGCACCTCACTGCTGATCATCCTCACTACCGCATGCAACCCCTCAGCAACCGAATGGGGAGACAAGGTCATCGCATGCGGAGACCACGACATCTACATCGTCAATACCCGAACATCCACACCTGACTCTCTCGACATCGAATGGCACTGGAACGTCAGCGAGGCCAAAGGACAGATACCCGACGAATACCAAAACCGCAATCGCTCCATCGACGACTGCAAGGCCGTTGACGGTGGCAAACGGCTCTTGGTGACCTCGTCCTCACACTCCACCCTCCTCCTCGACATCGCCACCCGTCAATGTCTCTTCTATGCCTACACACCTATGGCTCACTCGGCTGATATGCTCCCGCGCAACCGCATCGTTGTAGCCAACTCCACCCATCCGAAAGGTAATAGCCTCGAACTCTACGAGGTCGGCAAGTCAGAACAATGCCTCTGGCGAGACTCCCTGTATTCAGGACACGGTGCCGTGTGGGTCGAGAAACACCAAAGCCTGTACGCATTAGGATACCAGGAACTGCGCCGCTACACGCTCGTCGACTGGGACACCGACACCCCCTCACTGCATTTGGAAGAGACCTTCGCACTGCCCGACAAGTCCGGGCACGAACTGAGCATGGTCAACCCCGACTGTCTCCTCTGCTCTGCCCACAACCACGTCTACCTCTTTGACCTCAAGACCCACACTTTCAAGCCCTTCGAACCGCTGTTCGACAAGGGAGACATCAAGTCGGCCAACTACAACGACCGGACAGGGCGCATCGTCTATACCCAAGCAGAAACATCCTGGTGGACCAACCACATCTACCTCACCAACCCCGACCAGACACTCACCTTCAGCGAGGACTTTCACCTCTACAAGGTTCGCGTGCTATAGTCCCATAGTCCGGAAAGAGTAAAAGTTCCTGACATTTCGTCCTCTGGCAAAGCCAAGAGTTATTTTCGACCTTGTCGAATCATATAAATGACGAGGTCGAATCATATAAATGACAAGGTCAAAAGCATTATTCGACAAGGTCGAAGTTACTCTTTGGCAAAAGTGCCACTACAGGCATCTGTAGCGGGGGTCTGGTAGATAGACCAATCATCATAAAGGAATGGTAAAAATTCTGGACATTCACAGTTTCGGAGTATAGCATAGGAAAGATTACAATTCGTTCGAACCTAAATCGGTCATTCCAACTCCGTTTCAACGCTGTTTCAATGCCGTTGCAACACTATTGCAATACTGTTAAGCAAAGAGGTGATGCACATCCATGCATCACCTCTTTACTATATAGGGAGGGGAATCGTTTGTCCCGTTTTTTTCCAAACCGGTTATTTAGATTTGGGATAATCCTTTCAACGTAAAATGACTACTTATTTTTCCTTTGTATTTGTCTGATAATCATTAACCTATAAGTTCTTTGCAAAATAAGCATGATTCATCATGCTTATTTTGCAAAGAGCACTACAATCCATATAAGAAGCGTGTATTTTCCAACGTGTTTCGAGCTACAGTATATGTATAACAAGCTACTGGCATAAAATGGAGTACAACATTATCCATTTCTTTCGTCACTGTCACCGTTTCACTAGTAACGATTGCATCAGTTAGTCCATTCTTTGGCATATACCATAACAAAGACTCAAGTTCTCCTGGGCGTTCTGTGTATCGGTCCGACCATTTGATTTCAACAGCCCATTGGGGTTTTTGTCTGCCTGCATCAATACCTACTATATCTACTTCGCCCTGTGTATTTTTGTTGAGCCTCCAATTCGCGAATGTAATGACAGAATCTGTGCTTTGCCTCGGAATCCATTGAGCATACACAGCCGTTTCCACCATATCGCCAATTTCACTGTCTGTTACTCTGATAGGCTGAAAGAGGGCGCATCTTAATGAAGGATTGGTCAAATATATTTTGAAACTTGTTTCTCTTTGATATCTTTTTGCATTATCATCAGTTCTATGTATTACCCGGATTAAAAAAGCAGCTTCTAAATAGCTAATATATTTTTTCAGCAAATCCTTTCTCACACCAGATTCCTTTGACATGGTTTCATACGAGAATTGACTGCCAGAATGATAGGCAATCATTGTGAATAAAGAATTAAGTTCCTGAACATCCTGAATACCGTATAAACTTGGCAAATCCCGTAATAACACTTTATCAATAATGTCATGACGGATAAACTGTCCTGGATTTTCTTGGATCTTGTCTGAGAATACGACCTCTGGATAACCTCCATAATTAATGTAATCGATAAATAATTTGTTCAATTTATCAATATCCATTGTGCCAAAACAGTCAATTTCATTACCTTTCCACTGCATCTTACGTGGAATCATCAGCTTCTCATATCCTTTCAAATGGACATATTCATAAAATGTCAATGGAGGTAAACTGAAATCAGTAAATCGTCCGGCTCCACTTTCATTGCTTCGTCTTTTTAGCTCAGCAGCAGCCGATCCACTAGCCACAAACTTCACATTTTTGTACGTGTCAACCAAAGATTTTAGGTTTATCTCCCAGTCTTTTAAGTATTGAATCTCATCGAAGAAAACATAATATTGTTCATGGTCGTCATCAGTCTTTCCTAAGGTCTGTTTTGACAGGTTGAACAATTGCTCCAAATAAATTTTATTATAAATAGGAGTTTCAACAGAAATATAGATAATGTTCTGTTGTGGTATCCCTTCTTCTAATAGACGAGCTATGGTATGGTATATCATAACAGTTTTACCAACACGTCTGGGCCCCATCAGTATGACAGCACGTTTCAGTTCTGTATTCGTAACTAAGGAATAGAAAATATCCAGATATAGCCTCGGTTGCATATCTTGATAGAAATCCGGAATTTCACCTTCAGTCCACCAGGGATTATCAATTCGGAGTCTTCCAATAATTTGATTCTCCAATAATTCTGTATATTCCATATAATACATTTAATATATAATTATGACGCAATATTACACATTTTGTTCCATATAAGTAAGAATATAATATCTTATTTTGATATTATAAAGCAATCTTAGATAAATGAAAGAACATTACTATACCAAGAGTTCCCAATTATAACTTTGCATCTTTGTGTTTCTGAAACTCAATTCGGTAATTCGAAAGGCGTTAAAAAAAAGAGGTGATGCACATCCATGCATCACCTCTTTACTATATAGGGAGGGGAATCGTTTGCCCCGTTTTTTCCCAAACCGGTTATTTTGATTTGGGGTTACTTGCCGCATGAGCAGCAAGGCTTCAACTGCTTGAAGAAGTCGTTACCCTTGTCATCTACGAGGATGAACGCAGGGAAGTCTTCCACGACAATCTTCCAGACAGCCTCCATGCCGAGTTCGGGATATTCCACACACTCGATGGACTTGATGGAGCTCTGAGACAGTACGGCAGCCACACCGCCGATGGTGCCGAGATAGAAACCGCCATGCTTCTTGCAAGCATCGGTCACCTGCTGTGAGCGGTTACCCTTAGCAATCATCACGAGCGAACCACCGTGAGCCTGGAACTCATCCACATACGGATCCATACGGCCTGCCGTCGTCGGGCCCATGGAACCACACGGATAGCCTGCCGGTGTCTTGGCCGGTCCGGCATAGAGAATCGGATGGTCCTTAAGATACTGAGGCATGCCCTCACCGGCATCCAGACGAGCCTTTATCTTGGCATGAGCGATGTCACGACCCACGATGATGGTACCCTTGAGGTTGACACGGGTTGAGACAGGATACTTGGTGAGTTCGGCACGCACGGCATCCATACCCTTATCGAGATCAATGGTGATGGTGTTGGTACCTTCACCTGCCTGTGCATATTCTGCCGGGATGAGTTCAGCCGGATTGGCATCCATCTGTTCCAGCCAGATACCGTCCTTGTTGATTTTCGCCTTGATGTTACGGTCGGCCGAGCAGCTCACGCCCAT
>JAQXZK010000040.1 GCA_029227175.1 Bacteroidales bacterium | reverse complement strand
GCCGCCACGTGTCTTGACTCCGCGAATCTTGCCAGACTGCCATTGATTGCACAAGGCGGGCAAGAGTGTTATCACTCCTTCGTGTGACTGGACAAGCATCTCAATCATACAAGCCGCCACACCATAATTTCCGTCTATCTGTAGAGGTATTTTATGAGAGGTAAACAGGTTGTCAAGCATATTGTGACAAATCAGGCCTTCCATCATTTCATGTCCCTTATTTCCGTCTCGCAGTCTGTTCCAGAGCATGCTTCGCCAGGTCCAAGCCCATGAGGTGCGGCTTTCTCCGGTATTCTTCCTGAACAACAAGGACTGCTTGGCTGCTTCAGCCAGTTCGGGAGTTCGGGTTGGTGTAATGGTGCTGCCCGGATAAACGGCAAAGAGATGTGAAGTGTGCCGGTGTTCGGTCAAAGGGTCTCGGTCAATCATCCACTCCATCAGATTACCCTTCTTACCGATACGCGGGAAATACATCCGTGAACATATCTGTCTCAGGGAGTCGGCCAAGCCCAGGTCAACACCTAATACATCAGCCGCCTCGATGGTATGTTCGAACAGTTCTCGGATAATCTCCTGGTCGTGTGCAACGCCATCTTCTCCACGAGGTCCGTGTTCGGGAGACCAGCCTAAGGGAACAACCAAGGTGCCTTCCGCTATGTCAGCCAATTCGGGATACTGTGTCACGTCCACCTCTTCATAGTTGCTGACGAAACCCTTGCCACCCTTACCGAGTGCCTTCAGGTGTTTCATCCAGAATATACTCAGTTCTCTTAACATGGGGTATCCCTTCTCCTTCAAGTATTGCTTGTCCTGGGTGAAGGCGTAGTGTTCCCAAATGTGTAATCCATACCAGGCCGACCCCGGAAGGTTGACTTGCCAGCCGTTGCCTCCAAAGGGGTTGTGTGAGGTATAGACAATCCATCCCTCATTCTCTGACGCATCCTCTCCGATGGCTTTCAAATAGTCTGTTGTAGCCATCTGATTGGGTTTGCGCATGGCCCACAAGTAATCAATCATGCTCATGTGACATTCTGAAAGGTTGGCAACCTCAGGCAGCCAGTAAACCATTTGCAAATTGATGTTGCTGTGATAGTCATTGCCCCATGGCGCGTTTACCATGCTGTTCCAGATACCTTGAAGACCCGCCGGAAGGTTTCCGCCACGTGAGGTAGAAATCATGAGGTATCGGCCATAATTAAAGATGGTCTCCTCCAAGCCTGTGTCTTGCTGGGTTTGCTTGTAATGTGCCAGGCGTTTATAGGTTGGCATGGCAGAGAGTGAGTCCGGAGATGCCGGCAATGTCAAGGCCATTCTGTCGTAGAGTGAAGTATAGTCGGACACATGGCGTTGCATGATGGCTGCAGCCGGAATGTTTTCTATGTTTTTCATCCGTTGGGCAATCTTGGTTTCCGGTTCTTCTCCCCTGAAGTTTTTATCAAAGTCCATCACATAGTTTGTCTCAACTGCAACAATCAAGTCGAGAGAGTCAGCACCGGACAAGACTATGCCTTCAGAGAGACGTTCCAAACTGCCACCATGATTTCTCACGAGGATGCGAGCCACACACTTCATACCGTTCTTCAACTCGCTCCGCATGACCATCGCATCCTGCTCTATGGTCAGTTGGTCATTGGGGCGTTGCAGTGCCATGGTCAAGGTAGCATGCAAGCCACCGGGCTTGTCGGCACTGTATCTTGCAACCATCACTTCGTCCGGATGACTTATGAAGGCATAGCTCTCGACCGTCACGCCATGACGCTTGCCACAAGCATGTACCATTCCTTTATCAAGCATAACTTCGCGACAAAAGCTTCCTTTCTCGACAGCAGACCCAAAGTCGACAATGAGGTCTCCCACCGGCTGGTCGCCACCAAACTCGTCTTCAGTAGCATCGGGGCCTTGTCCGCCATTGTATCGCTTGTCTCCCTTTGAGTTGATGGTTCCTTTATTCTGACCTCCCGACCAATAGGATGTTTCGTTCAAGGCATATCTGTCTCTACCGCTTCCGTTGAATACAGATGCAGCCATGCGTCCATTCCCGATTGGATAAGCTTCAGCCTCCCACAAACGGACAGGATTGGGATAAAGGCCTTTGGTCGTGGTCTGCGTTTCTTCATGCAGATAGTCAGTACCCTCGCCTGAATGCCATGTCTTTTTCTCTTTGGAGGGTGATTTCACACGTGGAAGTTCCGGACGCGTGTCTCCCTCAAAAAGTCCGTCGTCAATATCAGAGGTTGCACACAACTCCCTTTGGTTCTCCATCACACAGGTATAGGCCGGCGTGTCAGACCATATCCTCAAACCGTCTTCGGCTTTGTTGTTCTCTTGCACAGAGCATGCCGTCATGAAGCTCACAGTCACGAGCATGGCGGTAAAATTCAGTTTCTTCATACGTCAAGTACGTCTAACGATATAAAAAATATTATTACAGGGATTTACAGTTTAATGACCTTCAAAGTAGAGGGAGGTGGAAGTTCGCGGTCCGGTTTCTTGTCTCGGTTGGCCGGCAATGACTCCCAGCGAAGGAGGTAGCCGCCGTCGCCGCCCGAACGTGCCGTTCGGACTGCCATATCCGGTGCAAACGGACATTCAAGGGTGTCAATCCACTCCGGATAAGAGCGAGGCTTTTCTATCTCTTCCTTTAAGGTAAGTGTTTCTTCATCAACTACCAACACCTTTGACCAATGATCGCCAGTTTTGAAGTCGAAGCGGCTGTAGCTGACGTGCAGGGTCTTGTCTTCATGACGTGTAACTCCGCCCATGGTCAGTTCGAAACTGATTGCACCGTTACCCTTAAATTCCCAACGGTAATTCCAATCGGTCAAGCACTGTTGCTTCCATGCATTGTCCTGAAAGCGGGTAATGTAAATCTGGATATTTCCCTGGGCATCATATTTATGGAAAGCAATAACCGGACGATTCTGAGAGTCGAACCCCAGACGTTGTCCACCATTTATCATGCCCTCGCCCGGTTGTGCAGGGTCTACAATCAACGAAGGATACAGCGATGTGATAGGCAGCGGGATATCTGTGCCGTCTGCACTCTTCCAATGCTTCAAGTCGGGACTACATGCGTAGCTGAGGTCGTGGTTGGTCGAGCAGTCCGGTGTGTCTCGCCAAACCCAGATGAGGTGGAACAATCCGTCAGGACCCACGATAGGACCTTGCATATAGGCATTCATGAGTCCACGCCCATCGGTGAGCGGCTTGTCGAGGAAGCGGCTCCAGGTGCCGTCTTCGTTCAGAATGTTATAAACTTCGCTACCGTTGCCACTGCCTCCGTCTCGATAGTGGAAGAGGATTCGTCCATCCGGCAGGCGCATAAAGTGCGGATAAGTGGTGCGCTTCTCCTGCGTACCCACCATACCGTCCACACGATGCAGTGTGGCGATGTTTCCGGTAGTATCTGTACGGAAGTAGTTCAGCGGACTTGCGTGCATGTTACCAACGACATGCATCACACCACGTTTGTCCATACACATGGTGACAGAGTTGTGTGCATCCCAGGGCACTTTCTCGTCAAGCTTTTGATAAGCCCACGGGCCATCGGGAAGATTACGCATGGCCACTGTCATCTGATGAAGTGAATCATAGTAGGCTACATACTGCCGGTTACCGGCCGTGTAAAGCGACATGCCGACAGGAAAGGCCGATACGCAATAATCAACAAGAGATACATTAGGGTCGCTCTTGGGCTCGTTGTGGCAAGCCGTCAGGAGGAGTGCACATAGCATCAGTCTGATAATGTTACGATTAAGTTTCATAATATGAGGTTTTAAGTTTGTTTTTATTGCTATGGCAAATGTAAAGAGTTTTTTCAAGACTTATATAATATAACGTATTTAGGGACGTTTTGCTTAAGTTATTCCTTCGTGTTTGGGGTGTTTTTGCTTCTTCTATGAGTAAGTCTTTGGACTACTCTTTCAATATCGTTTCAAATGCCTTTCAAATGCCATTCAAACGCTGTTTAAACGCCGTTCGTTGCCCCATGTACATGGCAAACGCAATGATTGCTTCAACAAGTAGAAAGACGATGGCGTAACCGGTGGCAACCCATGCCTGGATGAACACATAATAAAGTATTAAAGACAGCACATTGACCGCGGTCACGAGATAAAAATAAAGCCACACCCTGCGACAGGCAAAGTAAAGCCGCTGCCAAGCCGTTGCTATGGCCGTGAAAGGCATGGAGAAGGCCATCAGTCCAAGCAGCCAAGATAGCAACAACTGGTTCTCTGACGGCAAACGGCCCATGCCATATAACCAGTGAGAGATGAAATCACGCAGTAAAAAGATTACCGTAGAGGAGACGAGAGCGAGGAGAAAAAGAACCCTCAAGGTTGGCAGCAACGCATTGCGCAATGCCTGTATAGTGTCCCGACGGGCAACCATCTGATTCAGCCGCACCTGTAAGACACTGCCCACCTGCTGTATGATGGCAAGCGGAGACTGTACAAACTTCTGGGCATAGTTCACAAGGGTTACAAGCCCCGGCCCATACTGAGACAGCCAATACAGAGGCAACATGGTCACGACAACAATCATCCCCTGCCCTGCCACTATAGCCGACAGAGAACCGAGGTGTTTGGGAACCAGCGAGAAGTCCGGCAAATAGAAACGCCAGCGCACAACCCGAAACAACACCCACAACTGAACCATCACAAAAACAGACATGGCGATACAGCCACTCTGCATCAGGCAGACAAGGTTGTCTCCCGGCCGAAGTATCAGAAGAGTCAGGATGCCCGATACATTGATAATGAGATGGGTCAGGATGCTCATCATGAAATAACCGAAAGAAACCAATATCTCGCCCAGGTAATAGCACAAAATCATAAGCAGCACAAGCGGGAAAAACCAGTAAAACATCTCCATGTGCTGCAAGACTTCACTCCTGGGGAAATTCATCAGCCAGCAAGCCATTCGCTCGCCCATAAGCAAGGCGAGCACACTGATAAAGCCAACAAACAAGAGAATCAAGCACAGAAAAGTGGAATGAAAACGCATCTCTTGTTCCGGATTTCCACTCCGAAGGGTCATAGCATGCGGCACAAGCACAGAAGTTGACAGGGACTGAGTGATGGACGTCACCTGCAATGTCAGGGCAAATAAATAGTAATAAATGTCGGTATGTATATTAGCACCGAGCATAAACGCCACCACAAGCTGTTGCAAGAAGGCTGAGGTTTTGCTCATCAAACTGACAGACGACGACCAAAACGCTCCCAAAAGGTAGGTTCTACAGTTGAGCTGACGCATGAGAGTGACTGGATTGCTGGGTGAATACATAACCCAAGATTAACATGACAAAGAGACCCCGATTATGCGTGAACGTTGTGTCGGCAACCGCCTCTATAAGAAAGAAGATAAAAATGAGCCACACTACAAGTTGCCAGCGGGGAAGAAGTTTACGCGAAGCGGTAAGGAGAATCTTCGCCCAAAACCAGATATAGAGAACAAGACCCACGATACCAAACTGTGCCAACACGGGGATATAGCTGTCACACACATACATAGGGTTCTGACGGGTCAGTCCCCATAAGCCGTCCAGCCCATAATCCACATAGATGTGCGAATAATGTTGGGCAGAAGCAAAACTGCCAATCGTTGCCAGTCCAGACCCGAGGGGGAAATAATCCACGAGTATCTGCAAAGAAGTGAGCAGCATGGCGGGACGGCTCCACATCTCACGAGAAGAGAGCATGCCGTCTACATAATATATAATGATTTTCTCACGAGCCACCCAAGCAGCCATACACAGAACAAAGAGGAGAAAAAAGAAAAACGACCACTTCATCCGAAGGCTACCCGTATATTTAAAGTATGTCAACAGCAACACTGTGACTGTCCAGAAGCCGTAAAACTTGGAGCGCGTAGAGAAAAATCCCAAGGATAAGACGAGCAACAGAAGCATGACATTCTTCCAGCTATAATTGCAACACAATAACAACAGGAGAAAGGTACAGATAACACCGGTTGCATAACGCGAATAGTGCACAAAGAAGTTGAAGTGTGTATCCACCAATCCGATAATGAGCAAGAAACAGGAAGCAATAAGGCCCAAGATAGTGAGCATGCTATTATCGCGAGCAGACAACTTAGGCGACAGAAGGATAACCGCATAAAAAGCCAGGAAAGGCTTGATTTCGCATACTGCATCACTCAAGATGGCAGCTGGAGTATTAGCATGTATGCAAAACGAATAGAGAATGTAAAAGATGAAGATGGAGATTAGCAACAAGACAGGTTTGAAGTCCTGATAACGATGCTCTTTCCACGCGACTAAAGAAGCATAAAAGAAAAGTATGCATGCCATCAACTCGTCCGTATAGTTCAAATCCAACCTCTCATACAGGATGACACCGAAAATCAACCCAAAGGCCAGAAAGAAACTAAAGAACTGATGCTTGAAACCTACAATTTGCGACAACATACAATGATAAAAGAAATCATGAATGCAAGAATGACAGCTACCACCAACACGATGGATTTACGTGGAAATACCGGTTTGTAGGAGCTATAAGCCTCGTCCAGCACACGCCCGCTCTCCTCTTCGGGAGTACCGGTTAAAATTTTTTCCTGAT
Source organism: Bacteroidales bacterium (assembly GCA_029227175.1). Classification (GTDB taxonomy): domain Bacteria; phylum Bacteroidota; class Bacteroidia; order Bacteroidales; family Bacteroidaceae; genus Bacteroides. The sequence continues at coordinate 21,666 of JAQXZK010000040.1, read as the reverse complement.
ATTGCTCCATCAGGAAAAGATATAAGCTTTCAGAGATTTTCTGCCGGCGTTTCAATTCCATGTAAGTACGGACATCGGACGGCATTTGTTTCAGTTTGTCAGACAAATTGCTTTCCTTCGACTTCAAGGTTGACAATCTCGACTTAAGACTCTTGATGCCGGTATCAAGTGCGTTCTGCATCAAGACACGCTGATTCTCCAGTTGCGAATCGGCTAACAGAAAAGCCGGATTCTTCGTACCCGCCTCTTTCGCTAAGCGTTGACGCGTGAGAATCATCTCGTTATAACAAAGCAGGACCTCAGAATCTATGCCTACGACAGCAGGCAGAGTGGCATATCGGTTCTCTGGTTTGTGGAAATAATCCGCAACACTTTGCGCAAACCTGAGGTCTGCCTCGGCCTGTAGGACGAGTTGCTCAATCTCCATATTCCCTTCAACAGATGCCTTTGCATATAGTTGGGGCTCAGGTATCTTGTGTTGCTGCTGGAACTGCTCTATATCAGTTTCTAACTGTATCAGTTCGCGAGACACACTATCCAGCTGGGAGGAAATAAAAGTCCGCATGCGGGTAGCTTCAGCCTGGATATTGTCCAACGTCAGGGAATTGAAGCCGGACATCATGGCGTTCAGTAAGTTGCAGCCACGTTCACGCGACTCATCATCATAGCTCAGCAGGACAATGTTTGTAGCAGACTCTTCTGCTCCAACAAAGATTTTCTTATGCAGTATCTCAAACGTCTTCTGTAATGGGGAAATTCGGATGGTATATGTCCCGTCAGCCACCTTACCGGGAACTTCCTGAAAGCCGATACTAAAAAATGGAAGTTCAACTACAGCGGGAATCTTCAAAGCCTTGAAACGACGAGTCGGGAAAAGCGACGAAGAGGCTTTCAGTTTTAGAATCTCCCCTCTCGAACATTCCAAAGAGATTTTCACCGGGCAAGAAAGAGTGTCAAGCACAGATGTAGGGACAAGAACGCGAAAGGGAAGCTGTTCATTATATAATAAGGCATTGCACAATCCTTGACGCTGTCGTACCTCAATCTGATATTTCGACTCACTGATGGCATTTTTCAGATTGTGTCTGGAAGAAATGATGAGAGATTCATTGTTTACATTAATAGCGTTCAATCCGGCACCCAACAAGCCGCCTATGACACCTTTTGACGTAAATTGTTGGAAACCGGCACTGAAACCGCCTGTGTCTTCCTTCAACTGAATACGTGCATTTATCTCGTACTGAGGAGGATATATAATTATAAACAACACGGCAAAAAGCAAAGAGACAATACCAACAGGAAGATATATTCGCCAATTTTTAATGTATAGACGCAATAACCCTGAAATATTAAAATATTCTTCGTTCATCAAATTAAAATCTATTAAAAAGTAAATGAAGACGTTAACCGCCATTTCATGCAACAAAGATAAGTTTTCTAAAAAATATGACGTTAAAAACAAATCGAAAAAGTAGAAGTTACAAGCTTTTATTTTAAATTTGCGCCATGAATGAATTGTATCGACACATAGAAACACTGCTCTTGGAGAACGATTGTTTGACCGTTCCGGGGTTGGGTGGCTTTGTAGCTCATTATATTCCAGCGAAATATAATGTCGAGAACTTTTCATTCGAGCCTCCTACTCGCATCATCGGCTTTAACCAGCAACTCAAGATGAATGATGGACTGTTGGTACAATCATATATGGCATTGTACGGATTGAGTTATACCGATGCATTCCGTTTGGTTGAACAAGAGATAGAACAGCTCAAAGAAAAACTATACATAGAGGGCGAAGTCGAAATAGAAAATATCGGAACCTTGAGTTACGATATTGATGGGCATTATGACTTCGTGCCACTTGACAATCTGTTGACCACACCATCTTTGTACGCACTGGGGAGTTTTGACATCCAACCTTTGGCCGATGCTGCTGCAAGTAGATGTTTGACAACAGAAAAGAAGGAAAAGGCGGAAACTCATACCACTATTCTCAAGCCGTTAGCCGAGAAAACAGAGAAAGTAATAGAACACACAGTAGCCAAGCACATCTCCATGTGGCCATCCTACCTGTCTGGTGCCGTTGCTACTATTGCGCTCATCATCATTTCCTTCATGTTTTCTACCCCACTGAAAAACACCTATATGGATGCAGAAGGGATGGAGGCCGGAATTATAACCGGACAATCACTTGAAGATTTCAAGAAACATTCTTTGGCCTTAAATACCATTAAAATCAGGCAAATTGCAGACTTCAACCACCCAGAGTCCCCCAAAACAAGTAGAGCAAATAATGTAAAAGAAACGCGAATACTGGTTACATCTGATAAAAAATCAGACATAGAGAAACAGGATTCTGTTGCAAAATTAAATTCCAAGCGAGCATCCATGGCAAGTGAACCACAACCTCAACATAACAAAGAGGGTGAACTCGCAAAAGCTACTCCTACGAAGAGCTCTCAGCACATTTCGGTTTCCCAAGCAAGAGAGATACAACAGTTAAAAACCGAAACTCCTGCAAAAAGAAGATATCACCTCATCATTGCAAGTGTCGGGTCTCCCAAAGACGCACAGGATATGGTATCAAGCCTAAAGTCACAGGGTAATCATGATGCTTCAGCTATTATCGGAGAAGGGAGAAACCGCGTTGCGCTTGACAGTTTTGAAAAAGAAACTGATGCATACAAAGCATTGAATGCCCTCAGCGAATCTGGTATCTACAAAGGAGCCTGGGTACTCAGAAAATAAAGTAACAACAGCTCATGAAGAAAATAAGATGTCCTAAATGTGAAAACTATCTCACATTTGACGAGACTAATTACACAGAAGGCCAATCCCTCGTTTTTGAATGTGAACATTGCCGAAAGCAATTCAGTATTAGAATTGTAAAAAAAACGAAAGAGACGGCATCTGAAGAAAAAGAGCCTGAAAGAAATTATGGCTATATCACCGTGATTGAAAACGTATTTGGGTTCAAACAGATTTTTTCGTTGAAGTTAGGAGACAATCTCATAGGCAGGAGATGTATTGGCACAGTTATTGACATTCCTATTGAATCATCAGACATGAGCATGGACCGCAGACATTGCATCATCAATGTAACTCAAACCAAGAAAACAGGAAAACTCGTCTACACATTGCATGACGCTCCGAGTCTGACCGGTACATTTGTAGAAAACGAAATCCTTGGCGATAAGGAATTCCGCCGCATTGAGGACGGAGCAGTTGTAACAATTGGTGCCACTACATTTATTCTGCACACAGCCGATAAGTGATTTGCCATCTCTATTTAAAAAAATAGAAAAATCCATTTTTTAAATTATAACTATCAGATAATAAGGGATGTAAGTTTTATTAACATTCTAAAATGAGTCAATTATTAGGCTGGTAATGTTTTATGCTTTATATTTGCTGTCGCTATAAAAACATATAGTGATAACAAATCCATTACTAACATAAAAACAACATTTTCCAACCATGATTCAGACCGTTCTTAAGCGCGATGGACGTATTGTCGGCTTCAACGAAGAGAAAATTATTACAGCCATCCGAAAAGCCATGCTCCGCACAGAAAAAGGAGAAGATTTACGACTTATTCATCAAATAACCGACCATATCGCCTTCAAGGGTGATTCACAGATGACCGTCGAAGCCATTCAAGACATGGTGGAAATGGAACTTATGAAAAGTAGCCGAAAGGATGTTGCCCAGAAGTATATTGCCTATAGAAACCAGCGCAGCATTGCCCGCAAAGCAAAAACTCGCGATATTTTCCAGGAAATCATTAACATCAAGAGCAACGACATCACACGTGAAAACGCGAACATGAACGCCGATACTCCGGCTGGAATGATGATGAAATTTGCCAGTGAAACAACAAAACCGTTTGTTGATGACTATCTCCTCAGCGCAGAAGTAAAAGATGCTGTTTACAATAACTACATCCATATTCACGACAAGGACTACTACCCTACCAAGAGTTTGACATGTGTGCAACATCCATTGGACAACATACTTCTGAATGGATTTTCAGCCGGTCATGGAGAATCACGTCCGGCAAAGCGCATCGAGACAGCAAGTATCTTGGGCTGTATCTCACTTGAGACAGCACAGAACGAGATGCACGGAGGGCAAGCCATTCCCGCATTTGACTTCTATCTGGCTCCTTACGTGCGCAACAGCTTCATAGAAGAAATCAAGAACTTGGAGGAACTGAATGCCGATGACTACCAGCACCTTTATCATGTTCAATTGGATGACTATATCATCCGTCCATTGACAGACCTTGAAGGAGAAGAACGTGTTATCCAGCATGCAGTCAATAAGACCGTTGCCCGTGTACACCAGGCTATGGAGGCATTCATCCACAACATGAACACCATACACTCACGAGGTGGTAACCAGGTGGTGTTCAGTTCCATCAACTATGGTACAGATACCTCTGCTGAAGGACGTTGCATCATCCGCGAGATTCTCAAGAGCACCTTCCAGGGAGTTGGTAATGGAGAGACCGCCATCTTCCCCATTCAGATTTGGAAGAAGAAACGTGGCGTCAGTTACCTTCCGACAGACAGGAACTACGATTTGTACCAGTTGGCATGTAAAGTTACGGCACGTCGTTTCTTCCCGAACTTCCTGAATCTAGATGCAACATTCAACCAGAGCGAAGAGTGGAATCCGAACGACCCCAAGAGATACCTGAACGAAGTTGCTACTATGGGATGTCGCACCCGTGTATTCGAAAACAGATTCGGACCAAAGACATCTGTTGGACGTGGTAACCTCTCATTTACAACAATCAACATTGTAAGACTTGCCATCGAATGTATGGAGATTGCCGACAAGCAGGAAAGAATATCCGCATTCTTCGCCAAACTTGACGCCATCCTAGAACTCACCGCCCAACAGCTTCATGAGAGAATGATGTTCCAAAAGACGGCATTCGTCAAGCAGTTCCCATTGTTGATGTCATCATTATGGATAGGTTGTGACAAGTTAGACCCGAATGGGACAATCGAACCTGTAATCAACCAAGGTACGCTCGGTATTGGTTTCATCGGTTTGGCAGAGTGTTTGGTCGGATTGATTGGCAAACATCATGGAGAATCAGAAGAAGCACAAGAACTTGGTTTGAAAATCGTTACCTACATGCGTGATCGTGCCAACGAGTTCTCCGAGAAATATCAGCACAACTATAGCATATTGGCAACTCCTGCTGAAGGCTTGTCCGGTCGCTTCACCAGATTTGATAAAAAGAAATTTGGAATGATTCCGGGTATTACAGACAAAGAATACTACACAAATTCCAACCATGTGCCTGTATACTACAAATGTAGCGCTCGTCATAAGGCTGAAATTGAAGCACCTTATCATGACCTGACCCGCGGTGGCCACATCTTCTATGTCGAAATTGACGGTGATGCCACACACAATCCGGAGGTAGTCATGAGAATCGTTGACATGATGGATCAGTACAACATTGGATATGGCTCTGTAAACCATAACCGTAACCGTTGCATGGATTGTGGCTACGAAAACGCATCTCCAAACCTGAAGAAGTGTCCTAAATGCGGAAGCACCAACATAGACAAACTGCAACGCATCACCGGCTACTTGGTAGGAACAACAGACCGATGGAACAAAGCCAAGCTCGCCGAATTGAATGACCGTGTTACCCATACCGGTGACAAAGAGTAGAATGGTAAGAATCATAAACATATTAGAAGACACCAGCGTAGATGGACCGGGCTTTCGCACATCCATCTACGCTGCCGGCTGTCTTCACCACTGCCCCAACTGCCACAACCCCGGCACTTGGGATTTTGACAGCGGAACCGACATAGAAACGGAAGACATACTCAAAATTATAGAAGCTGACCCCTTTGCCGATGTGACCTTCAGTGGTGGAGACCCATTATATCAAGCCAAAGGTTTCGCTGAGCTTGCAAGAGCCATCAAAGAACGAACCAACAAAAATATTTGGTGCTATACAGGATTTTGTTTTGAGCAGCTACTTGGTAACGATGATGCTATAGAACTATTGAAATATATAGATGTCTTGGTCGATGGTCCATTCATTGAAGCAGAAAAAGACGAAGAATTACTATTCAGAGGAAGCAGAAACCAAAGACTCATTGATGTACAACAATCCCTATGTTGCCGCGAGGTAGTCTTATTTGACATCAACAACACTACCTCTATCAGGAGAACAACCATAAGCAAATAAAGCTATCCGCAAAAACAATAATGACCAATATGATTTAGGGCTGGCACTTCTCACGAGTTGCCAGCCCCTTTGGGTTATCTTTATTTTGTCTGATACTGTTTTCTGCGTAACATCATGTTGCGTTATGAAAGATGCTATAAAAGTTAGTAATCTTGCAAATATTTTATAACATTTTACTTGTAAATCAGCAAATTACATAAAATTTTCTATGTTATGGAGGAGTTTGGTCATAATTATGCATCCGATTGTAAGAAAAAGCCTTCGCTTGGCGGAAAATTTAACCAGAATGTGAATGGTAAAAGTACAACTGCTGCTTCCTTCGTATCACTTCAATTGTGTAAAAGTACTTCCGCCGCTTCCTTTGACCCGGGACATCTACCGTTGCTAGGTTAAAGACCAAAATTCGACATGTTGCAAGATTCGAGTCGTCTCAAACACAGCGTATAGTTAACGCCTTCATGTATCAAATGGAAAATCAATGTCGGTTACGGGCTACGGTTACGCTTAGGGAGGAGTTCTCTTTCTGCCTGCATACTGTAGGAAGTGCCTCCCATGTTCCTCCCAAGTACCTCCCAAGTGAGTCCCATTTTTTTAAGACAAGAAAGGGAGCTAAATAAAAGTAGCAAGGAAGAGAAAAGGGAACAACGGATTTATTGTCTTACAAGATTCGCTTTTCGATTGTAAATTTAACGCTTTACCCGTAAATTCTTTGCTCTAAGTCCGGAGGTCACACTCATTTCCTCAGGAAGGCATTTTATTTTCCTCGCGTAGAAAAAAAATTTCCCTCGCGAGGGAAATAAATCGGGTTTTAAATATAACGACACCTAAAACAACAGGTACAACTCTTTAAATTACAGATTGATTCCCTTACCAATTAAAAATCTCAACAGAAAATCTTGCTAAAAGACACTCCAGTTACCGCGGTTACTCGGGTTACTCCACGTGTTTTTCTAATGTGTTTTAATGTACACATATTACTCAAATCAGTCATTCTAAAGAAGTTTTGCCAGAGGGCAACAGAAAAGTACCAGAACTGTTAGTACCCACATCACAGGAATAAGGTAATGACTTGATTTGCCTTTCTTTGTTTCAATGGTTACATATCGTTTGAAGATACAGTATACAAGTGCGGCCGACGCACAGCCTATTCCGAGGCCTACGACGATGTCACTTGGATAGTGCACGCCAAGGTAGAGCCTAGAATATCCCATCAAGAAAGTCCACAGAATAAGCGTAACGGCAGTCAGTTTGTCTCTACAGATAAAGATTACGAATACTGCAATAGCAGAGATGTTGGCAGCATGACATGAAGGGAATCCATATTGTCCTCCCCGACTTCCAACGACATGCACAAATTGGGAAATTGGATTTAAGGGATTGGATGGCCTCATACGTTGGAAGTAAGGCCGAAGTAGTGTTGCCGAAATCTGGTCAGACAAAGCTACAAGCGCAATGATGGCCAGAACGCCCAACAGCGTCTTTTTCCACGTTCCCAGACAACTCTTCAAGTAAAGGATTATAACCAGATAAAAAGGAATCCACACAAATTTAGAACTGTATAGCAACATGAATTCATCAAAGAATGGATGATGAAATCCATTTATCAGCAGTAACAAATCTGTGTCAAAGCCCCAATCCATACTCTTTTTTATTTGAATTTCTTCTTTAAGAACATCCGGTTTGTAATGTTGTTTGGCAATTCCGATTCGTAATGTGTTACCATTACTAATGTTTTGCCTTCTCGTTGACAAAATGCTTCGATAATCTTCTTTACTTTTCTTCTGTTGACCGTATCCAGGCCATGCAAAGGTTCATCTAAAATGAGTAGTTCCGGGTCTTTTACAAAAGCTCTTGCCAACAATACCAGGCGTTGCTCTCCGCTTGACATATGCAGGAAAGGCGTGTCCTTTAAGTGTGCGATGCCAAAAATACCCATCCACCACTCACAAATACTCATTTGCTCAGGACGAGGACGCTTATATAGTCCAATGCTATCATGTAAACCGGATGCAACAATCTCAATAGCTGGCAGATTCTTCAGATAAGCCCGATGCATTTCAGGACTTACATATCCAATATGTTTCTTGACATCCCAGATGCTCTCTCCCACTCCTCGTTTGTGGCCAAACATAGAGATATCACACGCATAGGACTGTGGGTTGTCTGCACAAACAAGACTAAGCAAGGTGGACTTTCCGGCTCCGTTTTCTCCACTCAAGGCCCATTTCTCACCCTTCTTGACCCTCCAATTCAATTGTTCCAAGATAGTTCTACTTCCGTAGACAATCTTGACATCATTCATAACAATCACGTCTTCCCCATCAGCACAATCATTGATGTATGGGAGATTGAGTATTTTGTTTGTTAAATCCGAATATACAGACAGTTCTTGCTGCTGATTATAATTATCCTCTTCCATGAACCGTTGGAGATAATCCGTTTTTGTCTGTTTCTCTAACGATTCCCCATCCTTCATGGGCACAACATGTGTAATAAAATCAGGCAAATCATCCAACATGGACAGGACAAGTATTATCTGTAGATTTTCTATTTTGGATATATCCTCCAGAACACTTTTCAGCAGCTCTCTGGTAGAGAAGTCAAGGCCAATGAACGGGTTGTCAAGAATCAATACTTGTGGCGAAGTCTGCAAGGCCTTTGCGAGCTGAAATTTTCTCAGTTCGCCACTACTTAATGAGATGATTTTCTTATCCAACAAAGCAGTCAGGCCAAACAACTCAAAATAGTGATTGCACAGGTTCTCATCCTGAACAGCACCGAGCATTTCTCGAACAGTCGGTGATTCATCGGCATCCTGCGAGTTCCATCTTTGCTGATAGTAATAATTCCCCTCTACACTTCCATACGTATCTCTAAAAGAAATATACTTGATATTCTCGAAAGAGGAATTTGTTTTGCTCCCCTCAAAATGATAGTTTAGGGAACCTTCTCTCAAGAGAGATTTCCCAATCAACATATCAACTAACAAGCTCTTTCCCGAACCGTTCAATCCTACAATAGCAATGTGTTCGTCGGTATTCAATACGAAATTTGCTGTTTTGGGCAGCCTGACCATCGGATTACGCGCATTGGCATTCTCCAATTTAATGATAAAATCTCTCATCATATCTATAACCTAATAATCAGATTCCTGAGACTCTCGATTTATTTTTATTGATAAAGTCTTTCCATCCATGATAACCCGTAGAAACTTCCGGTCTGCCCATTTGCAGATAATGGCAGTAAGCGGCTCCCAAAGCATCCGTCGCATCCATAAAATGGGGCATGTCTTTCTCGTCAATATGAAGCATACGTTGCAACATGTCGGCCACCTGCTCTTTGGAAGCAGTTCCCCTGCCAGTAATGGCCATCTTGATTTTCAGAGGAGCATATTCTGTAATTGGGATATCACGACTTAACGCCACAGCCATTGCCACACCCTGTGCGCGACCCAGTTTCAACATAGATTGGACATTCTTGCCATAGAAAGGAGCTTCGATAGCCAGTTCATCGGGCAGATAACTCTCAATGATACCTAAAACCCTTTCATGGATGTGCCGGAGTTTAAGATAATGATTCTCGTATTTGCGCAAATCAATAACTCCCATGGCAATCATCTCGGCCTTGGTTCCCACAACCCTAATAACTCCGTATCCCATTATCGTTGTGCCCGGGTCAATTCCTAATATAATCTTCTCTTTTACAGGTCGGAGCATGGGTCAATCAAGTATCTCCATTAAAGTTGGGAAACCAATGATTTTATCTTTGAACACCTTCAGAAGTTCTTCGTTCAAGAATCTGCCTTTTGACAAATGCCATGCATGCAATGTGGAAGAGTCTTTCACCTCAAACTGCAGTGAGTATGAAAGAGCCCCATTCTCACCATGGCTGAGTATCTTCATCAGGCGCGGAGCATGCAGTTTTCCATCCTCTATTACCTGAGGAATATAGCACTCTTTTATCCAAATCAAGAAATTACGTTCTACGTCAGCCTCTAAAGTATACGTTGTATTATATAGTAACATGAGACAAAATGTTGTTTTTTTTATTCAATAAACGCAGCAAAGCCACCTTCACCTAATACAGGAATCTTCAACGTTGCTGTTGATACTTCAATGGTTTCAGACTCAAACGTATGAATATCTTTGCCATCTCTGATCACTGTCAATTTCTTGCCTATCAGCGACTCTGGCAATGAAAACTCAAATGTACGGGATTCTTTCAAACCGTTGATACCTCCGATATACCATTTCTCGCCCATACGACGAGCAATAATTGCCCTATCCGACGGATATCCATCCAGCAAAATGCTTTCATCCCATGCTGCCGGTATCTGCATCAAGAATTTCTTGGGTTTATCCGGCAAAGCCAGATAGGCTTCTGCCCTATCGGCCAGACACTGGAATCCGGACTCGAACACAACGGCAAGAGCCAACTGATGTGCAACAGAAGTTCGACGGTAAGCCTGAACACCTTTACGTATTTTATCCGAGAAAGTGACGGGAGTATAATCCATAGACCCAACCACATTCCTTGTAAATGGAACTGTTGCATTATGTTCTGCCGCCTTGTCGCATCTTGGTTGCTGTCCCAAAGATTCTGCACCACGAATAGCTTCCGTTGTCATCAGATTCGGGAAGGTTCGTTCAAAGCCTCTTGGCAGTGTCGCTCCGTGAAGGTCTACCATCAGGTAATAATCAGCCGCATCCTTCAGTATCTGAGGATACATTGCTATCACACCCTGCTTGTCCGTATCAAAGAAATCTACCTTAATGCCTGTTACTCCCCACTCACTGATACGCTTCATCTCTGCCCGACGTGTTTCTGCCCGGCCCATGACGTCAAAACGATTGACATCAGCCGGATTGGAAGGACCAGAAGCAGAATGGTACCAAAGCCAGATGCCTACATTGCGTGTCTTGGCATAATCAACCACACTTTTTACACCAAGACCATCCATCAACTGCCAACCGGCGTCAATCAGCGAATATTCCCAACCCATTTTGGCACAGAAATCTACATATTTTATTTGTTCGGCATAGCTACGAACAGACCCGCCATTATACCACCAGCTCCACGTAGCGCGCCCCGGCTTTATCCAGGACTCGTCATCAACGACTGATTGGGGATTGACGTGTTGGACGATTTGACATTGGAAAATATCATTGAGCGATTCACCTACTGCAACGACTCTCCAAGGTGTACACCAAGGTAAGACAGACATTGGTTTCGGGTCGTCAGGAAGGATTGGTTCTTCCTTTTCCGGGAAACGGATTTTGTAGCAATGGTTTGTGCCGGAGTTGTCTATATGTGTGGCAGGATAAGTTCCGTCGAGCATTGCTTCTGTGATAAAGCACCACAATCCATTTGTTTCAAACAACATGGGGAAAGCCCAGCCTTTATCATGCTTGGGAGAAGAGTTGATAGCAATTCCATTCATGCTGTACTGTTCGTAACTGGGTTTAAACCGACTATTCCAGTCGTAAGGATGAATCCACGCCTTCCCCCGGGTCGGAACGGAAAACTCTGTCAGTTCTTCATCTATCACTTTTTGTTCGTCTGTTTTACCACACAAGACGTATCTGAACGCAACTCCGTCATCAAATACCCGGACTACCAGTTGAAAATCCTTCTGCTGAGCATTCCGGAAGGTATAGGTCGCTTCATGGCAATGATTTCTTGTTTGCAATCGCTTTCCGGATTTCAAGGTGTACGTCTCGTCAATAATTTTATTCGTCTTGCTCACCAACTTGCAGTCCATACCATAATGCGTTCCATCCATGACGAGTCCAAGAAGTGATGGTTGCACCGCCGTCACCTTGTTCAAGGAAACCTGATAAGACAATCTCACCTTTCCATCTGCTCCTTTACGTTGCTCAAGTGTAAATTGCACCTGCTTGTTGGGAGAAACAATCTTCCAAGAAGTGGCACAGGCATGATGAGCACCCCCCAAAAAAGCAATCAGTAACAAAAAATAATTCACCGTTTTCATGCTTTTTCTTATTTAATTAGTTTTTCTTCGCCTTCTATTATCTCAATGAAAGTACCTGTTTGAATAAGGCTGTCAACAAGAACAGCCCTTTGAAGACTGTCTGCCACAAGAGTAGCCTTTGCATGCTCTGCTGCCTTCACCCGTTCAATAACCGCTTCGGCATCGTAGGTCCTTCTCTGCTGTCCGCCCCATATTACCTCATAGTAACCTCTGTTCAGGTAATGTTTATCTTCATCGTAGATGAATGAGAAGACATAGAGCGAACCTTTCTCTTTATTACCGACAAACTTTGAAAAATCTCCTATTGGATACAGAGCCGCATAAGCATATTCTCCATGTTTTGCTTCCGGATTGATTTTTACAAAGAAGTATTCGTTGTTCTTATCCGCATAGGAATTGAGAATTTGAATCGTACTGTCTGCTGCTACCGTGAATTGAAGATCAACACCCTTCTTCCCGGCCCAGTCTTTCAAAGTATAGCTTCCGTCGTCCATCGCTATCAATTCTACCTGAATACTATGTGAGTTATTACAATTCCAGGCTTCAGCCGGGGACGACCAAATCGGTTTCGGAGCAAACATGGTTACAATGGCAGTGATACCCACAAATGTCCAGTGAGTGATGATACCGGCACAAATTCCGCCGACAAAAGTACTGAGAAAAGCTCTCGGAACCAACGGTCTGTAACCAAGTGAGTCAAGGGTTGCCGCATCTGTTGAGAGATAACCGCTCCAGCAAATGCCCATGGCCGTACATACAGCTATGGCATTCCCGTCAATCAATCCCTTAGCAGCAAATTCCGGAATCAGTCCCAGTGCTGCACCGACAGCTCCCAGAGCCGTGATTGGAAAGGCAACCAACTCCGGTGCGGTAAATCCAAACAGCCACTCAAAGAGAAAACTGATTTTCCCGGCAAGCCATGGCAATAATTGAGTTCCCTGATAGGCGCTTCCTGTATATACAATGATATCGTTTCCAGAAGCATCCACACCCTCTGTGCTACCGCCGAAAGTAAGCATCATCACCAAGGTGGAAATAATAAGTACGCCTGGAATAATTGCCAAGCCTATCTCCACACCTGATTTTCCTCCGTCAAGGAGTGCGTTCAAGACGTGAACAAACGTAGAATCCTGTCTGATTTGCTTATTTTCTTCCAGCGCCAACTCGTATTGCTCTTCTTCTGCTGTCAACGTAATGGCATCTTCCGTCTTGTAAGAGGGAAAATCCTTGCAGGTGAAATATTGCATGAGACGTGTTGAAATGACACATCCACAGATGGCACCGAAGAAGCCCACAAAAGGAGCCATGAAATAACCCTGTCCAATCATGAAGACGATGACCAAAAGTCCCATACCGAAAGCTGTACCGAAGTTTACTAACGAAACATGCTGGTATTTCTTGAAGTAACGGGCAAATCCCTTGTTTTGAGAAAGTGCGATAATGGCTGGATTGTCGCTCAAGAATGTCAGGACCGCTCCCAAAGATGCGACTCCGGGCATATTGAATAGCGGTTTCATGATAGGACGAAGCATCCTTTGCAGCATGTCTACCACTCCAAATTCCACAAGCACTTTTCCCAACGCGCCGGTAACCACACACATACCCATCAGGTAAAAGACGGTGTTCAGCAATAAGTCGTGAGCCGTGTTCATAATGGTATTCAACATATTTGTTAAGCCCATTACAGAACTCATATATCCGAATAATATCAATAAAATCAAGATGCACGAAAGTCCGTTCGGCATGAGATTCTTTAATTTTTTCATCTTTTGTTCAGGTTATTATTTTTTTGGATGAGATTTGATTCTTTTTATAGAGTCCAATACGTCAAGTTTCCATTTTATACCCACTTGTATTTGAGTCTGTTTGTCTTGAAGCACTCCGCTATCCGCATTTCCATTCTCTCCCCAACTGTAAGCAGCTGCGGCAAACAATCTGAGATACTCTCGGTAATTTTTAATAGGGGAATATTCCACTCCGGCCGAAATCAGTGAAATTTCTGTCCCATCCAGAACCGTATAATCAGCATCAAGGCCGGAATTGTTTTTGTCAAACGTATACTTCCCGAAAACGGTCAGTCCTTTAGTCGGATTTGCCGACAATTCTGTCATAATGGAATAATTGCTGAAAAACTTCTGATGGGCAACCATTCTGTTCATGACATCGACGTCCAGCCGAATCCGGTTTCCCAAGTGAAAACGATTGCCTAAGGCTACATAATTCATCCAGTCTTTCTTGGTATATTGCATTATGTTGGCAGACCATAGTGTTTCCCAAAGACCCACCTTGCCGCTCCACATGAGATTGATTCCATACGTGTTGTTGCCTGCCAATGCCCTGAATGGAGAATTGCAAAACTGCAACAACAGGCTATTGGCCGGAGCTATCTGATATCTGGCAGAAACGCCTAACTGATAGCATGCAATATGATTCCAGAATTCTGAGTTGTAGTATAAATCTATCGGAGCACGGTCGTATTCATATCCGCCTATCGCCACAACCTGTTTGCCGGCTGACAAAGCGAACTTATCGTTTATAGTCCAATCCAGATGTGCCCAATCGGTTGCATCAAAGAATGAGGAACTTGTGTTTTTATTCAGTCTGTGACGAAAACTGTAACTCAGTCCCTTGACAATTTGTCCGTCTAATCGAAAATTCAGATATTGTCCCCTGAAACCGGTGTGCTCGCTGATTGTTGAACTTCCAATTGATTCCCACTCAAATCCCAGTCTCGTCTCAAGATACAACTGACTTATCATCAAACCTTTTTTCTCGTCACTTTTGTCGATTTGTTCATCCTGCGCCATTAGCGATATGGGCAATAGGCACATGACAAGAATCAGGAAAAAGAGTCTCATAAACTTTCGATGGTGAAATGGTATGCAAATGTAAACAATACATTTCATGTAACCGCAATTAAGGACAAAAAAATAGGTCTCGCATTTGTTCGAGACCTATTTTATCATTGTAAAGAATTGATTGCTTAAATTACGCCTTGAGCCATCATGGCTTTAGCAACCTTCATGAAGCCAGCCACATTGGCACCCTTCACATAGTTTACATAACCGTCAGGCTGAGTTCCGTATTTCACACAATTTTCGTGAATATTCTGCATGATGCTCTTCAACTTGGCATCAACTTCTTCAGATGTCCATGAGAGACGGATAGAGTTTTGGGTCATCTCAAGACCTGATACAGAAACACCACCGGCATTAGCAGCCTTACCCGGTGCATAAAGTATCTTGGCTTCTTGGAACACCTTGATAGCTTCCGGTGTAGAAGGCATGTTCGCACCTTCGCTTACAGCAATGACTCCATTGGCAACCAATGCGCGGGCAGCATCACCGTTCAGTTCGTTTTGTGTTGCACATGGAAGAGCGATATCAGCCTTTTCAGTCCAAGGCTTTGCACCCGGAACATACTTCACGCCTTCAAATTCTTCGGCATACTCGCGGATACGTCCGCGGTACTGGTTCTTCAGTTCCATAATCCAGTCAAGTTTAGCTCTGTCAATACCGTTTGGATCATATACATAGCCATCTGAATCAGACATGGTCAGCACCTTGCCACCGAGTTCGAGCACCTTGGCTGCCGTGTATTGAGCAACGTTACCTGAACCGGAAATCAGCACGCTCTTTCCTTTCAAGTCTGTGCCTTTTGTCTTCAACATTTCCATCAAGAAATACACATTACCGTAACCGGTTGCTTCCGGACGAATCAGAGAACCTCCAAATTCACGACCCTTGCCGGTGAGTACTCCGCTAAATTCATGGGTATATTTCTTGTATGCACCGAAAAGATAACCTACCTCACGACCACCTACACCGATGTCGCCTGCAGGAACGTCCACGTCCGGACCGATGTGTCGCCACAACTCAAGCATGAAAGCCTGACAGAATCTCATCACTTCTGCGGCACTCTTTCCGCGTGGTGAGAAATCTGAACCGCCTTTTCCACCTCCCATAGGAAGTGTTGTCAAAGAGTTCTTAAATGTCTGTTCAAAAGCGAGGAACTTCAAGATGCTGAGGTTTACGCTTGAGTGGAAACGGATACCGCCTTTGTACGGGCCAATGGCATTGTTATGCTGCACGCGATAGCCCATGTTGGTCTGATAGTTGCCGCGGTCATCAACCCAATTCACTCGGAAAGTATATATTCTATCTGGAATACACAGACGTTCGATAAGGTTCATTTTATCAAACTCTGGGTGTTTGTTGTATTCTTCTTCGATTGTGCCAAGCACTTCTTCTACTGCCTGATGATACTCAGGTTCATTGGGGAAGCGACGCTTCAAATCCTCCAATACTTCTTTTGCATTCATAGTAAAATCAAACTTTTGTTGTTGTTTTGTTTTGTTTTAAAAGTGCTGCAAAGAAATGATAAAAAATTGGAACGCACAAAATCTTGTAAAGAAAAAACGCGGATTTTTTTAAAAAACCGCGTTTTTGTATAAAAATAGAATATTCATCAAATGTATTTCGGCCGAAACTGCTTAACTCAGCCCTTCAATCTCTCCATTTTCTATATAGATTCTTTCTGCTTGTGGAGATTTGGGCAATCCCGGCATTCTAAGTATCTCACCGGCAATGGCAACTACCATTTCTGCACCGGCATTCAGAACGACGCTCTTGATTTCAAACTCAAATCCTTCCGGAGCGCCATAATTATTTTGATCGGCCGAGAATGAATATTGCGTCTTGGCTATACATACCGGATAGCTGCCCATGCCTAACTCTTCAGCAAGTTTCAGATTCTTCAAAGCAGCATTTGAGAAGGTTACCGAGCGCGCTCCGTAGATGTTGCAGGCTACCTTTTCAATCTTCGTCTTCAGTGGGTCGCTGTCTTCGTAAGCAAACCGAAGTGGCTTGGACGGGTTGTTCTCAATTGTGTCCACAACGAGCTGTGCCAGTTCCACTGCTCCTTCACCGCCCATGGCAAATGCGTTATTGATGGCAAATCCTACGTGCAGTTCGTTCTCGCAATGAGCCTTCAGTGCGGCTACTTCTTCGTCCGAGTCGGTCGCGAATCTGTTGAATGCCACCACAACTGTCTGACCGTATGACTGCAGATTCTTCACGTGACGGTCAAGGTTGGCAAAACCACGCTTCAACCCCTCCAGATTGGGTTCCTTTATCCGGTCAAGGCTTACACCTCCGTGCATCTTCAATCCCTGACAGGTAGCGACAATCACGGTCAGTTTAGGCTGCAATCCGGCTTTTCTACATTTTATATCATAGAATTTCTCTGCTCCCAAGTCGGCACCGAATCCGGCTTCTGTGATTGTATAGTCGCTGAAGGTCATGGCTGTACGCGTTGCGATGATTGAGTTGCAACCATGTGCGATGTTTGCAAACGGGCCGCCATGTACAAATGCCGGTGTGCCTTCTGTGGTTTGTACGAGGTTCGGATGGATGGCATCTTTCAGCAAGACCGTAATGGCACCTGCCACACCCATGTCTTTCACGGTGAACGGCTTGCCGTCAAATTTAAAGCCAAGAATGATGTTTTCTATCCTGCGCTGCAAGTCATCCACGTCTTTGGAGAGACAGAGGATGGCCATGATTTCCGAAGCCGGAGTAATATCGAAGCCAGCTTCCTGCGGCAATCCGTTCGTGCGCGGGCCAAGTCCTGTCACAATGCTGCGTAATGAGCGGTCGTTCACATCGAGCACACGTTTCCAGATGATTTCCTTCAGGGCAAATCCTTCTGCCTGATGCTGATAGAGGTAATTGTCGAGCAAAGCCGAAATCATGTTGTTGGCAGAGGTAATGGCATGGAAGTCACCAGTAAAGTGGAGGTTGATTTTCTCCATCGGCAAAACCTGGGCATATCCGCCTCCGGCCGCACCACCTTTCATGCCAAAGCATGGGCCGAGTGAAGGTTCTCGAAGAGCTACAACGGCTTTCTTGCCAATTTTGTTCATGCCCAATGCCAGACCAATGGATACTGTCGTCTTGCCGATGCCGGCCTTGGTTGCTGTTATGGCTGTGACAAGGATGAGATTGCTTTTCTTCACCTTTTCCTCGTCAATCAGGCTTTCGGGCACCTTGGCAATGTGCTTGCCATAGCTTTCTATTTCATCAAGAGGGATGTTTATATCCCGAGCCACATCCGTAATGGGACGAAGCTTGATGCTTCTTGCGATTTCAATGTCTGATTTCATAGGTTATTTACAAGTTGTTTTTAATTATGTATATTTACTGTATATTACAATTTAATTGTCGTTTCTTGCATAAGAAAGATTCAAGTTTATGTTGCTATTTTTCATTCGCTGTCATTCTATCTTCTTCCATACATGGGAAAGTTGGGCGATTACATCCGAGGTAATCATTGCCGTTTCTCCCAGCTGATGTTCTGCCATGTCGCCGGCGATGCTGTGCACATAAACTCCCAAGAGGGCCGCTGTTTCGCTGTCATAATCCTGAGCCAGCAATGAAAGTATGATGCCCGTCAAGGCATCGCCCATTCCTCCTGTCGCCATACCCGGATTGCCGCACATATTGATGTAGCAATGTCCTTCCTGATTGATGATGAAGGTATAGGCAGACTTAAGCACTATCACCAGGTGATATTTCTTAGCCATGTTGATGGTTTCCATCAACCGGTCGTAGGAGTTGCTCATGGATCGCCCGATGAGTCTGTCCATCTCTCCGAAATGCGGAGTCATGATGCAACCTTGTGGCAGCTGTTCCAGCAGGTCTTTGTGTTCGCCGATGATGTTCAGTGCGTCGGCATCCAGCACAATGGGAGTAGTCGCCGACTCGATGACTTCCTTGACGGCAATCACCGTGTCTTGGTGCATGCCCAGTCCGGGCCCCATTCCGATTGCTTTGTATCGGGATGTGTCGGCCACCTGACTAACGTGTGTCTCGCACAAATCCGGTTCGGTCATGGCCTCCGGAGCGCCCAGTTGCAGGATGATGTTATTGCAAGCCGCCGTGTGTACGGTCAGCAGGCCGATGCCCGAATGTAGACAGGCACGTGTGGCGAGCAGTGCTGCTCCCGCCATGCCACGTTTGCCTGCTATCAGCAATCCTTTACCGAAATTGCCTTTGTGCTGGAAACGGGTGCGAGGCTTTATCTTGTAAAGCAGGTCTTCGGGCTCTACGGTTTCGAAATGGGTCGGGGTATATTCCAGTGTTTCTTCGTCCAGTTTGATGTCCAGCAGTTCCCATTCCCCAAGGTACTGTTCGTTCTCCGGGAAGAAGAAGGCCAACTTCGGCGTCTGGAATGACAGTGTCAAGTCGGCACGGATGATATTCGATGTATTGTTGTCCGTATTGTCTTCGCCCAACAGTCCTGATGGCATATCAATCGAAACCACAGTGGCCTCTGACGAGTTGATGAATCGGACCAGAGAAGCGAATCCGCCGGACAGGGGTCTGTTCAGCCCTACTCCGAAGAGTCCGTCAATCACTACGTGTTCGGCAGTCAGCTGTGGAGGGACGAATGACGTTGTCACCTCATTCATCTCCACGCCCTCTACGTCGTTCAGGAACTCCTTGTTTGCCTCACAATCTGCCGACAGCTCTCCCCGCACGTTAAACAGGTAGACGCTCAGCTTATATCCCTTCTCGGCCATGAGCCTTGACACGGCCAAGGCATCGCCGCCATTGTTTCCGGGACCGGCAAATACTATAAAAGAGGTATCGGTATCCCACCGCGACATGATAGCCTCTGCCAAAGCATTGGCTGCGCGTTCCATTAAGTCTAAAGAGCTGATTGCTTCGCGCTCAATCGTTGCTTCATCAATAGCATGTATATCGGAAGCTGGAAATATCTTCATAAAATGATTTACTATTACGGTTATTACGGTGCTGCAAAGATAGCAAAAATACATATTGCGCACTTACCTTTTCCCATACTTCTTTGCACATTGCGACAGACGCTTTCTGTTTTGCTCTTCCCAATAGGCCGAAACTAACCTTTATGCTGCTTTTGCAGGGAACGACATGCTCGTCAAGCAAATCTATATTTTGGCAAACAATACGTAATAATACGTAAAAATGAAGCGTTTACACAAGCAAAGAGTCAGCGAAAAGCGTATCTTTATCCCTGCAAATTATTCACTTTTAATCAATGGGAGGTAAGAGAAATGAAAAGATTGTTTTTATCAGTATTCGTTGGACTGGTGGCTCTTTTTATGCCACAGGATTTGAAAGCTTGCACAGGCATCACGCTTCACAACTCTGCCGGTTTGCCCGTAACAGCGCGAACCATTGAGTGGGCAGGGAATGACCTCAACAGCAGGTACACCATTGTCCCCCGCAACTACAGGCAACGTTCATACACACCGGACGGAGCCCCAAACGGTATGTCGTTCACGGCCAAATATGGCTACGTCGGACTGGCCGTTCAACAGTCCGAATTTGTTGTAGAAGGCATCAACGAGGCCGGACTGGCTGCCGGACTGTTTTATTTTCCCGACTACGGAATGTACGAACCGTTCGATAAAGCCAAAGCGGAGAAGACCGTGAGCGACCTGCAACTGGTGTCTTATATCCTCGGCCGCTGCCGGACTATTGATGACGTGAAGGCTGCCATACGCGACATCCACGTTGTGACCATTGACCCGCGCGGTTCAACCGTACACTGGCGTTTTACGGAGGAAGGCGGACGCCAGGTAGTGCTGGAGTTCATTGACCGGGAGCCTCGTTTCTACGAAAACAAACTCGGCGTACTGACCAACTCTCCGTCGTTCGACTGGCATCTCACCAATCTGAACAATTATGTCAACCTGAAGACCGGACGTGTCTCCAAACAAGAAATCGGGAACATGCAACTCTCATCCTTCGGTGGAGGAAGCGGACTGCTTGGCATTCCTGGCGACATGACACCGCCTTCACGTTTTGTCCGGGCAGCCTTCTTCCAGTCGGCAGCACCCCGGCTTGCCACTACGGAGAAGACCATCGAACAGGCATTCCACATCCTTAACAATTTCGACATCCCGGCAGGCATACAATTTGAAAAAGGCCAGGATGTGCCCGATATTCCGAGTGCTACCCAATGGACCGTTGCAACCGATTTGAAACATCGACGCATCTACTATCGCACGATGCACAATGCCACGATTCGTTGCTTTGACCTCACGGATATCAATTTTGCAAACGTCAAGTATCAGTCCTTCCCTCTTGACAAGGAAAAGAGTCAGCCGATAGAGGTAATCAAGGTGAGATAACGACCTCTGCCCATACGGATTTTCCGATATGGCTGGCAACAATAGACCAAGGGCAACCCACATGCTGTGTGCGGGTTGCCCTTGCGTGTTCCTTATAATCGAGAGCTCGTTTCAGTTTGCACTGCCCGCGTTCCCGTATTGGTCTTTGTAGTCATCCCACTCTTTTGTACCACTCATCGGCCCATCCTTTTCTACCTCCATGTAAGGACATGCTCCTGGCTTTGCTTTCAATGCCAGCCTTGCGCAACGCCCGAGGCTCTGTATGAGAGT
>JAQXZK010000039.1 GCA_029227175.1 Bacteroidales bacterium | reverse complement strand
ATTCTCGCTGAATATTTGCCGAACGATGCAATTCTACTCATCAGCCTCCCATTGCATTCCGACAAACATCTTCTTTAGTTCGTATGCTTGCATTTCCACCGATGAATAAGGAATCAGATGTTCGACTTTTAGGATGAATGGATGGTTAATGCCATCCATTTTGAAACCTTCTTTTGTCGTAAGAAGTCTTTCGAGTAGATGGATCCTGTCTGTGTTCATCTGCTCTATCTCTCGTGCCCCTATATATTTAACTTGTTGGTTGTATTCATCAAAAGCTTTTGTGCGAGGATGATTCTTCTGTATGGCATTCATGAGAGATGCAAACAATACAACATCAGCATCTGACGCAAACTCGGGAACAGCAAACGTCAGAGAGTTCTGCTCGGTACTGTGTAGAACAAAGACACCTGTTGCTGATAAGTCCTTACGGAAGACAACAACACAAGTTTCTTTCTTTAATTTGTCTTCCGCTACGACCTTCATTCCATAATGAACGCAATAGGGATTCTCTGGCATTCCACCCTTGTACAACAAGTCAAGTATCTTCTTGGCGTTGAACTTCTTTGGGAGTCCTTCGATTATTGTTCTTTCGTATTTCATATAAGCCTTATAGTATTCGTTATTCAACCTATGTATATTTTAGTTTCAATAGCGACTATTTTTATGTCCAGCAAGTTACAGGCAAGTTAAATCTCTAAGCCCATATCTAATCATCTAAGAACATCCAGAACATATACTTTTTCCGTTTTAAAAAGGCTCTTCTTGCTTGATGGTGGGTTTGTGAAAAAATATTCTGGATAGTGACTTACCATGATGCAGGAATCTATTTTAATTATCTCAGAAGAGGTTCCATGGTAATACTTGGAAACCGATTTTGTGGCATATTTGACCTCACTATATGCCAATTCGCAATTAGAATGATTTACGATTAATACTTCACCTGCACCTACATGATAACGTTCTCCTTCAATGATTGGGGTTCCTATTGATAAATACGTTTTGTAATCAATGTCTTGAGCTTTACCATTAACAATGACTACATATGGGCAAATCAAATATTGTCAACAATCCAAGTGCGGCCATAAAATACAGCCAGCCAACCACCAAAGATTATAAACCCCAATATTAACAAGTAGTATTTTATGTCCTCCAATAAAGCACGTAGTATTTTCTTGGGCGTTGATAGCGATTTTATAAATCTAAGAATCAGATGTGGCAATTCCTTAAGATTTTCAAAAAATCTTTTAATCCGTCAAATCCACTACATATAAAAACAAAAATAGGCACACCAATTATAAACGATAGGATATAAACTACAATTTCTGGTAATAACATATATTAAAATTTTAAATTGTGTATTTCTTGATTTTAACTTAAACAATCTATTAATCTCGACTTGTGCCCTTTTTGACAGCTACATACTGCTGTAATCGGCTATTGGGCTTGTCTGGTATTGTCATAACTATCTTTGTACCCAAAATATCGTCAATGTACTTGGCTTTGACCTTTTT
This sequence comes from Bacteroidales bacterium, assembly GCA_029227175.1. Taxonomy (GTDB): domain Bacteria; phylum Bacteroidota; class Bacteroidia; order Bacteroidales; family Bacteroidaceae; genus Bacteroides. The sequence goes on along the minus strand of JAQXZK010000039.1, from coordinate 5,301 downwards.
CTTGTTGGAAGCCCCCAGAAAATCAGCGATTTCCCTAAGTGTTTTAGGCTCTTCGCAAAACTCTAGTATTCGTTCCTGTAATGTTAGGACTTTAGGACCAAATGGACGATGGTCTGAGGAGTTTTGACTGGTTCCCGACTGGTACCCATTTTCTGTTTGACTGGTACCCGACTGGTGCCCTTTTGCACTCTGACTGGTACACTTCCGAACTTCTACAGCAAATGCAGTAAGCAGATTTACATCAAATTCAGCCTTTGGATTTCCGTTTTCACTCAGTTCCTTCTGCACCTGACCTATACCACGGTTATACCTATTGACGTAGCCTAACGACTTCATTGCTCCTGCAATGATAGGATTGCGGTAGTCGTTGATTTTGGGGAAATTCTCAGGACGTGCATTGCCATAAAGACCGCCAGCATTGGTTATCTCAAGATGGTCACTGAACTCATAGAAACGAAGAGGGGTGTTGCTCTGTAGGTCTCTGTGCATACAACCATTCATAAGCAGCTCTCGTATAGCCCAATAGGGGTAATTCTTTACCATATCTTCACGCAGCATAGAGGCAGGAACAGGATATTGCTTGATGACGGACATTTCAAGTAACGACTCCAGTTTCGGCAGTAACTCACAGTAGTTCTCACTAAACTCACGCTCGTTTACTACGTTCGATGTCTTGTCTGTTCCATCAAAGCAGACATACTGAACGTATGCTCCAGGCATGAAGCGTCGAGGATTGCGTCCAAACAACATAATACCAGCAAAAGTTGGGCAGTTGTTGGCAAGGTCATACATCCCGAGTGCAGCCAACTGCTCTTCGATAGGACGTGTCTCTGATTCAAGAATCTCTTGGCTCACAGCTTTAGGTAAGAATTTGTTGCGGAAAACTTCCAAATCCAAGTCTTCTATCTTCGCTGCGAAGCAAGGAGCAGCATCAAATGTCGCCATGAAAGAAGCACGACGCTCAAACAAGATGCGCTCTTCTGCCTCTGTCGCGATGTCTCTACGAGGTCCGATACGAATGAACGTACGTCCTCTATAGCGTACAGGTGGGATGAGCGAAGGAGTAACCTCTACTACCAGCACGTCACCTTCAGGAGTTTCTATCTTCTCTGTGTTCATTACAGGGAGAGGTATGATGTTACCGTCAGAACGTATACCGCTTATCTTCTTCATCAAAGCATCGTCAACCTTCAATCCGCTGATGCGACCGTCATCATATACGCCAATCAGAAGATAACCCTTCTGGCGTTTACCGGGAAGATCGTTTGCAAAAGCACAAATGGCTTCCTGAAACTTATCCATGTTTCCTGTTGAGATGGTACGCTCAATGCGATAACTCTCGTCAATGTCAAGTATGTCATTAAGTTCTTCTATAGTCATAATTCAAATTTATTCAGTTTCTTTATTTTTACAACTTTCTGAACTCACGGACGTCGGGCACTGCCACCTCCGGACGATTGGAAAAGAAGCATTTTGCCACCATTTCCATACCATATTGTATGTGCACATGGTCTTGAGACTGAGAGACCACATCACGCTCTGCATCGCTCACACCTGTCGTTTTCAGCGGTTTTTCCCTCTCGGAGTCCCTCTTTCCTAACAGATAGCAACGGCTGTCTCCCGTATGTGCAATGGTAACCTTGTTGCCCTCGATGCTCGCCATTACCATAGTGGTCCCCATCTGCACCGCCCCCATATCAAGGCTTTTGCGGTCGATGGCCTCAGAAGCCTTTTGGCAGGCTTCACGGACCTTAACACCGCAGTCCTTGAACTCAGGATTCTCCTGCCAAAAGTCTGCAAACGCATCCCCCACGGTACGGCTTGCCAAATCGCCCATGGCGTGACCGCCCATACCATCGCACAGCACAAACAAGGTCCTGCCCTGTGCTGGCATCTCCACTATTCGCACATAGTCTTCGTTATAGGAGCGGGGACCTGCCTCGCTGAAAGTGGCATACTCAATCTGCATCATTTTTTCTTTTTATTATTCCGCAAAACAAGAGTTTTCTCCATCGAGGATAAGTCTCAATGCAGGTACGTCGTCTATGGCTATCAGTTGGCTTTGCCTGCTTCCTCCTTGCTCGGGATAGCTGGAACAAGCTCCGCTCTCCTCTCGCTCGTTCGTCAGTGGACCAGAACCTTCTTCCTCTTTGGCATATTTCCAAATCAGAAGCTTGGGGTCGAAGTAATAGAGCAAATTCTCAGTATCATACTTCCGAGGTGCGTCTTTGCACTCTGCCACTCTTAGGATTGTATCATCGTCTTTTGCCCAGAACAAGCACTGGTAGAACTCTACAGCGCTTAAACTGTTGGAACAGAGATAATACTTCCGGTTCTTTTCATCTGTCAGCTGAAAGATGCTCCGAACCTTCACATAATCTCCGAGGCAGAAAACCTGATAGCCTTTCTCGCGTTTGATAAAGCAATACGACCACCAAGGTGCATAGTTGTAGGATGATCCGAAATTATAGAAACCTGCGCGATGGTCCGGTGTCTGAGTTTCTACCAAACATGTAATGTCCGGACTATAGTAGGCCGCACACATCATAAGCCACTCAGCAAGCACAAAGTCCATCATCCCCGATGAATGGTTGTTCACAGCGGCGATATTGAAGCCCATATTGTTTATGCATTTTCTCACCAGGCTATCAGGGTAGAAACGGATTTTCCCCTTGCGGTATGCATCAATCTTTGCAATACAGCTGTCTATCACAACGTCTATTTCATCTTCGTCCCCCATCCACTTGACGATAGGATGTTTTGCAGAAAGCTCGTGAAAGAAACCTTGCAGGTCCCCGATGGTATCAAAATCGAAATACTGCATTACCGAATGCCGTGCGGTATCACCATCAAGGACATAGGTAATGTGCGTCTCTATGGGTACGTTCACAATAGAGTCGTTTATTTTTACCTCCTTGTCAGTCTGTTTATGACAGCCAAAGAGGGCGGCCAACATGGCCAACACAAACATATACTTAACGTTGGCTACGCCTTTGTTTTTTCGCCATGGCAATGACTGAGCAAGCTCATCATTGCTCATTTGGCTTAATTTAACGTTCTTCATCATTTTGCTTAACCCTTAAATTTTCCGGTGTTGCAAAGATACAAGATTTGTTTCTATTTTGTGCTATAAACCCATCATCTTTAGCAGGTACCGTCTCAACATACCAAGGAAGTTTTCATTCTGCACCCTCGTTCCTGCATCAAAGTCTGGTGTCGGTTGTGTACTTCTGTCAGTTATTGCTTCCTGCTTTTCCCGTCCATGAGGTGGCGCAATAAAGGAAAAGTTGTTGGCATCTCCATAAATGCCGACATGCCCACAGTCCTCCTTTTTCGCTTCATGAACAAAAAGGACGGCAAAGCCATGGCTCCACAGGCAAACAATGCCAGTATCACGACTGCGAATAATTTCTTCATAAAAGATGGACCATATATTATTTGTTGTGTTTTGTCATCTTTTTGCTTTTATTCGGTCCATATTGCCACTCTTATCGGCCATGTAGTTCGCTACACTCCCTCTTCGACTGACAATCTAACCCCGACTAAAACTCAAAAATCTGTCTAAGCGAATTTATAGAACCCACCTTTACTAAAGAAAGCAGAAAAGGTGCAAGTAACAGGTGAAAATACGTCTCGAAATGGCAAAAGACGCATATAAAGACATTTTTTTCGAAAAAAAACTTTGTGGGTTGCACTTTTTTACTTTTCTTTGCACCTTGTATTGCGGTATGTATTCCTGTCGTATCGACCGCATCCGCCATACATACCTTTTAGTTTCATTTTTATTTTTAACCTTAAAGACTGACACTCGTAATTATGAGTGAAATTGAAGAAACCCAGCTCATGGCAGCCGAAGAGAACCTCCAGCCCGTGGAGACCGCTGCCGAAGCGGCCACTGAAACTCCCGTAGAGGAATGCGTGCAGGCAACGGAAACAGCAGAAACCACGCCTTCCACGAAAGAAGAAGTTGTGGCCCAACTCAAGGCGCTTGTCGAATCCGGCAACACCGACCGTAACCTTTGCGACCATCTTCGCGTAAGTTTCTACAAGATGCACAACGAAGAGGTAGCCGCCGCACGTCAGGCTTTCGTCGAAGCCGGCGGTAACGCTGAGGATTTCACACCTGCCGAGGACCCCTTTGAGGCTGAATTCAAGAGCCTCATGGCCACCATCAAGGAAAAGCGTGCCGAACAGGCTGCAGAGGCTGAAGCTGAACGCAAGGAGAATCTCCAGAAGAAACTCGACATCATCGAGAAAATCAAGGAGATGGTTGCCAACCCCGACAGCATTGACAAAAACTACGAGAACTTCAAGACCCTCGAGACCGAATGGAGGGAAATCGGACCCATCCCGGCCGAAAACACCACCGAGACCTGGAAGAATTTCCAGCATCAGCGCGAACAGTTCTACGACCTGCTCCGCATCAACCACGAAATGCGTGCCTATGACTTCAAGAAGAACCTTGAAATCAAGACGCGCATCTGCGAGGCTGCCGAAAAACTCGTAGAGCTCGAGGATGTCATCAGCGCCTTCCACCAGCTTCAGAAGCTCCATCAGGAATTCCGCGAGACCGGTCCTGTGGCCAAGGAACTCCGCGAGGAGGTGTGGACACGTTTCAAGAGCGCCAGCACCCTCATCAACAAGCGTCATCAGGATCACTTCCTTTCCATCAAGGCCGACGAGGAGGACAACCTCAAGCAGAAGCAGACTCTCTGCGAAATCGTTGAGAACATCGACCTCGATGCCATCCGCAAGCCCGCAGAATGGGAAGAGGCTACAAAGAATATTATCGCCCTGCAGGCACAGTGGAAGAGCATCGGCTATGCTCCCCGTAAGGTGAACCAGGAGATTTTCGAACGTTTCCGCACGGCCTGCGACCGTTTCTTCAACGCCAAGACTGCCCACTTCCGCGGCATCCGCGAATCGCAGTCCGAGAATCTCAAGCTGAAGACCGCACTCTGCGAGCGCGCCGAAAAGCTTCAGGACAGCACCGACTGGGCTACCACCACGAACGAACTCGTGGCACTGCAGGCTGAATGGAAGACCATCGGTCCCGTTCCACAAAAGGTGAGCGAAAGCATCTGGAAGCGCTTCAACACCGCCTGCAACGCCTTCTTCAACGCCAAGAATGCCGCAAACAAGGAACAGCGCACCGAGGAAGAGGCCAACCTGCAGAAGAAACTCGACATCGTGGCACGTCTTGAGGCCCTTGCCAACGAAGGCAGCGACAACCTGCTCCAGGATGTACGCGCACTCCAGGCCGAATGGAACGAGACCGGCCATGTGCCCTTCCGCAAAAAG
>JAQXZK010000038.1 GCA_029227175.1 Bacteroidales bacterium | reverse complement strand
TATTTAGTCCCACCGGAGGCACACAGCGCGTGAGCGACATGTTATGTGAAGGCATGGCACCGGTGCATAGTGTGACAGACCTGTGTGTGAAGGCTTCCAAAATAAAATGGCCTACCATCGAAGAGGTTCCTTTTTTTAGGTGTATCGAGCACGAAGGAGATAGCAAAACTATTATAGATGGCAGAGAAAATTGACAACAGAATAAAAAGAAAATGAAAGTATTACTTATCAACGGAAGTCCTCGTCATAAGGGCAATACATTCGTAGCTCTCAATGAAATAGCACAACAGCTTGAGAAGCAAGGTGTAGAAAGTGAAATCATGTGGATAGGCAATAAGGCTGTGCGCGGTTGCATTGCCTGCAATCAATGCAGAACGAATGCTGCGGCCAACTCGCCACAGGAGCATCGTTGCGTTTTTGGCGACCAGGATATCACCAATCAGGTTATTGAAAAGATGGCGGAATGTGATGCTATCATCCTCGGTTCACCTGTTTATTGGGGACAGCCATCCGGACAGCTCCTTTGCCTGCAACAGCGAATGCTTTATGCCGGAGGCGCCAACTTCCAAGGCAAACCTGCTGCTGCCGTTACAGTATGCCGCAGAGGGGGTGCCACAGCAGCTTTCCAGACGCTACAGATGCCTTTTCAGATGTGCAACATGCCCCTTATCACTTCGCAATACTGGAACATCGCATACGGTCGTGAGGAAGGTCAATCGGCAAAAGATGTGGAGGGCATGCAAACCATGCGCACGCTTGCCAACAACATGGCGTGGACGCTCAAGAAGATGCATGGTATTGACACTACCGATGCTCCTGAACGTGAGCCATGGACACCCATGCACTTTATCAGATAAGGAAATACAGCCAGCTGGCACTCAAGCCTTCGGTAGTTGAAATTACAGCCAGCTGGCGCTCAAGCCTTTGGAAGTTGCGTTGAAGCAAGCATAGTCAATGCTTTCATTACACTTCCTCTAATGCGCCTGTTTCAGAATCTATGATAAATCCGCGAACCACTATATTCTTCGGTACAAGCGGATGGGTTTTGATGGTCTCTACCGTCTTTTCAACCGATGTGGGCGTGTCTTTGAATCCCTCAAGCCAGTGATGCAGGTCGATTCCACATTTCTCAATGGTGTCGAGTGTTTCATCCGTCACGCCACGGGCTATCATTTCATGGCGGAAGTGGTCGAAACTCATATCCATATTATCCTTTTTCATTATTTTTCATAGAGAAACATGATAAAATATTTATTGAATATTCGTTTTGTGATTTGTTTTATTCAAATAAAGATAGTATAAGATTACATAATTTGTTTAAAATGTTTTTTTAGTTCTATATAATCAAACGTATCAAATTAGTATGAGTATGAAAAAAAATATTTTATTTGTTTTACTATTGATCAGCATAGAAATACATGCGCAATATTTTGTTAAAGGTTGCGTAACAGATAGTGTTGGAACACCAATAGAAGCTGCAGCTGTTGTTTTAATGAATCCCCAAAATGGTATGACATTACAACAAGGTATTACAACAATAAAGGGTGAATATAATTTCAATGCTAAAGGGGAAGCACAACTTCTTATTAGTTGTTTAGGATATAAGCAATATGTGAGTTCACCATTTGTCATATCATCAGACACCGTATTACATACCATTAAATTAAAACCAGAAGACTTTTTATTAAATGATGTAGTGATTATAGGAGAAAAGCAATCTCCGTCTGTAAAGATAGAAAAAGGAAAGATGGTTTTTATTCCCAAAAACAGCAGTATCATAGCTGGAAGTACAGCTCTTGAAGTCCTGAAAAAAACTCCTGGAGTATTTGTAGATAGAGAGAACAACATCAGTATAGGAGGCAAGAACAACGTACTGGTAATACTTAATGGCAAACAGACATATATGCAGAAAGATGAACTAATCATACTACTGAAAGCTACTCCATCATCTTCCGTTACTTCAGTTGAAGTGATGCACAACCCATCAGCACAGTACGATGCAGAAGGATCAGGAGGCATCATAAACATCAATATGAATAGAAAAAAATCTGAAGGTTTCTTCTTCTCTCTGAACAATGGTGTCTCATATTGGGAAAACTTGAGAGAGAACACGGAGATTTCTTTCAGCTATACCAAAAACAGATTCAGCTTGTCGGGAAACTATAACCATGCTTTCGGATATTACAATATGGACTATGGTATGCACCGCATTCAAGAAGGAAAGGATTATTACAGTCCCACACAGGATACAGACAAGCGTAAGACTATATCGGGTAATCTGAATATGGAATACACCTTGAATGACAAGCATTTGATTGGCGTAAGAATTGATGTAAATACGCTGTTCGGACCTGGGATAACCAACACTGTTACTGAAATCAGAGATGCAAATACAAGGGAACTGAAACAGATTCTTTATGGAAGTAATGACTATTATACTCAGAAAGGAAACAGATATGGCGGAAACCTTTACTATATGGCAACACCCAAAGAAGGAGTCAGCTATAACTTGGATTTTAACTATGCTTGGTTTGATGGTGGTTCCGGCAATTGGCAGCCTAATAAATATGTATTGCCTGATGGTTCTGAGCTACAGAATAATCTATATAAGTCTGTAAACAGCAGGAATATAAACATATATGCCGTATCATACGCCCAGAAACATCCATTGTGGAACGGAGAGCTAAAATCAGGACTGAAGTTTTCATCAGTCAATGCAGATAATGGATTTCAGTTTTATGATGTAGATAACGGTCAAGAGACAATAGACAAATCACAATCAAATGATTTCAGATACAAGGAGCAGATTCTAGCAGGATATATTTTGTATTCTCATTCTTTAGGCGATAAAATAAGTATGGAAGCTGGACTGCGTGGAGAATATACTTTTTCTGACGGTCTGCTGTACACTATTGACGGAGATGGCGATGGAAACAACAAAAGAAACTATATCAATCTGTTTCCTACATTCAATTTGAACTATCAGATAAACGACAGTCATGCACTGACTCTAAGCTATGCAAGCCGCATAGACCGTCCTGCATATCAAGACCTCAATCCCTTTGAATATCTGCTTGATGAATTGTCCTGCTGGAAAGGCAATCCGTTTTTAACGCCTCAGAAATCCCACAAGGTAGCTTTGAATTACTCATATAACCGTACAGCAATCACTGCATCTTATTCATACCTGATGGATTACAAGGCTAAGATAACGGATACACTTTCGGTGAATAAGGTAATTATGACACCAAGAAACATCGGAAAACAGCAAAGGGTTTCACTTACTTTGTATCAGGGTGTAAACATTACACGCTGGTGGGAAATGAATCTTAATCTGATAGGACATTATGTAAAGAATGACATTGCGTTTGATCAGTATAGAAAGTTCAATCTTGATGGTTTTGGTGGTACATTCTCCATACACAATACTATCAGACTGCCCTGGCAGATACAAATGGAGTTGAACGGTTCGTATGCGACAAAGAGGCTCGGAGCTTCAAATGAATATATAGTCCCTTCAGGATATGTCGATATAGGTTTCAGCAAGAGTTTTGCAAATAAAAGATGGACAGTGAATCTTGCCATGAGTGATATATTCTGGACAAGCAAATGGGATAATTACAGTTCGTTCAGTGGTTTTCAGTTATGGAAATGGGGAAAAGGTGAAACTAGACAAATAAAATTAAATGTCACTTATAAATTTGGCAAACAGAGAAGCAATTCACATATTAACAATTTTAATGAAATAGATAGATTATGACTATGGAATCGAAATTTAATGCTGTCTTTATTCCAATTGCTTGCTTTGCTGTTATCAGCGCAAAATCAAGGCAAAATTACTGAAATTATATCAAACTACCACCAAACAGCATGAGAAAAATATGCTTTTTTGCATGGTTCTTGCAGAAAGTATTGTATCTTTGCACAAAAGAAAGAAGTTGGTTTGCAGACCATCACCATACCTACAATTTCATATGAGTGCATTGAGTATATTATATCTTGTTCTCCCCTTCCCTCTCGCCTTTCTCCTTCATGACACGGAAGAGGCCATCGTGCAGCATCGTTGGATGCTGAAACACAAAGATGCGTTGGCAGCAAGATTTCCGGGAATGAGGCACCTGGTTGGCTATCTGAGCCGTATCAGCACAAAGGCTTTTGTCGTTGCCGCTCTTGAAGAGTTGCTTGTTCTTCTTTTGGCCACCTGCTATGTGCTTGTACAGGGTGCATACGGCTTACAGATATGGTCGGCACTGTTCATGGCGTTTTCTTTCCATTTGTTGGTGCATGGTTTGCAAGCTATCATGGTTAAAGGATATGTGCCCGGGTTGGTTTCTTCGCTGCTGCTACTACCCTATTGCTATTTAGGGTTGGAAAGTATTGGGTATGCCATGGGGGGTATGGAAATGCTGCTATGGGGCGTTGCAGGAATCCTGTTCATGGCGGTCAACCTATGGTTTGCACATCGAATGGCAGGTTGGGTGGAGCGTGCCTTGCATGCGGTGAAAGGGCAAACGGGCGTATAACATGTGATAGAAAATGAACAGAATAGAGGAAGAGCAACAGGTTGTAGAGCTGATGATACGCTTGTATTGCCGTAAGCATGAAGGTAATGACGAGTTATGCCCAGCCTGCAAAGAATTGTTGGATTATGCCCACAGCCGCCTTGACAGGTGTCGTTATGGTGTGGACAAGCCTACTTGCAAGAAATGCCCCATTCATTGCTACCGACCGGCAATGAAGGAAAGAATCAAGAAGGTGATGCGATGGTCGGGGCCCAGGATGATATGCCATCATCCGCTTGCGGCCATCAGGCATTTGTTACGCGAAATGAAATGAGCGGAATCATAGTTGTTTTTCATACTGACAAGTGTGGCAGAAGCTGCTCCCGGTGTGAGGCTTTAAAAGGCAGCACGAAACAAAGATACTTGAAACGTTATTGGGCATAGATGAATGAGTAAGATTTATACGAAAAGAGGCGATAAGGGAACCACAAGTTTACTCGGTTGCAGGGATGTGCCGAAAACCGATGTGCGTGTGGAGGCGAATGGCGAGATCGATGAACTGGTGGCTCTTTTGGGGGTTATCAGGGCCGACAACAGGCAGTTGGAAGCTCGTCATGCGAAAGAGCGGCACGACACGCCTCTCCCCTTGTCATGGCGCGACATGCAGCAGCAACTGATGTTGGTGATGAAGCACGTGGCAATGGCAAGTGGGAAAGAAAGTCACACAGAATCACAAGCCACAAGGCAGGAAGACGAGTTGCTGGTGTTGGCCGAGGCGGTACAACAGATGGAATGTTTCATCGATGCCCATGCCTCGCAACAGCCTTTCACCTTCGTATTGCCTGGCAGCAACAGGCCATCGGCATTCATACATTGGGCACGAAGCAAGGCACGCACGGTGGAGAGGCGTCTCTGGGCGGTGGCAGAACAATATCGGTTG
>JAQXZK010000037.1 GCA_029227175.1 Bacteroidales bacterium | reverse complement strand
AAAGGCCTGCGAGGTGTGTGGGTTCAAGTCTACGCTTATCCGCTACGAGGCCGATTTAACCGAAGAAGAGCTGCTGGCTTGTGTAAGGAGACTGAATGAAGATGAAGACGTGGACGTATTCATCGTACAACTTCCCTTGCCTCGACACATTTCCGAGCAACACGTTATTGAAGCCATCGACTACCGCAAGGATGTGGATGGATTCCACCCCATCAACGTAGGTCGCATGGCTATCGGCCTTCCTTGTTTCGTCTCCGCCACGCCGGCCGGAATCCTCGAACTGCTCAAACGCTATGAGATAGAAACATCGGGCAAGAAATGCGTAGTCCTGGGGCGAAGCAACATCGTCGGAAAACCGATGGCTCAGTTGATGATGCAAAAGGCCTATCCGGGCGATGCAACTGTAACCGTGTGCCATAGCCACAGCAAGGACTTGGTGAAGGAATGTCGCGAGGCCGACATAATCATTGCCGCTATCGGTCAGCCAAACTTCGTGAAGGCTGACATGGTTAAGCCCGGGGCGGTCGTGATAGACGTTGGCACAACCCGAGTACCTGATGCAACCCGTAAGTCGGGATTCAAACTGACCGGTGACGTCAAGTTTGACGAGGTTTCTCCTTTGTGCTCTTATATTACTCCGGTTCCGGGCGGGGTAGGACCGATGACCATCGTTTCGCTGATGAAGAATACACTCTTGGCGGGGAAAAAGGCAATATATTGAAATAAAATTCAAAAAAAACTTGACCAACTTATTGCGGAAATAAAAAAAGAACGTATCTTTGCACCGCAATTCCAATGGGAGTTGGCAACATGGTGGTTGTAGTTCAGTTGGTTAGAGCGTCAGATTGTGGTTCTGAATGTCGTGGGTTCGAGCCCCACCATCCACCCCGAAGAAAGCAAGTACTTTAAGTGCTTGCTTTCTTTTGTATATGTTCGGCAGGAATATTTTGTAGTCGTTAGAAAAAATAGGCTCCCAAATGTCAAATTGTAATAAAAATGTAATAGATAATATAATTAAATGACTTATCTTTGCAAACGAATTTTAAACCTAAAAACAGTTTATTAACTAACAAACAAGGTATTATGTTTCAAAAAATGAGATTCTTGCTTGCTGCTTTTGCAATGTTATTGATGGCAGTAGGCGTAAATGCTCAGGTTACCACCTCTGCAATGACAGGTAAGGTAACTGATTCAACTGGCGAAACCGTTATTGGCGCTAGCGTGCAGGCTGTGCATGAACCGTCAGGTACACGCTATGGTGCGGTAACAAACGTAGACGGTCGCTATTCTATTCAGGGTATGCGTACGGGCGGTCCGTACAGAGTGGAGATTTCGTATGTCGGTTATCAGAAGGTAACAGTGACTGACGTTACACTGTCTCTCGGTGCAACTTATGATCTTCCTGTTACGATGAATGAGGCAAGTGAGTTGCTGGGTGATGTTGTGGTTGTTGCTACACGCTCCAAGTTCTCACAGGTGAAGACCGGTGCTTCAACGAACGTTTCTAACAGTGAGATGATGAATATGCCTACAACAAGCCGTAGCATTTCTTCCCTGGCCAAGCTTTCACCATATTCTAACGGTATGAGCTTTGCCGGTAGTGATGGTCGTTCTACTAACTTCACGGTTGACGGTGCCAACTTCAACAACAACTTCGGTTTGTCTTCAAGCCTTCCTGGTGGTGGTACTCCTATTTCTTTGGACGCTATCGAGGAAATTCAGTTTGTAGTTGCTCCTTATGATGTTCGCCAGTCAAACTTCGTAGGTGGTGGTATCAACGCTGTAACAAAGTCTGGTACCAACACATTCAAGGGTACGGCTTACACTTACTTCACCAACCAGGCTCTTCGTGGTAACAAATTGGCCGGTGAAGACCTTGGCGAGCGCAAGAAAGAGTCCAGAACCACTTATGGTGCAACATTGGGCGGTCCTATCATTAAGGATAAATTGTTCTTCTTCGTAAACTTTGAAATGACAAAGGAGCCGCGCGAGGTTATCTCTAATCTTCCGGACAAATCTGATGCTACCAGATTGTCTGATCTTCAGCGTGTGAAGGACAAGTTGGTGAACGACTATGGTTACGACCCGGGATCTTGGGACAGCTATTCTGGTGATACGGACAATACCAAACTCCTTGCCCGTTTGGACTGGAACATTACAGACAAGCACAGACTTTCTGTTCGTTACAACCTGACCAAGAATACTTACTGGTATGCTCCTAACGGTAACTCTTGCGATGATAACTTCCGTAATAAGAGCTACAATCGTGGTAGTGCACAGGCTACAGCATTCTCAAACAATATGTATAGCCAGAAGAACAATGTATGGTCTGTAGCTGCCGAATTGAACAGCCGCTTCAATAATAAGGTATCTAATCAGGCTATCTTCACCTACACAAATATCGATGACAAGCGTGGTTCAAATTCATCTCCGTTCCCGCACATCGATATCATGACCGGTGACTACTCTTCCGGTAACTTCATTCCTTATATGTCATTCGGTTATGAATTGTTTACATGGAACAATGGTGTAGCAAACAAGGTTGCAAACTTTACCGATAACTTGACTGCTTATCTGGGCAACCACAAGCTGACAGCCGGTGTTTCTTACGAACATCAGATGGCTAACAACTCTTACATGCGTAACGGTACAGGTTATTATCGTTTTGCTTGTGTAGATGACTTCCTCAATGGTAACACTCCTTTGAGTTTTGCTTTGACATACGGTTATAACGGTGAGAAGAATCCTTCCGGTGTTGTTAAGTACAACCAGCTCGGCGTTTACATTCAGGATGACTGGAACATTTCTCCTCGCTTCAAACTGAACTATGGTGTACGTGCAGACGCTTTGATTTTTGACGATTCTTATTTGACCAGAAACAATGCAGTTTACACATACTCTATGAAGTGGAGAGATACTTATTATGCGATGTATCAGGCTGGAAAGATTAGCGACGAGCGTTATGCAGAACTCCAGAAGCGCGTGCTTGATACCGGTTCTTATCCTAAGACCCATCCGCAAATCTCTCCGCGTGTAGGTTTCAACTGGGATATCAAGGGTGACAAAAGCATCATCCTCCGTGGTGGTACCGGTCTCTTCATGGGTCGTCTTCCTTTGGTGTTCTTCACCAATATGCCTCAGTACAGTGGTACTATCCAGGGCTCTGCTTCCAAGGGTAACTACAGTGCTTCCATCAAGAACGGCCAGTTGGTTTACACTCCGCAACAGACTGCTACTTTGAACAGCCTTATCAACAATGGTCTTGTTACAACGGATGTAAACGAGATGATTAACATCCTGAACTTGCCTACGTCTTACGACCCGAGCAGTTCTTCAATGGGTAGTAGCTCATACGTAAGTGCAGTGGATCAGGATTTCCACATGCCTCAGATTTGGAAGTCTTCACTTGCAGTTGACTACAAGATTCCTGTCAGCTTCCCGTTGACAGTGAGTGCAGAGTTTATGTATAACAAGACTGTCTATGGTGTTACTACTTCTAACTGGAACATCAACAAGGAAGCTTTGACCGAAACATTCTCTGGTGCTGACAATCGTATTGACTATAGCGCTGTCAACTATAAGTATGGTAAGACGCAGGCATACGTGTTGACCAACACGAAGAAGGGCTGGGGATACAATGCAAACCTCACCATCAAGGCTGAACCGGCGAAGAACCTCAATGTGATGGCTTCATATACCCGCACAGAGTCTAAGGAAATCTCTGGTATGCCGGGTAGTGCTGCTGAATCAACCTACACAGGTACATACACAATCTCTGGTAACGAATTTATGGGCCTCCAGCGTTCAGAGTACGTAATTCCTGACAAGGTGATGGTGAACGTAGGTTACTTCATTCCTTTCAAGAAATTCCATGGCAATGGTCTTCACATCAATGCTATCTACACAGCTTACTCCGGTGGTGGTTATTCATACATCTACTCTAACGATATGAATGGCGACGGTAACGGCGCAGACTTGCTCTACATCCCGGCTAATAAGTTCGAGTTGGCATTCAAGGACGAAGATCCTAAAACCGGTATTTCAGCTGATCGTGAAGCATTCTGGGCGTTCGTAAACAATGACCCATACCTCAGCAGCCACAAGGGTGAATATGCTGAAGCATACGCAGCTCGCTCTCCGTGGGTTCACAACTTGGATTTGCGTATTGCAGAAGACTTTACATTCAAGGTTGGCAAGAGCAAGCATTCAATTGAGGTTAGTGCTAACATCGAAAACCTCCTGAATATGTTCAGCTCTAAGTTGGGCGTAGCTAAGTGGTCATGCTACGGCAATGGTTCTACAATTGCTCCTTTGAAGTATGAAGGCAAGACCGCAGCAGGTCGTCCTATCTACTCTTTCAACAAGGTTAGTGGCGAATATCCTACCGAAGCATTCTCTACATGGTACGACGGTAACAGCAAGACTCAGAGAGTGTGGAACATTACCTTTGGTGTGAAGTACAGATTCAACTAATCTGCAGGTAGAGAATTTTATTAAGATAATCATTAGAAGGGCAATCCTTAGGGGTTGCCCTTTTTATTGTCTTGCTGTCTCTATACAGGACCGAGTATGGCAGTATTCTCATAGATGACAACAGTACCCCGCAGTGGGTATGCGAATACTCCCTTAGAGAAGACAACAGTACCCCGCAGTGGGTATGCGAATACTCCCTTAGAGATAATAACAGTACTCCGCAACGGTTACGCGAGCAAGAGTAAGTTGTTTCCTGTGTCTAATTGAATCCGAGTCAAAACAATAAAACACGTGGAGTAACCGAGGTGACTGCTCGCTTCGTGTTTTGATATACAAAAAACTCTTCGATAGCGGTGGAAAGCTATCGAAGAGTTTATGTGTTTCGGTGTGTGAGGCGCTATAAAGTCTGTCTTTACCCGGGATCAGTCAAGAAGGGTAGAGAGCCGTTTCATGAGCTCCTCGCTTGAGAGGCCTCGTGCCAGAATGGTTCCGTCTTTATCAACGAGAATGGTGTGAGGAATGCTGTTGATGGCATATTCCTTGGCTGCTTCGCTCTCCCATCCCTTGAGATCGGACATTTGAGGCCATGTGATGTGAAGGTCTTCAATGGCTTTCTCCCAGGCCTCTCCGTTATTGTCGAGCGAGATGCCTACGATTTCAAATCCCTTGTTTTTGTATTTCTTATATGCTTCAACGACGTTGGGCATTTCTCGGCGGCAGGGACCACACCAGCTGGCCCAGAAATCGATAAGTACCACCTTGCCTTTACCGCAGTAGTCGGAGAGTTTGATATCCTTGCCTTTCGGGTCTTGGAGCGCGAGGTCTACGAACTGCTTTCCTTCGGCAGTCTTCTTCAGAGCTCCAACCTGCTCTTTGATGCTCTGGACAAATGGGTCTTCGTCCATGCTTTCCGGAATTTGGTTTACCAGTGTTTCCAGTTCCTCATACTTCAGGTAATAGTAAATGTTCTTCAGGATCGTGATGCCGCTGAAGGTGTCCATATTCCCGTTCATGGCGTTGATGGATGAGGTGATGAAGTTTTTTTCAAGTCCTTCGATTTTCTGCGTGAGTGATTCACGCTGCTCGTCAGAGATGCTCTTGTCCTCCAATTGTTCGATGGTTTTCTCAATCTCTACAAAATTTTTTCTGCTGTTTTCTATATAGGCGGAGAAGACATCGTTGTTTCGGGTACCCCTGGCCAGGGATAAGTTAGGAGTCAGGCTGACGTTGATGTTGCCGTTTTCGAGTATCACGGTTGCATAGGCGTGGTCTTTGCCCTCGTTCTGATAGATTATACTGAACAACTCGGGTTTTTCCTGATTTCCTTTGAAGGTGAAGGTTCCCTCCTTAACGGTGGTAGAGTCGATGTTGACCAGCTGTGAGGGTCCTTCCTGACGTGCCAAGAAGACGGAATCTCCGTTTTCAAGTCCGACGATATCGGAAATCGTACCTTGGATGGTGTATCCGTTTTGTTTACCGTTACATGCGGCCAAAAGGAATGCGGTGAGGGTGCATCCCAGTAGTTTGATTGTTTTGTTCATGATGGGGAGTCGTTTTTACTTAAAAAATGAGTCTTATGGAATTGAAATATATGTTTTGAGGGCTTAGTGTGTCAGATAGGCTTGTGTCTTTGACTTGTCGCCAAGGGATCGGTCAGACAGAAAAAAATCCCTCTCTACTTTTGCGCAGAAAGGGATTGCTTTTCCTTGAAATGCTTGTGTACGGCAGAAAGGATTACTCTGCAGCAGGTGCTTCTGCAGCCGGAGCTTCAGTTGCAACTTCTTCAGCAGCCTTTGCAGCTTCTTCAGCAGCCTTTGCAGCTTCTTCAGCAGCTTTAGCAGCCTCTTCAGCAGCTTTCTTTTCTGCTAATGCTTTAGCCTTTTCTTCGTTGATTTTCTTTTCTGCCTCAAGACGTTCCTTAGCAGCCATCTTTGCAGCTTCTGCGTCCTTTGCCTTGATAGCATTTGCGCCAGATACTTTTTCCTGCTTCCATGCGTTGAACTTGGATTCAGCAGTAGCCTCGTCGAATGCACCCTTTGCAACACCGCCAAGGAGATGTTTTTTCATGTAAACACCTTCACGAGAGAGAATGTTTCGTACAGTGTCTGTTGGCTGAGCACCTGTCATTACCCAATAGAGGGCACGGTCGAACTTCAAATCTACAGTGGCAGGATTGGTGTTAGGATTGTAGGTACCAATCTTCTCGATAAACTTACCATCACGTGGAGCTCTTACGTCTGCAACTACAATAGCATAGAAAGCATAAGACTTGTGACCATTGCGCTGCAATCTGATTTTTGTTGCCATTTGTTTTAATTGTTTTTTTTGATGAGTAAAAAATGATTTGATTGCCATTAACCCGTAATAGCGGGCGCAAAGATAGTGCTTTTTCTTTGATTAAGAAACGTTTGGCTTGGAAAATTTTCTGGGGAAACGGAATATGATTGATAGGCTGGCAATGAATCCGAGACAAAGCGGATAATAGAGGTAGGGAATGATGCTGATGGGGGAGAGCGACGAGAGTCCGGCTGCCATCAGCATTTGTGCTCCGTAGGGAATGATGCCTTGTGTGAGGCAGGAGAATGTGTCGAGCAGGCTGGCCGATTTGCGCGCGTCTACCTGAAATCGCTTGGCGATGTCGTGTGCAATAGGACCGGTGGTAATGATGGCAATGGTGTTGTTGGCTGTGCAGAGGTTTGCCAGTGAGACGAGTGTCGCGATGCAGAACTCAGCGCCACGCTGAGTACTTACGTGGGCAGTCAGTTTCTCTATGAGGAAGTTGATGCCGCCGTTGAGCCTGATGATTTCAAGCAGTCCGCCAGCCAGTAGGGTGACGATGATGAGTTCACTCATGCCCTGTACCCCGTTTCCTAATGCGTTGAACCAGTCGAAAAAGCCGATTCCGACAAAGAAACCTATGCAACCTGTTGCTAAGATGCCTAACGCGAGTACGATGAAGACGTTGACTCCGAAGATGGCAGTGACAAGTACGATGAGATAGGGGATGACCTTGAGCCATTGGATGGAGGTCGTTTCGATGCTGCCCATGTTCATGCTCATGCCTTTGACGGTATATACAATCAGTATGAGGATGGCGGCCGGGATTGCGATGAGCGAGTTGACGAGGAACTTATCGCGCATCCGGCACCCTTGTGTCCTGGTCGCTGCAATGGTGGTGTCAGAAATGAATGAGAGGTTGTCGCCAAAGAAGGCTCCTCCTACGACAAGTCCCACGATGTAGGCAGACTGAATGCCAATGTGTTCGGCCAGCCCCACGGCAACTGGGGTGAGGGCAACGATGGTGCCTACGCTGGTACCTATGCTGAGGGAGATAAAGCAGGCAGCCAGGAAAATCCCCGACAGCAGTAGTTTGTCAGGCAGAATGGCCAGGGTAAGATTGACCGTTGCGTCGACTGACCCCATGGCTCTCGCTCCTCCGGCAAATGCTCCTGCCAGAATGAAAATCCAAATCATGAGCATGATGTTGGGATTGGCTGCACCGGCAGAGAAATGTTCGATGCGCCGAGAGAGCGGGATGCCTCGTGTGATGATAATGGCGTAGATGGATGACGCCGTGAAGGCGATGGTGATGGGTACCTTGTAGAAGTCTTGCAGGATGAGTGAAGTGACAAGGTAGAGACATAGGAAGACTATGAGCGGACTTATGGAGAGTAATCCGCTTGCAGTTGATTGTTTGCTGGTTTCAGACATGGATTCGGATTAGAGGGTTACGCCGTTTTTGAAGATGGCAATTTCGCGGTAACAGTTTTTTTCGTTATTGACATATTCCCCACTTACCACCTGGATAATATAGCTGATAAAGCGGTTGAGGACTTCGTCTGTCGGTTCGTCTTCGACAATCACTCCTGCGTTGAAGTCTATCCAGTGAGGCTTATTCTTGAACAGGGTTGTGTTGGTCGAAATCTTCATGGTCGGTACGAAGGTCCCGAATGGGGTGCCGCGTCCGGTCGTGAAGAGTATGAGGTGGCAGCCGGCCGATGCCAGAGCTGTTGAGGCTACGAGATCATTGCCAGGGGCAGAAAGCAGGTTCAATCCTTTTACCTGCAGGCGCTCACCGTATGGGAGTACGCCCTCTACCTGGCTCTTGCCGCATTTCTGCGTGCACCCAAGTGCTTTATCCTCAAGCGTGGAGATTCCACCGGCCTTATTGCCCGGCGATGGGTTTTCTCCGACAGGCTCTCCGTGTGAGAGAAAGTATTCTTTGAAGTCGTTGATGAGCTTTACCGTGTCTTGGAAAAGGCTTTCCGTGCGGCATCGGTTCATCAGGATGGTCTCCGCGCCAAACATCTCCGGCACTTCGGTCAAGACGGTCGTGCCGCCTTGTGCCACGAGAAAATCGCTGAACATACCTAATAACGGATTGGCCGTGATGCCCGAGAACCCGTCTGAGCCACCACATTTCAGTCCAACGCGCAGCTCGCTCAGTGGAATGTCCACGCGGGTATCTTGGGAGGCCAGTTTGTAAATCTTCCGAAGCAGTTTCATGCCTTCTTCGTGCTCGTCGCTTGTCTTTTGGGTAACAAGGAACTTGACCCTGTCTTCATCATAGTCTCCAATGAATTCCTGGAAGATGTCAGGCTGGTTGTTCTCACATCCCAGTCCGACCACCAACACGCCGCCGGCATTAGGGTGAAGCACCATGTCGCGAAGAATCTTTTTAGTGTTCTCGTGGTCGGTGCCTAACTGCGAACACCCATAGTTGTGAGGAAAAGCTACTATGGCGTCAACCCCTTTCCCTCCGGTCTCTTTACTTAGGGCTTCGGCCAGGTCTTTCACGGTACCGTTCACGCAGCCTACAGTTGGGATAACCCATATTTCGTTGCGGATACCTACATCTCCGTTCTTGCGGCGATAGCCCTTGAATGTCAGCTGTCTGTCCGGAATATCTATGTCGGCACACATGGGGTTGTACGTATATCTCAGCACCCCGGAGAGGTTGGTCTTGATGTTTTGCTCGTTTATCCAGTCTCCCTGCTTCCTGTCACAGAGGGTGTGACCGATGGGAAATCCATACTTGATGACGTCTTCACCTGCAGCCAGATCTCTCAATGCGAATTTGTGTCCGGCAGGAATATCTTCATTGATAGTGATGTCCTGTCCATCTATGGCAACATTTTCTCCTTGAGCCAAAGGCAGAATGGCTACCGCTACATTATCTGCAGGATTGATTTTGATTGTTTTTGTTTTCATATATTTATTCGCAATTGTCAAGTTGTGTATCTGATTGTTTTTTATGAGACAAATGTAGTATTTAAATTTTTTAGGAACTAAAAATATGTTGTATATTTGTGCCCTATAGATAATACTATAAATATACAAATTCACTTAAAATGGGAAAGAAAATTGTTACACTTGGCGAGATTATGCTTCGCCTTTCTCCTTCGGGTTATTGCAATCGCTTTGTGCAGGCAGAACACTTTGATGTGATTTATGGCGGTGGTGAAGCAAATGTTGCCGTTAGTTGCGCTAATTATGGACATGATGCCTATTTCGTGTCTAAACTCCCCAAACATGAAATTGGCCAGAGTGCTATCAACGCACTTCGTAAGTATGGTGTAAAAACCGAATTTATCGCTCGTGGTGGCAATCGTGTTGGTATCTATTATGCCGAAACAGGTGCAAGCATGCGCCCGTCTAAGGTTATTTATGATCGTGCAGGCTCTTCTATCGCAGAGGCTGACCCGAAAGATTTTGACTTTGATGCAATCATGGAAGGTGCAGACTGGTTCCACTGGTCAGGCATCACTCCCGCTATATCCGACAAGGCTGCAGAGTTGACCAAACTCGCATGTGAAGCAGCTAAGCGTCATGGTGTAACCGTGTCTGTTGACCTTAACTTCCGCAAGAAACTGTGGACAAGCGAGAAGGCACAGTCAATCATGAGACCTTTGATGCAGTATGTTGACGTATGTATCGGCAATGAAGAGGATGCAGAACTCTGTCTCGGCTTTAAACCGGATGCTGACGTAGAAGGCGGAAACACCGATGCGAAGGGTTACGAGGGCATTTTCAAAGGCATGATGGAAACATTTGGCTTCAAGTATGTTGTTTCTACCTTGCGTGAGTCTTTGAGTGCAACACATAACGGATGGAAAGCCATGATATATAACGGTAAGGAATTCTATGTGTCAAAGCGCTATGACATTATGCCTATCATTGACCGTGTGGGTGGTGGTGACTCCTTCTCTGGAGGCTTGATTCATGGCTTGCTGACAAAAGAAGACCAGGGAGCAGCGTTGGAATTCGCAGTGGCTGCTTCTGCATTAAAGCATACCATCAACGGCGACTTCAATATGGTATCTGCCGAAGAAGTGGAGAACCTT
Organism: Bacteroidales bacterium; assembly: GCA_029227175.1. Lineage (GTDB taxonomy): Bacteria > Bacteroidota > Bacteroidia > Bacteroidales > Bacteroidaceae > Bacteroides. The sequence continues at coordinate 1,586 of JAQXZK010000037.1, read as the reverse complement.
GCCGGTGGTTCGGCTAACGGTCGTATTCAGCGATAACGAATATCATCAATAAGGAAAGAAAACAATATGGCAAGATTTGATAAATTGGCCGTTATGGCTAAGATTGGCGAGACGGGTATGGTTCCTGTCTTCTACCACAAGGATGCCGAAGTGGCAAAGAAAGTGATAAAGGCTTGCTACGAAGGCGGTGTACGTGCTTTCGAATTTACTAATCGCGGTGATTTTGCACAGGATGTGTTCGCCGAGTGTGTAAAGTTTGCCGAGAAGGAATGTCCGGAATTGGCATTAGGTATCGGTTCCGTGGTTGATGCACCCACAGCTGCTCTTTATATCCAGCTCGGTGCTTGTTTCGTCGTTGGCCCATTGTTCAATCCGGAAATAGCACCGGTATGCAATCGTCGTTTGGTGCCTTATTGTCCAGGTTGCGGCTCTGCTTCCGAAATGGGCAAGGCACAGGAATTGGGTTGTGACCTTACCAAGGTTTTCCCTGGTGATGTCTATGGCCCAAACTTCGTGAAGGGTGTCAAGGCACCGATGCCATGGAGCAAGATTATGGTAACAGGTGGTGTGGCTCCTACCAAAGAGAACCTTACCGCTTGGATCAAGGCTGGTGTATACTGTGTGGGTATGGGATCAAAACTCTTCCCAAGCGACAAGGTGAAAGCTGAAGACTGGGAATATGTAACCAATATGTGCAAGGAAGCATTGGGTTACATCGCAGAGGCTCGAAAGTCGTAAGGGTTGTATTATTTCTTACAGAAGTTTTTAGTGATTGGAACTGTGCCGTGAAACAAACTTCGCGGCACAGTTTTTTTTGTCTGAGAAGAGACTCTCTTTCAATAATCTGTTAAAATAATAATAATACAGCAAAAAACTGTTATAATTTGCTTAAAATATATTCAATTTATTTTACCATATTCCATAACGTTGTAAATTTGCAGTGTCAAAAAGAAACAGGAAATAGGAAAGACAAATACAAATTGCTTTTGCATGACTCTGTTCCTGGTAAGTTTCGAAAGACAAAACAGGTTTTAAGAGGTATAGTGATTTTTAAGAAAGGATAGACATCGTAGCTTTTTCAGTTTAGGATAGGTTGTCATTAAGGTAAGAAGAAAAGGTTTTTAAGTAAAGAGATTGTGTGTTTAAGGATTGATGAGGACGAAGAAAAGCATTTCGCTTTTCTTCTCGATGGCGAGCGGAAGGATTTCCGACTCGTTTTTTTTATGCCGAGATGTAGCCTGTCTGTTTTTTAAAAATATCTACTGGAAAATCCGGCTTGATTTGCCCCCTCTCACTCCCCTCTTATTCTTTTTCGACCGTCTCACTCTTTATGGCGGGTGGGAGCGTTCGTAGTCGGGGGAGGCTCTGTAAAGGGCTTCGTAGTCAGACTGCTGCTTGACCTCACCTTGGGAAAATCAACGCGGTTACGGGTTACGGTTACGCCTTTGACCCTCTAAGGTCGGTTGGCGTTGGTGAAAAGAATGAAGGCCAGGGCGTGATTCCCCGGCCTTTCATGTGTGTAGGCTCGTTCGCCTGCCTTACGGCTTGAATGGGCTGTCGCTGTCGTCTTCGCCGCCGCTGGAGCT
>JAQXZK010000036.1 GCA_029227175.1 Bacteroidales bacterium | reverse complement strand
AACAAATAACATATGAACATGAATAAAAGAGAATACGCACAAGCCAACAAGGAATGGCTTACAGCAAAGGCACAGGAGGAGGGAGTGAAACCGCTCCCCAAGGGTATATATTATAAGGTGTTGGCAGAGGGCAAGGCAGACGGAAAACATTGGTGTCTCCCAATTGTTGACGGACGAAGGGATTGTAGGGATTACCAAGAGAGACATAAAACTCTCACAGGTTTATAGAAATTTCTTGTTGACCGAAACAGTAAGACTACATGAGCATCTCGACGACTCTATATCCATCATATTGTCTCCAAAAGAAAACATAAGCAATGAGGAGGATGAGAGTAGCCTAAGAGCAATTCTAAAGGATGAGTATAAATACAAATTCCAATCTGTAACATTGGACAGTTTTGTGTCTGCGCTTATCAGAGAATTTCCTGATATAGACCTCTTCCGAAGATTTGAAAGTCGATATCTTGATTTTGAACGAGTTGAACGGTTACTTAAATATGTGGAAAAAATTGTCATGAATAGCATGTACAAGTAGGGTTATATATAAGAGATGAACATACACCAAGGATAAAAATAGCAGAGCATTAATATTATATGAGAAAAACCTTACTTTTTGCAGCATCCCTATTCATGCTGGCAGCCTGCGCTCCGAAGAATCAAAAGACAAACACCGGTGATGAACCGACTAGTATCATATGGATAGAAGATAAACCAGGAGTAAACATGCAGCCAAACAAACTGTATCCCGAAGTACCCGATTCGATATGGAATTCCTTGGGATTGCAGGAAGGCATACCATCGAGCATGAGTTGCTTCCTTCTACGTACGGAGGGAAAGACGATATTGCTGGATGCCGGATTGGGGGCTCCTTTCAGCCAGCTTCCTTCCAAACTGAAGGAAATGGGCGTAGCACCTGAGGAACTACAATTGATATACATCACACATCTTCATTCCGATCACATTGGAGGTCTGCTGAAGGAAGGCCAGACCGCATTCCCCAATGCCCATCTGTATGTCAACCGTATAGAAGCAGAGGCATGGAAAGCTATGGAGGGAGACAAAAGCCAACTTGCAAAAAACGTTCTTGAAGCCTATAAGGAGCGCCTTCATCTGTTCGAGGCCGGCGACACCCTGGAAGGTGGAGTAAGGAGCATTGCTGCATACGGCCACACACCAGGACATACGCTATTCCAGAAAGACAGTATCCTTGTGATTGCCGACCTTATCCATGGGGCTGCGCTCCAACTGAAATATCCAGAATATGGTCCGACATACGATATGGATGCAGAATCAGCTCGCCAGTCACGCTTGCGCATACTTGAATATGCACGCCAGAACCGCCTCACCATATACGGCATGCACCTGCCCGATCCGGGGTACGTTAACATAGCGGATTAGAACGTTATGCCATGTCATGATACAGGTAAACCGCAATGTATTACCTCGTATCGCGATAGAAGACGACAAAGAGAATGGAAACTTATCTGCATACAACCATATAGTGATGGTATACATACGCATAGATGAAGAAAAACTGGTAGTAGAACAAATGTTCATCTGTATTGCCAGAAGCGCGAAGGACACGCCGAACTATGTCCAAACTGTAGGAACTGTTGGAATACGTCTTCAGCTGTCTTGACAGATGTCGTTTTGGTGTAAACAAGCCCACCTGTAAGCAATGTCCTACCCACTGTTATCGACCAAAGATGAGAGAAAGAATAAGAACGCTCATGCGTTGGTCCGGGCCATGAATGATACTCTATCACCCCTTAACGCCATCAGGCATTTGCTACGAGAAAAAAAAGGATAAAACAGCATTTGAATAACATTCGAAAAAACAGGTCCAAAAATTTACTCATAAAGGATGTCTGACATAACCATTGAGGAAGTAAAAACACCCCCAAAAGCCGAGGAATAACTTCGGCAGATAAGCTAAAACATTCATGAATTGTTAAAGCTACTTTAAATGAAACTTGAAGTAACTATAGCACCTCGGTCTACTTTGAAGGGCATTTCTCCGAACAGTAGAAATTCACATTATTAGTACAGTCCAAGCAAATCACTACTTCTATCATCGGTTATTGGGAGATAACAGCAAAGCTGAAAAATGGCATTTGAAAGACAAAGAAAATGGGAGAGAGAACTTTTTGAAATAATTCACAAAGCGAAACAGACTATTTATTGCAATAAAAACAAAAAATGACTAATTTTGTGGCCATAAAATAGTATAAAATAAAACTCGATTTATAAACATCAAATTATTAACAAACTATGGTTTACTCACACGAAGTACAGAACATGTGTTGTGTTGCCAAAGGTCCTAATCACGGACCTGCTCCAATTCCAGAAGAAGGAAAATGGATTCAGGCAAAGGAAATTAAAGACATCTCAGGTCTTACTCACGGTATCGGTTGGTGTGCTCCACAGCAGGGTGCATGCAAATTGACACTCAATGTAAAAGAAGGTGTAATTGAAGAATGTCTCGTTGAAACAATTGGTTGTTCTGGTATGACCCACTCAGCTGCCATGGCATCTGAAATCCTCCCGGGCAAAACCATTCTGGAAGCACTGAACACTGACCTGGTTTGCGATGCAATCAACACAGCCATGCGCGAACTCTTCCTGCAGATTGTATACGGCCGTACACAGAGCGCATTTTCTGAAGGCGGTCTCATGATTGGTGCAGGTCTTGAAGACCTCGGCAAGGGTCTCATCAGCCAAACTGGTACATTATACGGCACCAAGGTTAAGGGAACACGTTATCTCCAACTTACAGAAGGCTACATCAATAAGATGTATCTTGACGCCGACAATCAGGTTTGCGGTTACGAATTCGTTCACATGGGTAAGTTCATGGATGCCATCAAAAAAGGTATTCCTGCTGACGAGGCCCTCAAGAGCGTTACTGGCACATACGGCCGCACAAAACCGGAAGAGGGCGCAGTTAAATCCATTGACCCACGTAAAGAATAATAGGAGGAATAAGATATATGAAAAGAGAAGTAAAGTTCGAATCACAGGACCGTCGTATCGCACAGATTCTGGCATGTTTGAATAAGCACGGTATTTCTTCTATTGAAGAAGCAAACGATATCTGCGAAGCAGCAGGCCTTGACCCATACAAGACATGTGAAGAGACACAGATGATTTGTTTTGAGAATGCAAAGTGGGCTTACGTAGTTGGTACGGCCATCGCTCTCAAGGAAAAGGCAAAAGACGCTGTTGAAGCAGCAAACTACATCGGTGAAGGTCTGCAGTCATTCTGTATCCCAGGTTCTGTAGCCGATGATCGCAAGGTAGGTATCGGCCACGGTGAACTCGCAGCCCGCCTGCTCACCCCTGAAACCAAGTGCTTCGCCTTCCTCGCAGGCCACGAATCATTCGCTGCTGCGGAAGGTGCCATCAAGATTGCACAGATGGCAAACAAGTCACGTCCAGCCGACAAACCACTCCGATGCATCTTGAATGGTCTTGGCAAGGATGCTGCAATGATTATTTCACGTATCAACGGTTTCACATACGTTCAGACACAGTTTGACTACTTCACAGGCGAATTGAAGGAAGTAAAGCGAATCGCTTATTCCAATGGTCCTCGTGCCGCTGTAAACTGCTACGGAGCCGACGATGTACGTGAAGGCGTAGCAATCATGTGGAAAGAAGATGTTGATGTCTCTATCACAGGTAACTCAACCAACCCAACTCGCTTCCAGCACCCAACAGCAGGTACATATAAGAAAGAACGTACTCGTGCAGGAAAGCCATATTTCTCTGTAGCATCAGGTGGCGGAACAGGCCGTACCCTTCACCCAGACAACATGGCAGCAGGACCGGCATCATACGGTATGACTGACACATTGGGTCGTATGCACTCTGACGCACAGTTTGCAGGTTCTTCTTCTGTTCCTGCACACGTTGAAATGATGGGTTTCCTCGGCATCGGTAACAACCCGATGGTAGGTTGCTCTGTTGCATGTGCCGTGAACGTTGACCTCGCACTCAACAAGAAATAACACCAAAGTGAATCCTACATGAAGCGGAATATATACCGTTTCACATTCATCAGCCTCTCGTGTTTTTGCACGAGAGGCTTTTTCTCACATCTTACACGTTTTGTATCAGCAAAGGACAGGCTGTGATTCGGCATAAAAACCGAAAACTCTTATTTTCATTTTGTCCTGCGCCTGCCATACACTATCTTTGCATGGTATGAACAGTAAATACACCGTACGACGAGCAACAGAAGCAGACCTACCGGCCATAAAACGAATACTTGAAGCAGGGAAACGTAAAATGCGTGCAAATGGTAATATGAAACAGTGGACGGGTAACTATCCCTCCGATGAAATCCTGCAAAATGACCTGAAACGAGGTGTGAGTCATGTCGTGCTATTCGGCCCGACAATCGTCGCAACCTTCGTACTGGCCATAGGGGAAGACCCTACCTACCGGAACATATATGAAGGCCAATGGTTGAACGACATCTTGCCCTACGGCACCATTCATCGAATTGCTTCTTTAGAAGGCTACAGGGGAATCGGACACTTTGTCTTCGACTGGTCGTTCAAACAAATAAACAACCTGCGTGTTGACACACATAGAGACAACACGCTTATGAGACAGTTGCTGATAAAAGAAGGCTTCACTTACTGCGGCATAATCTACCTGCTGAACGGTGACGAGAGACTGGCATACCAACAAATAAAAAAACAACTGACGTATGAAGACATTGATTGACGTACACACGCACACCGTGGTTTCCGGGCACGCCTACAGTACCCTGCAAGAGATGGTGAAGGCTGCTGCTGAGAAGGGCATAGAGATTTTAGGAATCACCGAGCATGGGCCGAGCATCAGAGGAACCTGCGACCCCATCTATTTCCGCAACATGCATGTAGTGCCAAGAAAGATGTACGGCGTAAGGTTGCTGATGGGGTGCGAGCTGAACATTCTAGACACAAAGGGAACACTCGACCTAGATGAAGAACATTACCGCATGATGGACCTGCGTATCGCCGG